>NZ_JAFIMU010000007.1:2178750-2490000 GCF_017302985.1 Corallococcus macrosporus
GCCTCTTCAGAAGTTGAAGAAGCGCGTTTGAGAATAGCTGTCTTCCGGGCGGACGCGACGTACGCGTCCTGGCCTCGGCCTTGGCCCCGAGTCCCTTACTCCCCACGAGGGGGCATGCAAGAGAAGGGGGGAAGTAAGCCGCTCGACTTATTAGTACTGGTTAGCTTAACGCGTTACCGCGCTTACACACCCAGCCTATCAACGTGGTAGTCTTCCACGAGTCTTCAGGGGCTTGCGCCCGGGATACCTGGTCTTGAGGTCGGTTTCCCGCTTAGATGCTTTCAGCGGTTATCCAATCGGCACATGGCTACCCAGCGATGCCTCTGGCGAGACAACTGGTACACCAGCGGTGCCTCCAACCCGGTCCTCTCGTACTAAGGTCAGAGCCTCTCAAGTATCCTACGCCCACAGCAGATAGGGACCAAACTGTCTCACGACGTTTTGAACCCAGCTCGCGTACCGCTTTAATTGGCGAACAGCCAAACCCTTGGGACCTGCTCCAGCCCCAGGATGCGATGAGCCGACATCGAGGTGCCAAACCTCCCCGTCGATGTGAACTCTTGGGGGAGATAAGCCTGTTATCCCCGGAGTACCTTTTATCCGTTGAGCGATGGCCCTTCCATTCAGGACCACCGGATCACTATGACCTGCTTTCGCACCTGCTCGACCTGTCGGTCTCGCAGTCAAGCTCCCTTATGCCATTGCACTCGACGCCCGGTTTCCAATCGGGCTGAGGGAACCATCGCGCGCCTCCGTTACTTTTTGGGAGGCGACCGCCCCAGTCAAACTACCCACCAGACAGTGTCCCAGTCCCGGCTGACGAGACATGGTTAGACACCAGAAATCAACAGGGTGGTATTTCACCGTTGCCTCCACCGAACCTAGCGGCCCGGCTTCAAAGGCTCCCACCTATCCTACACAGTCAATCCCTAGTGTCACTGTCAAGTTGTAGTAAAGGTTCACGGGGTCTTTCCGTCTTGCTGCGGGTAAACTGCATCGGCACAGCTATTTCAATTTCGCTGAGTCCCTCTCCGAGACAGTGCGGAAGTCGTTACTCCATTCGTGCAGGTCGGAACTTACCCGACAAGGAATTTCGCTACCTTAGGACCGTTATAGTTACGGCCGCCGTTTACTGGGGCTTCGGATCATCGCTTCGCCTTGCGGCTGACGAATCCCCTTAACCTTCCAGCACCGGGCAGGAGTCAGACCCTATACGTCGGCTTGTCGCCTTCGCAGAGTCCTGTGTTTTTGGTAAACAGTCGCTACCGCCATTTCTCTGCAACCTCTCTCGGCTTCGGCTGTACGCCTACACCTACCAGAGGCCCACCTTCTTCCGAAGTTACGGTGGAAATTTGCCTAGTTCCTTGGAGGAGAGTTCTCTCAAGCGCCTTAGGATTTTCTCCTCACCCACCTGTGTCGGTTTGCGGTACGGACACCCTGCAGACTCCCTGCGGGACTTTTCTTGGAAGCCGAGCATCAGCGACTTACCCCTTGCGGGGCGCCATGGGGTCTCGGGGATGACTGCCGCGCCTTTATTCGTACGCGACACCCCTACGCCTTTAGACTGACGCAACCACCGGTCAGCTCGCCTAGCTTTCTCCGTCCTCCCTCAGTTCAACGTCTGCAAGATGGCGCAGGAATATTAACCTGCTTGCCATCACCTACGCCTTTCGGCCTCGGCTTAGGACCCGGCTAACCCTGGGAAGATTAACTTGACCCAGGAAACCTTGGGTTTACGGCGAGGGGGTTTCTCACCCCCTTTATCGCTACTCATTTCGGCATCAGCACTCCCAGTCGCTCCAGCAGCCCTTTCGGTCTACCTTCGCTGCAACTGGGACGCTCCCCTACCGCCATGCATGCCAAACATGCATGACCCGAAGCTTCGGCACTAGTCTTGAGCCCCGTTACATTTTCGGCGCGGCCTGTCTTGACCAGTGAGCTATTACGCTTTCTTTAAAGGATGGCTGCTTCTAAGCCAACCTCCTGGTTGTCAATGACCTGCCACATCCTTTCTAGTGTTCACTTAGACTAGATTTGGGGGCCTTAGCTGTCGGTCTGGGTTATTCCCCTCTTGCCAATGGACGTTATCACCCACTGACTGCGTCCCGGGATAACAATTGCCGGCATTCGGAGTTTGATACGGTTTGGTAATCTGGTGAGACCCCTAGCCGTTTCAGTGCTCTACCTCCGGCATTGAATTACCCGAGCCGATACCTAAATATCTTTCGGGGAGAACCAGCTATCACGGAGTTTGATTGGCCTTTCACCCCTACACACAGCTCATCCCAGAAATTTTCAACTTTCATGAGTTCGGTCCTCCATGCGGTGTTACCCGCACTTCAACCTGGCCATGTGTAGATCACCCCGCTTCGGGTTATAATACACGCAACTTAGCGCCCTATTCGGACTCGCTTTCGCTCCGGCTCCACCTATCGGCTTAGCCTCGCTACGTATATTAAGTCGCCGAATCATGATGCAAAAGGTACGCTCTCGCACTGGCTTGCGCCGTAGTGCTCGAACTGCTTGTAGACATGCGGTTTCAGGTTCTTTTGACTCCCCTCACCGGGGTTCTTTTCACCTTTCCCTCGCGGTACTTGTTCACTATCGGTCGCCAAGGAGTATTTAGGCTTACCGGATGGTCCCGGCAGATTCAGACAGGATTGCACGTGTCCCGTCTTACTTGGGTAACCCGCTCAGCTCCAACTGGCTTTCGTGTACGCGACTATCACGCTCTTTGGTGCGTCTTTCCAGGACGCTTCCACTAGCCTGTCAGAGTCCTACCGCGGACCCGCTACCCCACCGCCATTTGCATGACGTTGGTTTGGCCTCTTCCCATTTCGCTCGCCACTACTTTGGGAATCACTCGTTGTTTTCTCTTCCTCAGGGTACTGAGATGTTTCACTTCCCCTGGTTTGCTCTGCAACCCTATGGATTCAGGTTGCAGTAACGCAGCTATTCGCCGCGCTGGGTTTCCCCATTCGGACATCTCCGGATCAACGTTTGGTTGGCAACTCCCCGAAGCTTTTCGCAGCCACCCACGTCCTTCATCGCCTCTTGGCACCTAGGCATCCACCGCACGCCCTTAGTAGCTTACTTGCCCTGATCTCTTGTCGTCACGCCCGCCTCCCGGCGGATTGTCGAAACTCGTGACCAAGGCCCAGACCCCTGCTCTTCGCAGCAGGCCCGGAAGACTTAATTACTTTGCTGTTCTCTTCACTGCTTCTTCTTGTGTGGGAGACTTCGCTTTTGCCCCACCCGGCTGCCTCGCGGCGCCTGGTGAGACTCATTTCGAAGTCGGCACTTCTGTTGAGAACTTCACTCAGCAGAAATTGCAACTTACCCTTCGTATGCACTTGTCAAAGAACGTCCCTGCGACTTCCAGGAAACTTGTGGAGCTGATCGGGTTCGAACCGACGACATCCAGCTTGCAAAGCTGGCGCTCTCCCAGCTGAGCTACAGCCCCGACTCTCGCGTCAGCACCAAGCACTCTTTGTCTTCCCTCCAGTGAGGGAGAAGAGTGGTGGGCCTAGGTGGACTTGAACCACCGACCTCGCGCTTATCAGGCGCGCGCTCTAGCCAGCTGAGCTATAGGCCCAGGGGGCTAAAGCATCGGCGAACCCTACAGCGTCCTTCATTCTCAAAGAGCCGAGCCGCCTTCGCTCGGTCCTTCAAAACCAAACAGCAAGCCCGAAGTTCATAATGGATTGTTTACCGGAAACATTGACCTAGTTAGACCTGACAGCCCGAAGGCTGCTGGTGTTGCCTACTCGCCCGAAGGCTGAGTCCAACACCCGGTCTCCTTAGAAAGGAGGTGATCCAGCCGCAGGTTCCCCTACGGCTACCTTGTTACGACTTCACCCCAGTTACCGAGCACTCCTTGGGCATCTCTTGGTGAGATGACTTCTGGAGCAATCGACTCCCATGGTGTGACGGGCGGTGTGTACAAGGCCCGGGAACGTATTCACCGCAGCGTGCTGATCTGCGATTACTAGCGATTCCGCCTTCATGGAGTCGAGTTGCAGACTCCAATCTGAACTGAGACCGGTTTTCTGCGATTAGCTCCCCCTCGCGGGTTTGCAGCGCTCTGTACCGGCCATTGTAGCACGTGTGTAGCCCTGGTCATAAAGGCCATGAGGACTTGACGTCATCCCCACCTTCCTCCGGTTTAACACCGGCAGTCCCTCTAGAGATCCACTTGCGTGGCAACTAAAGGCGAGGGTTGCGCTCGTTGCGGGACTTAACCCAACATCTCACGACACGAGCTGACGACAGCCATGCAGCACCTGTCTCTCGGTTCCCTTGCGGGCACTCCCTCATCTCTGAAGGATTCCGAGGATGTCAAGACCAGGTAAGGTTCTGCGCGTTGCGTCGAATTAAACCACATGCTCCACCGCTTGTGCGGGCCCCCGTCAATTCCTTTGAGTTTTAGTCTTGCGACCGTACTTCCCAGGCGGAGAACTTAATGCGTTAGCTACGGCACCGCGGAGGTCAACTCCCACGACACCTAGTTCTCATCGTTTACGGCGTGGACTACCAGGGTATCTAATCCTGTTTGCTACCCACGCTTTCGCGTCTCAGCGTCAGTTACCGTCCAGGTGGCCGCCTTCGCCACCGGTGTTCCTCCCCATATCTACGAATTTCACCTCTACTTGGGGAATTCCGCCACCCTCTCCGGCACTCAAGCTCTGCAGTTTCGGGCGCACTTCCTCAGTTGAGCTGAGGGCTTTCACACCCGACTTGCAAAGCCGCCTACACGCGCTTTACGCCCAATAATTCCGAACAACGCTTGCACCCTCTGTATTACCGCGGCTGCTGGCACAGAGTTAGCCGGTGCTTCTTCTCCCGGTACCGTCAAGCCGAAGGATGTTAGCCTTCGGGTTTTCGTCCCGGTCGAAAGTGCTTTACAATCCAAAGACCTTCATCACACACGCGGCGTTGCTGCGTCAGGCTTTCGCCCATTGCGCAAAATTCCCCACTGCTGCCTCCCGTAGGAGTCTGGACCGTGTCTCAGTTCCAGTGTGGCTGATCGTCCTCTCAGACCAGCTACCCGTCGTCGCCTTGGTGGGCCATTACCCCGCCAACTAGCTGATGGGCCGCGGACTCATCTGGTTGTGATAGCTTGTATACAGAGGCCACCTTTTCCCTCAGTCTCCGAAGAGACCGTGGGCTTATCCGGTATTAGCCAATCTTTCGACTGGTTATCCCAGGCATCCAGGCAGATTATCCACGTGTTACGCACCCGTGCGCCGCTCTACTAAGGGTTGCCCCTATTCGCGCTCGACTTGCATGTGTTAGGCACGCCGCCAGCGTTCGTTCTGAGCCAGGATCAAACTCTCCAATTGTTTTCTTGGTTTGCTTGAACCGGCGTTCCCCGAGACCCGGCTAAGGAGTCTCGGCTCGCTGATTCGTCGGCACTTCCCTCTCCGCTGCGCTTTTCAGCGCTGCCTCTCAAGGTGAAGATGCCCTCAAAAAATTGACTGCGGTTTCCGCAATCCATTACTGCTTGGGCTTGCTATTTGGTTTTCAAAGACCGAGCCGCTTGTTGCGGCTTTGTTGCTTGCCGGTTTCTTTGCAACCGGCGGGGTTGCAGCTTCTATTTCAGTTCGCAGTCAGCGTCAACTTCGCTTTTGCGTCCTGCGGGCTGCTTCGAACTTTCTCGGCGCCGTCCAGTGACTTCCGCCGATTTTTCGAAGGGGAGCGGCTTCTACTTCAGCGCCGTCTTCCCTGTCAACCGCTTGCTGTCAGCTTCCTTCACCGCCTGCCGTCCGGAGTGTTGCCTGCCGGACTGCTCTTTTCGGTGGGGCGCGGCTTCTATCTCTTCGCCGCGTTCGCTGTCAACTCGCTTGTTGACTGCCCTATTTCGTTGTCGGTGCTGCGCTCTCTCCGAAGTGCCTTCCGCGCCAGTGCGCGGGCTTCGAAGGGAGGGGCGCGGCTTCTACCTCTTCACCGCGTTCAGGATCAACAACCTTCATCGATCCTTTTCTTCCCCCGCTCACGGTCCGAGGCCCGGGGGCCAGCGGTTCGTTGCGCGGGGGTGCAGTGTCTAACGCTTCGGTTCGACGACGTCAAACCCTCGTTGCATGGGGGCTGATCATTCGTCCTCGAACGAAAAAGGGCCCGCAGGTCGGACGAGCAGCAGGCCGTGGGCCCGAGCGCCCCCATGCTCCACCTGTGACAAGGCCCCCGACCCTTTCATGGGTCGGAGGCCCTGGTGCTGCGGATGCCGCTTCAGCTCACGGCGTCGCAGGGTCGAACGTGGAGATGCTCCAGCCCATGCGCTCGTGGCCGAACTTGTTCCAGTCCGGGTTCTTGCCGTCGACGACCTGGCCGTCGGTGTAGGTCGGCGCCGCCGAGCCGGAGCCGGAGCCGGAGAAGATGTTCACGCTGATGGTGGAGCCCGTGTACGTCGGGTGCGTGTTGTCCGACTGGATGTAGTCGTAGCTGGTGCTGCTGTTCGCCAGGTGGCCGTTCGCGTCGCGCAGCGTGCCGCGCAGGGTGACGCTGATGCGCTGCACGTAGGCGTCCTCGGTCTCACCGGCGCGGTACGCGATGGCCGCGGAATCCACCTGGCCGTCGCCGTTGCGGTCGTAGTCCGACGCCATCATCTCCGCGAAGGCGTCCGCGCACTTGAAGCCGTACTTCGCCGCCAGGTTGCAGGCGCGCCAGTTGCTGCGCGCCAGCAGCGGTAGGAAGTACTGCTGCTTGTTCACCTTCTGGCCCGTCGTCGCGTCCGTGCAGGCCGTCAGCACGTTGTCCGCGTCATAGCCGGGGTAATAGATGTTCGAGATGACCTTCACCTTCGCGGTGGTCGCGTACTGGTTGATGGTCTGCATCGCACGTTCCATGTACGTGGTGCAGGTCGTCAGCGCGTTCTGCAGGCCGCTGTAGTTGCACGTGCCGGTCTGGTCCGTGAACGCGCTGCGCGCCTGCAGGTAGTCGTTGCCACACATCTCGAACATCACGACGCGCGTCCGGGCGTCCTGCATGTACGAGCGCTCGGAGACGATCTTGTTGTTGTAGATGTCGTCCGCCTTCGCACCGGACTTCGTGCGGCGGATGACCTCCACGTTCGTGCCCCACTTCTTCGCCGCGTACTCGCCCTCCACCACCGGGGCCGCGCGACGCGCGACGCTGCCGATGCCGCCGTTGTAGCCGGCGAAGATGGAGTCGCCGTAGGCCACCACCCGGTACGTCTGCGACGCCGAGCGGTTGATGGTCCACGACGTGTTCTGGTTGATGGTGCTGGCCATCGCGGTGCCACTGAGGGTGGTGGCGGCGAGGACGGCGGCGAGGGACAGCCCGCTGCGACGAACGGACATACCGGCTCCTGAAGAGGTAGGGGTTCCCGCCCCGGCAATGGGGAGAGGCCGCGCACGGTACACGGGTTTGACTCTGGAATCACTCCTCAGACCAGAATTAACCCCGCAAGATGTATTCCCTGTTGAACATGAATTCCGCCACGACGCGTCAGAACGGTGTGCCTTCCGCTGACGCGACGCTTCAGATTGACGCGTTGTTTCACGGCTACAGTGCGCGGCCATGAACCTCTCCCGGAGTGCTCGAGCGCTGGGGCAGTGGCTGCTGCTGGGCGCCATCGTGGGAGGCGTGTGCGGCGTGGCGTCCGCGGTGTTCCTGGCGCTGCTGGAGGCGGCCACGGAGTTCCGGCTGGCGCATGAGTCGCTGGTGTACGCGCTGCCCGTGGCGGGGCTCGTCCTGGGCGCGGTGTATGGCCGGTGGGGCGCGTCCATCCGGGGCGGCAACAACCTGGTGCTGGACACGGTGCATGCCGGGGACGCGGTGATTCCCCTGCGCATGGCGCCCATGGTGCTGCTGGGCACGGTGCTCACGCACCTGTTCGGCGGGAGCGCGGGGCGCGAGGGCACCGCGGTGCAGATGGGCGCGAGCCTGGCGGACCAGATTGCCTGGCGCTTCCGCGTGACGCCGGACACGCGGCGCGAGCTGCTGGCGGCGGGCATCGCGGGCGGCTTCGGTTCGGTGTTCGGCACGCCGCTGGCGGGCACGGTGTTCGGGCTGGAGGTCGTGTGCGTGGGCCGCCTGGGCTACGAGGCGCTCCTGCCCGCGCTCACCGCGGCCGTCGTGGGCGACCTGGTGACCCGGGGGCTGGGCATCCACCACACGGCGTATCCGTCGC
Source organism: Corallococcus macrosporus (assembly GCF_017302985.1). Classification (NCBI taxonomy): domain Bacteria; kingdom Pseudomonadati; phylum Myxococcota; class Myxococcia; order Myxococcales; family Myxococcaceae; genus Corallococcus; species Corallococcus macrosporus. The sequence continues at coordinate 2,186,903 of NZ_JAFIMU010000007.1, forward strand.
CCGAGGTGCTGGCCCTGACGCTGCCCGTGCTGGGCCGGTGGCTGGTGTTCGCGGTGGGCATCGCGGGCGTGGCGGTGGCCTTCATCGAGGGCACGCATGGGCTGAAGCGGGTCCTGGAGCGCCGCGTGCCCTGGCTGCCCGTGCGCATGGCGCTGGGCGGCCTGGGTGTGGTGGGGCTCTGGAAGCTCGCGGGCACCAGTGACTACCTGGGCCTGGGCGTGCCCGGCATCCTGCGCGCGTTCGAGGACGCGTCGCTGCCGTGGGGTGCGTTCGCGTGGAAGCTCGTCTTCACGGTGGTGACGCTGGGCGCGGGGTTCCTGGGCGGCGAGGTGACGCCGCTGTTCTTCATTGGCTCGGCGCTGGGCAATGTCCTCGCGCGGCTCCTGGGGCTGCCGGTGGACCTGGGCGCGGCGGTGGGCATGGCGGCGCTGTTCGCCGCGGCGGCCAATACGCCGCTCGCGCTGTCGCTGATGGCGGTGGAGTTGGTGGGCGCTTCCGTGCTTCCCCACGTGGCCATCGTCGCCACGGTGGCGTACCTGCTCACCGGACACCGGGGCATCTATCCGTCCCAGCGCATCGCTCGGAGGAAGCTGGGTGGGCCGCTGCTGGACCGCGTGGTGGCGCTGCGCGACCTGCACGTGGCGCCTCCGAAGCCACCCGCGCCTCCGGCGTCCCCGGGGGACGCATAGGCGTTCCGGGCAGACGCGGGTCCTGAGGCTCGCGCGGGTCCACCGGGCCGGTGGGACGGGGAATGGTCCTTGCTTTGGGGCCTCTCCCGCCGCATGCCCCGGGAGGGCCAATGCCAATGGACTTCGACGTCTGCGTCGTCGGGCAGGGACCGAGCGCGACGTTCTACCTGCACACGTACAACGCCCGGCCGGACCTGCGGGACCACGTCGTCTGGACCAGCCTGAACCCGTGGATGACCCATCCGGTGGAGTCCGAGCGCTTCGGCCGTGGGCGCGATTACTCGCTGGGTCAGAGCGCGTGGATCAACAGCGTGAAGAACCAGCGCGTGCACTCCACCGCGCTGATGCGGCGCGAGGACTTCTACGCCGAGCAGAGTGAGATCCTCTCCCAGGCGCGCACCCAGCGCGGGCTCACCTTCCTCGTGGGATGGGTCCGGAAGCTGGAGGCGCTGCCCACCGGGGGCTACCAGGTGTCGGGCGTCGTCGCCAGACGGGAGGGTGGAACGGAGGAGCGCACCCTGCGGGTGAACAAGGTCCTCCTCATGATGGGCAACGGCGCCGAGCGCGTCCCCACGGCGGAGGACGGCATCCACATCTGGCCCCGGCCGGAGAACAACCCGCGGGTGTTCTCGCTCGATGCGTACATGCGGATGGTGCCGTATGGGTTTGGCCCCAACCATGAGTCGCTGGAGGGCAAGACGGTCGTCGTCCATGGAGGCAACGCCGCCATCGATGCGGTGCAGCAGTCCTTCAACTACGGGATGAACGTGGTGTGGCTCACCCGTGGCGGAGCGCAGGTGCTTCCGGACACGCCGCTGACGCTCGTGGACCTGCTGGCGAGCGGTGGGCGGCTGGGAGACGCCAACTACTACTACACGGACGTGACGGGCATCATCGTGATGAACAAGGGCGGGCGGCTGGGGGTTCGCGTCAACTCCGTGAAGCAGCCCGCCGAGGGCGCGTTCCCGGCACAGAACAACATGGCCTTCGACGCGGACTTCTACGTGTACGCGCTGGGACAGGATGCGCGCGTGGGCCCCACCGGCGTGCAGAAGCTGCTCGCGGACAGCGGGCTCGTCAGCACGCCCATCCAGGACACGGACTTCGAGCCCATCGCCGACCGCAACTTCGTGCTCTACCAGCCCCGGTCTCCCACGGAGCGCTATGACGGCATCCTCGGCCTGCGCAAGCGCAACCCCGCGGGCGGCTACGTCGACATCCTGGGCGCGGCGTCCATCGCGGCGCTGCCGACGACGAGCAGGTACATCCGGCGGCTGAAGTACGGCGTCTACCACCAGGTGGGCGCGGTCCTGGACGTGCGCCAGATTGGCGGCATCCGCGCCGTGATGAAGGCGTACAACGCGCACGTGGAGATGTACTCGGACGCGAGAGGCAGGAAGACGGACCTGCACCTCAACTACTTCGCGGCCATGCCGGACGACATCGCCGCGTTCCTGGCGGCGCGGTACGACATGACGCCCACGTTCGCCAACATGATCACCGACTTCCTGCTGTGGGTGCGCGTCCAGCCCGGCAACACCAATGGCTTCCAGTCCTCCATGGTGAGCCGGATTGAACAGGCGCTCGAGCGCAGCGAGGCCATCTCGCTGGAGTTCGAGACCGCCGCGAAGCGCATCCAGAAGGAATGGGAGACGGTGTTCGGCGTGACGTGGCCGTCCGAGTCCCAGCGCCACCAGAGCATGACGGACCGCGTGTTCGGCCGGCCGGCCCGGCCCGCCCCGCGCCCCCGGGTGAGCGGGGGCAGCCAGACGTGCCGGATCGAGTCCCTGAGCAAGGGCGGGGGCTTCAAGGACTTCTGAAGCCCCGCGCCCGTGACGGGCTACTTGCAGGTGAACGACCAGCGGCAGGTGCCGGATGCGCACTCGCGATCGCTGGAGCACGCCGCGCCCCGGCTCCGCTTGTTGATGCACTTGCCGGAGTTGAGGCCCCACCCGCAGAACTGGTTCGCGCCGCAGTGCGAGTCGCTGTCGCACAGGCAGCTGCCGGTGGGGTTCACGTAGCAGTCCGCGCTGCAGCGGTCGGTGGTGCACTCGCGGTCCGACTTGCACGTCTGACCGTAGGCCTTGGAGCGCGGCGTGTAGCACCAGCCCACCGCGTCGAAGCAGCCTCCGCATGCGCCGGAGAGGCACTGGCCGTCGCGGCTGCACGACGTGCCGTCCGTCTTGCGGTCCACGCAGTCGTTGTCGCTGGGATTGCCCGGGGTGTCCTTCTGGCAGTAGCGGGACGCGCCGCAGTCCCCGTCGTCGTTGCACACGCAGCGGCCGTCGAAGGTGGCGCAGAGCACGGAGGTGCACTGCTCGCTCTGGCACTCGTCGTCGAAGCGGCAGTGCTGGTTCAGCGTCTTGGAGTCCGGCGCGTAGGCCTTGCCGCACACGGTGGGGTAGGCCTTCTCACGCTCGTCCGGCGGCACCCACGGCGCGATGCCGTTCGTATCGATGTCCAATGCGGGGTCCGCCATGCTTCCGTTGCGCGCGGTGCTCGCGGTGCGCTCCCACATGCGGATGAACACCTCCGCCGAGCGGTCCAGCGGCGTGGTGTCCGCGCCCAGGTTGCGCACGTCCTGGAGCAGGTCGGGCAGCAGGCCCACGTGCGCGAGCCCCTGTTCGTCGAACGGCGTGCCCAGGCGGCCCGGGGCTTCGAGGTCCTGCTGGTGGGCCTGCGCGTCCGCCTCCGCCTGGAAGCCCGCGGAGCATGCGCCGTTGGGACCAAAGCGCGGCCGCGTCTGCTGGATGAAGCCGTTGAAGTCCGCGCCGAAGGCCATGGGGACCTTGAGGCCCTGACGGCCGAACTCGTAGGCCTGGGCGAAGGAGCGGCTGGAGCCCTGGCAGTCATTGGCGATGTTCGCGGGCGTGTACGTGCGCGTCTCGTCGTGCGCGGTGCGCAGGCCGAACATGCCGCCCGTGCGGCGCAGCAGCTGCACCACCCAGGCGGGGGTGGTCTTCTCGTTCCCGGCGAGCTTGCCGTTCATCACCTCGCGGAAGTGGCCGTGGCTGATGAAGAGCGGGTAGTAGCGGTTCGCCTGGGAGACGGCGTAGGCGTCGCGCACGCCCTTCTCCGACAGGTGGGCCAGGTCGATGAGCATGCCCTTGTCCATCATCGCCTGGAGCAGTTGCTGGCCGTCCGCGGTGAGCCCCTTCACGTTGCGGCACTGAGCGTCCACGTCGAAGCCGAGCGTGAAGCCGCCGACGGTGAGGCCGCAGTCCGTGTCGATGTGGCAGTTCTCCAGGAACTGCGCGGCCTGGAAGATGGCGTTGTGCGGGGCCGCTCCGCCGAAGCGGTTGTCCAGCTGGTGCACGGGCTGGAGCGTGCGCACGCCCAGCGTGTGGAAGCGGTTGAGCTCCGCCCGCCAGTCCTTCGCGCCGAAGAGCTTGCTGGTCTCGATGGAGAGGACCATGGCGAGCCTACCCTGCGAGATGATCCGCCGCGCGTCCGCGGGCGACAGGGCGATCTCCACCCAGTCATTGGCCGCGTCGAAGGCGTGGGCCATCTGGAGCTGGACCTCCACGTCCATCATCTCGTCGCAGGCGCGCTTGCGGTTCTGCGGGGGCAGCGCTTCGCAGAGGAAGCCGTTGCTCACGGCGGACACCACCACCAGCGACATGCCTCCGTCGTGCGCCTGCTTGAGCCACCCGCCCCAGGACTGCTGGTGGGCGATGGTGTCCCAGCGGGGCCACTCCGTGCCGGGCTGACGGCGGCCCATGTGCAGGCCGGTGTCCCCTTCCGTGCCCTCAATCTTCCCGATGAACTCCGAGCCCACCGCGCCCGCGACGCCAAAGAGCTGCGACAGGACGGGCACGCCGCTCAGGTCCACGCCTCCGGAGTTGGGACACAAGTTGAGCAGGCCGCTCAGGTCCATGCGCACGCGGGCGTGGTCACTCTCCGGCCAGCCGCCGTCACAGGTGTCGAGCGTGCCGTTGACGCCGCCGTGGAACCAGCCGCCGCCGAAGGCCTCCTCGGCGAACATGTGGTGGTGCAGCTCCGCGAAGCCGGGCACGTCCACGCCCTGCTTCTGGGTGGCGGGCCGCGGTGGAGGCTCCAGGTCTTCCGTGGGGGCACAGGACAGCGAGGCCGCCAGCGTCAGGGCCAGGGGACTCCAGCGGAACCATGGGAGGGGATGGGACACGAACGCTCCGGGATGAGGGGGAGCGTTCACATGCTTCAGCTCGGACACCGCGTGCAAGACGCGGCGTCCCAGAGTGTGTTCAAGGCACGGTTTGAGCCGTCAGAGCCCTTCGCCTCAGCTCCGGGGTGGCCACCTGGAACTCCGTGGGCAGCATTCGCAGGATGCGTTCCCGGCGGTAGCGGGCGGTGGTCAGGCGCTGCTCCAGGGCGGCCTTCTCCGCTCGGGTGGCCTTGTCTGGGTTCGTGGTGCGCTGGGTCAGGGTGGCCAACCTCCTGGAGACCTCTTCGATCTCACGGTCGATGAGCACCGGTTGGATGTTCCGTTTGGCCTTGGCCTTGCGGCCCTGGGCGTTGTTCTCAATCCAGACCGGCAGGATGGAGACGTCCGCCAGCGACACCGGGGCTCCGGGCTCCGCCCGGGTCACTCCGACTCTGAGGAGCAGGCTGTCCCTCTTGTCTCCGTCCTTCCCCAGTTGCCCCTTCACGTGCCGGTAGAAACGCGCCTGGTTCGCCACGAGGTTGCCCAGCGAGTACGCGATGAACCCCCGGCGGCCGGACTTCGTCGTGTAGGCCTCCAGCGGCTGGAGCACGTGCGGATGGTGACCGATGACCGCGAAGGCTCCGGCCTCCAGGAAGGACTGCCCCAGTGCTCGGTCCATGGGGTTCGGCGCTTCCGTGTACTCACGTCCCCAGTGCCCCATCACGAACAGCGCGTCACACTTCGTTGCCGCGGCTCGCACTTTCTCCAGCGCCTCCTCCGGCTTCAGGCCTCTTCGTGAGGCGTGCTCCGGATAGGGCAGCAGCGCCACGTGCGGCGCGTCCGCTTCCTTCGGGTTGCTGAAGCCGTTCAGGCTCCTCGTGAAGGACAGGAAGCCCAGCTTCACGCCCCGCACCTCCATGAACACCGGCTCCCAGGCCGCGTCCCTCGTGGTTCCTGTTCCCGTGTGGCGCAGTCCCGCCGCGTCCAGGTGGCCCAGCGTCTCCACCAGGCCTTCCACGTGCTGATCCCTTGCGTGGTTGTTGCCCGTGGACACCACCTTCACTCCGGCGCTGACCAGGGACTGCACCATCGCCGGGGGCGCGTTGAAGACCAGCTCCTTCGTGAAGGCCTTGGCGTTGGCCGTGACCGGCGTCTCCAGGTTCACCACGCCCACGTCCGCCGTGCGCAACACGTCCGACAGCGGCCCGAAGACGTGGTCCCAGCCTTCGTGGTTTCCGCTTCGCGCGTGCGCCTTCGCCACCGACTTCACCTCGCCGTGTGGAATCACGTCTCCGCCAAAGACGAGCTCCACGCGCGCCGGCGCGGCCATCCCCACGAACGGGATGAACAGCAGCAGGGCCCCCCACCCTCGCATCACTCCGGCTCCCGGACCCCGATGAACACTTCGCGATTCCACGGGTCCCGCCGTGTCGTCGCGGGGATGCCGGCCTCGCGCATCCACTCGAGCCAGTCGTCACGGCGGAACAGGCCGAAGCGGTGGCGCTCCTGCGACATGCTCACCGTTCCGTCCGCTTCCCTCAGCAGGTACGCGAACGCCGTCTCGAACGTCTCGTCGTCCGGATCCGGATCCCACGTCCACATGAGGTAGCGCATGCCGCGCCCGTCCGGGGCGTCGTGGCCTCCGGACTCGGTGAGGGGCTCGAAGGTCTCCCGCACGCAGTCCGGCAGGAGCACCACGCTGCCTCCCGTGCGGCAATGCGCGGCGGCCGTGCGGACCGTGGCCCGGGCCGCGTCCCGGTCCACCGCGTACATGATGGCGTCGTGGACCATCACCCGGTCGAACGTGCGCCCCAGCCGCAGGGACGTCATGTCCCCCACGCGGTGCTCGCACTCCGGATTCACGGCGCGGCTCACCGCGACCATCTCCGGCGAGCGGTCCGTCAGCGTCAGCGTGAAGTGCTTCTTCAGGTGGAAGGCCAGGCTTCCACCACCCGACCCCAGCTCCAGCAGCGTGCGCGCGGGGCCCTCCTCCGGACGCAGCATGGGGAGCAGGTCCTCCGCCTCCTCGACGTACTCCTCCGGTGGCGAGAACAGCGGCCACCAGGAGGCGAGGTCTGTGTAGAGCTGGGGCTCCTCCACGGGGGGCGGAATCACGGTGCGCAACGACGCCATGCTGGGGCTTCCTCGGAGGAGACGGTCCACCGTTCTACCGCCCGGACAACCCGTGCGTCCATGAGGCCTAACGGACCTGGATGGCGTCCGCGACCACGTAGGTCCCCGCCGTCACCCAGCGGCTCAGCTGCACCTTGTTCCAGCCCGCCGGGAAGCTCCACGTGCCCAGCGTGTTCCACCGGGCGCCGTTGAGCGTCTGGTTCACCTTCACGTTCGCCAACTGCGTGCCGGATGCGTTCGTGACGATGAAGGGCGCGGCCGTGGAGCGGTCGCTCGCGGCCGTCCACCACGCGTCCACCGTCTTCGTGCCCGCCGCGGAGAGGTAGAACCAGAACGTCGCCGGCTCCGACACCGCCGCGCCCGGAGACACGAGGTAGCTGGTGCCGTAGTAGCCCGCCACGTTCGTGGAGGACGCCCAGCTCGTGCCCGTCAGCTGGATGTAGCCCTTGGTCTGGTCGTTGTTCGCGTTGTTGCTGTCGATGACCAGCCCCGTCGTCGAGCCGCCGCCGGACGTCCACAGGTACGTCACGTCCACCCAGTCGTTGTTCGACATGCCCAGGTCCAGCCAGAACGTCCCGTCCGCGATGTCGATGCCCGCGGGGTTCGACGGCCGGCGGCCGAACTGGTCCAACCCGCCGTTGAAGTTGTCCTGGTACGCCGCCTGCGCCTCCGGCTTGCCCTGCGGCAGCGTCTTCCACATCTCGCGCACGCTGGACGGGTTCCAGTAGTCGTCCTTCGTGTTCCACGGGCCCACGTCCCAGACGGACGTCGTCGCGCACTTCGCCGTCTTCGAATAGCAGACGCGCACCTGGTACTCGCTGCCCCCGTTCGACGCGAGCCCTCGGCGCGACGGCAGCGCCACGAAGCGGTCGTTGCTCTTGATGACGTGGCCGTTCGCCGTCGTGCCGCCCACCAGGCCCTCACGGGTGGCGTAGACGCGGTAGGTCAGCGGCGCGAGCGTCTGGAGGGCTTCCTCCGTGCCGGTGCCTTCACGCCAGGCCTCCAGCTCCACGCCCTGCACCGCCGGGCCGCGGCCACGCTCGTCCGCGATGAGCGCCAGGCGCACCTGCACCTCCGTGCCCGAGCGCGGCAGGCGCACGGCTTCGTCTCCCGTGGCGGTGCGCCACTCGCTCCAGGCGCCTCCGGGGACGCGGACTCGCACGTCCACTTCGACGCCCTGCCCCAGGCCCACCGCTGCCTGGACGCGCGGACGGAAGGTGTCCACGGGCTGGCCGAGCGTGTGTGATGGGAACTCGAAGAGGCCTGTGAGCCGGCTCAGGCCTTCCGGACGGCGCATCACGGCGTTGGGTTCGTAGCGCAGCCCTTCACGCGTGCCCACGAGCTCCGACGTGCCCGTTCCGGTGGAAAGGTTCTCCGTCCAGCGTTGCGCTTCGGGTTCCGCCGCCTCCACGCCCTCCGCGAAGACCGCGCCCAACATCACCGCCATCAGGGTGGACCGCCACGACGCGCGCATGCCTGGACTCCCGGGAAAAGGACAAAAACGTTTAGACCGTTCAACGTTTAAATCCGTCTTTCCCGGTTCTCAAGAGCCAAGGCGTGAAACCGCGTTGGCTCAATGCATCACGTCGCGTTGATGACGGAGCGGATCCACGGCGTGTACGTGGCCACGTTGGTGAACACGGAGAACGTGTCGCACTGGCTGGAGCCGAAGCCGCTCGTAATCCCATACAGCGTGCCGTTGAAGGCCAGGGGTCCGCCGTCGTCCTTGGTGCAGACGTTCGCGGTGGCTCGCGGCGCCGTGCACAGCTCAGCGCCGCTGACGTAGTCGCTGCCCACCAGGTCCCGGCAGGTGGCCGCGGAGGTGACGCTCAGGCTCACGCGCTTGAGGCCATCCGAGGTGGGGCCGGTCTGCGTGCGGCCCCAGCCGCTCGCCGTGTACGTGGCGCCCACGGGCGCGGGCGCGTCCGGCAGCGTCAGCGGCTGGATGGCCTGGGACAGGTTGAAGGGCTGCGCGAGCTGGAGCAGCGCCACGTCGTGGACCGATCCGCTGTAGGACGGGTGCATCACCTTGCGCGATACCGCGCGGTATTGCTCGTCCGCCTCCACCGAGCCCAGCCGCAGGTCCCCCGCGTAGATGCGCATGGACGCGGCCGTGACGCCCTGGACGCAGTGGGCCGCGGTCACCACCCAGCCAGCGCGGATGAGCGTGCCTCCGCAGGTGAACGCGCCCGAGACATGGAGGCGCACCTGATGGGGCAGCTCGTACCGGGCGGCGAGGCTCCCTCCGGTGATGTCCTGCTCCTGGGTGGCGAGCAGCGGGTCCCCACCGCAGGCGAGGAGCCCCAGGGTCATCAGCGCTGATGCGAGACGTGGTGTCTTCATGCGGTGAGACATGAAGGATTCACGTCTCACCGTCAATCTTGCAAAACGAGATTAATCAGCCAGCCTACTTCGTACCGAAGAGGCGGTCTCCGGCGTCGCCCAGGCCGGGGAGGATGTAGCCGTGGGAGTCCAGCTTGTCGTCGATGGCGGCGGTGAAGACGCGCACGTCGGGGTGATGTTCGCGCAGGTTCATCAGGCCCTCCGGACACGCGAGCAGACACACGAAGCGCAGCGAGCCCGGGCGGCTTCGCTTCACGCGCTGGAGCGCCGCCACCGCGGAGTTGCCCGTCGCGAGCATGGGGTCGCAGACGATGACGTCGCGGTCCTCCAGGTTCGCGGGCACGCGGTAGTAGTACTCCACCGCGCCCAGTGACTCCGGGTCGCGGTACAGGCCGATGTGGCCCACGCGCGCGGAGGGGACGAGCTGGAGCAGGCCGTCCAGGATGCCCTGCCCCGCTCTCAGGATGGGCACCAGCACCAGCTTCTTGCCGTCCAGCGCCCAGCCGGTGGTGCGCGCCATGGGCGTCTCAATCTCCTCCTCGCGCAGCTTCAGGTCGCGCAGCGCCTCGTACCCGAGCAGGAGGGAGATCTCCTCCAGCAGCGCCCGGAAGGCCGCCGTGCTCGTGTCCGTCCTGCGCATCACCGTCAGCTTGTGCTTCACCAGCGGGTGATCCACCACCGTGCAGTTCGGGAAGTCCATGCGTCCTCCTTGATTGGATTTTCAGAACACCGTGCCGTCACTGCGGATGCGGATGGGCGGCACGCCACCGGGGCGCAGCTCCGCCGCCACCCGGCGCCCCGCCGTCCACGTCCCGCCCTGGAGCACCTTCGCCAGCGGCAGCTCCTCCGGGGTCAATTCCAGACGCCCGCGCACCAGCGCGGCCACGCGGTCCAGCAGCGCCACCGTCAGCGCGCGCCACTCCACGATGGGCGCGTCGCCCGGGGCATACACCTCCATCGTCAGGCGGGGGTCCTGCGGCACCAGCACGCCCAGGTCCACGAAGAGGCCGCCGTTGCGGTACTCCGGCAGGCCGGTGAGCGCGTCCAGCTCCGTCACCGTCACGCCCGCTTCCGCCAATGGCTCCACCAGCGAGTACGCCAGCCACTGGGACAACTTGTGGAAGGGCACCAGCGCGTCCGCGCTGCCCGGCGGGCCCAGGGCCGGATGCGGCCACACGTCCCCCAGGTTGACGCCGTCCACCGTGGTGCGCCCTGGCCAGATGGGGCCCAGCACGTCCAGCACCGTGCCCAGCACCTCCGTGGCCCGCACGCTGCGGCGGTGCGCGGCCAGCATGTCGAACATGGAGCCCGGCCGGGGCAGCACGCGCGACAGGCCCTGCAAGAGGTGCAGCCGGCCCTCCACGCCCAGCAGCGGATTGGCCTCCGACACCTGGAAGCCGCGCTCCAGTTGCTCGCGCGTCATCCGGCTCAGCGCCTCCGCGTCCGCGCGCAGCGGCCGGTCCGGGTCCGACGAGAAGCCGCCCGCCATGAACATGCGCAGCGACGCGACGGCCAGTCCCTCCGAGCGCACGTACGAGGCGCCCCCGGGCTCCTGGTAGCGCCACGTGGGGCCGCTGCCCGCGTCCAGCAGCACGCTCACCACGCCCAGGTCCACCTTGGCGCGCGCGCGCTCCTCGGGCGGCAGCGAGGCCAGCCGCGCCTCCAGCTGCGCGAGCCGGGGCACCCCTCCCGCGTCGAAGTGCCGCCAGCGGCTGTGCACCGGGATGTCCAGCCGGGGGTACGCCTCGTGCGTCACCGCCAGCACCCGGTCCACCACCGTGGGCAGCCGCGAGGGCTCCACCCGGAAGTACTCCAGCCGTCCGGCGAGCCCCAGGTCCAGCACCTGGTGACAGCGCTCGCGGATGGCCGCCGGGCTGCGCAGCCAGGCCACCGTGGGGGACACCTCCTGCACCCGGATCGCGTCAAGCATCGAGGTCCCTCCCCTTCACCTGCGCCAGCGCTCCCGCGTCCGCCACCGGGCCGCGCGTGAAGTAGCCCGCCGCCTTCTTCGCCTCCATCTCCACCTTCGCGTCCGCGGGAATCAGCCCGTCCGGGATGGGCACCCGTTCGAGAATCTCGATACCCGAGCGCACGATGGCGTCGTGCTTCATGTCGCTCATGGAGATGAAGCGGTGGATGCGCGTGATGCCCAGCCAGTGCAGCACGTCCGGCATCAGCTCCTGGAAGCGCATGTCCTGCACGCCCGCCACGCACTCCGTGCGGTGGAAGTACGTGGCCGCGGAGTCGCCGCCCTCCTGGCGCTTGCGCGCGTTGTAGACGAGGAACTTGGTCACCTCGCCCAGCGCGCGGCCCTCCTTGCGGTGGTAGACGATGAGCCCCACGCCGCCCTGCTGCGCCGTGCGCACGCCCTCCTCGATGCCGTGGACGAGGTAGGGCCGGCAGGTGCAGATGTCGCTGCCGAAGACGTCCGAGCCGTTGCACTCGTCATGCACCCGCGCCGCCAGCGGCACGTCCCGGTCCGCCAGCGAGGCGATGTTGCCAAACACATACAGCGTCAGCCCGCCGATGGGCGGCAGGAAGACGTGCAGGTCCGGGCGGGTGATGAGCTCCGGGTACATGCCGCCGGTGTGCTCGAAGAGGCCGCGGCGCAGCGCGCCCTCCGTGAGGCCGAAGCGCTCGGCGATGCCGGGCAGGTACCAGACGGGCTCCACCGCGGCCTTCACGACCTTCACGTCCCCGTTGGCCGCCACCAGGTCGCCGTCCGCCTTGAGGCGCCCGGCGGCGATGGCCTCGCGCACCTCCGGCATGTTGATGTGGGCGCGGGTGACGGCGATGGTGGGCCGGTAGTCCACGCCCTGCTCGGCGTAGGCGCGGAACACCTGCGACGCCACCGCGCCCCATGGGTCCAACGACACGATGCGCTTGGGGTCGCTCCACGACGGGTACGGGCCCACCTGCGCCGCGGGCGAGGTGTTGGTCAGGTCCGCCTTGTGGTCCTGCGGCAGCTTGCCCGCGGACACCGCCAGCGCGCGGTAGATGGAGTACGCGCCCGAGTGCGTGCCGATGACGTTGCGGTTCGCGGCGTCGGAGAGCGTGGCCACCACCGGGCCCCGGCGCAGCGGCTCCCCTTCGCCCCAGCGCAGGGGGACTCCGGGCGTCTGGCCATCGGGATGGGAGGTGAGGCGAATGTGATTGACCGGCTTCTTGTCAGCCATGGGTGCACCCTCCTTGGGGGGCGCGAAGAAAGGACAGACGTCTGGGAATGGGGCGAAGCGCCTGCGTCAGCTCATCCACGAGCCGTCGGTGCGAGCGGACCACTTGCGCGTCACCTTCTTGAGCTGGCTCCAGAAGTCGAGGCTCGACGGTCCGGTGACGTCCCCGTGGCCGAACTTCGACTCGCCCGTGCCGCCGAAGGAGAACGGTTCGCGAGGTACCGGCACGCCGACGTTCACGCCCACCATGCCGGCCCTGGCGCCCTCCACCACCGTCTGCGCCACCGCGCCGTTGGTGGTGAAGATGGACGCCGCGTTGCCATAGGGCGACGCGTTCTCCACCGCGAGCGCCGCCGACAGCGTGGGCACCCGCACGATGGACAGGACCGGGCCGAACAGCTCCCGCCGCGCGGCCTCCATCTCCGGCCGCACGCCGTCCAGCACCGTGGGCCCCAGCCAGTGGCCGTTCGCGTACGCCTCGCCCGAGGGCCGCTTGCCGCGCCCGTCCAACAGCACGCGCGCGCCGTCCGCCTGGGCCTTGGCGATGGCCGTCTCCAGCCGGTCCACCGCGCCCCGGTCGATGAGCGCGCCCATGCCCGGACCGACCTCCAGCCGCGAGGCACGCCGGACGATTTCATCCACCAGCGGCTGTACGTCCCCCACCGCGAGCATCACGCTGGCCGCCATGCAGCGCTGGCCCGCGCAGCCGGTGAACGAGTCCACCACCGCCTGCGGCGTGAGGTCCGGATCCGCGTCCGGCACGACGATGAGGTGGTTCTTCGCGCCGCCCAGCGCCAGCACGCGCTTGCCGTGGCGGCTGCCCTCCACGTAGACGTGCCGCGCGACGGGAGACGAACCGACGAAGGCCAGGGCCTTCACGTCCGGGTGCTCCAGCAGCGCGTCCACCGCGGGCTTCGCGCCGTGCACGACGGAGAAGACGCCGGGCGGATAGCCCGCCTCCACCATCAGCTCTCCCAGCGCGGTCGCGGTGAGCGGCACCTTCTCCGACGGCTTGAGGATGAAGGCGTTGCCCACCGTGACGGCGATGGGGAAGAGCCACAGGGGCACCATCGCGGGGAAGTTGAACGGGGTGATGCCGGCGACGACGCCCAGGGGCTCGCGGCGGTATTCACAGGTGACACCGCGGCTCACCTCCAGGTGCGCGCCGCTGTCGAGGTTCTGGAGCGACAGGGCGAAATCACAGACCTCCAGCCCCTTGAGCAATCCCGCACGGCCCTCCGCCACCGTCTTGCCGGATTCACTGGCGGCCAGGTGCGCGAGCCTTTCCAGCTGTGACTCCAGCAGCGTGCGGAAGCGTTGCAGGAATTGGGTGCGCTCTCGCAGCGGGGTGACTCGCCAGCCCTGCGCGGCGGCCTTGGCGGCTTCCACCGCCTGGGCGACACCGGAGGCGGCCGTCAGCGGCACGCGGCCGATGAGCGCTCCTGTGTAGGGACTGCGGACCTCCTGCGCGGACGCTCCAGCCGGAGAGACCCACTCTCCGCCCACGAGGTTGCGACAAGAGACAACGCTCTCGGGAAACCGAACAAAGGACACGCGCACCCCCCCGGTGTTGCGTGACAAATGGGCGGCAAGGATAGACGCAAACCCAGAAGCCAGGGCAAGGCGGGGGGCGTCACCGTGTCATTGCTTGATCGGAAGCGATGGATCTCCCCATGTTGCTGTGTCGCAAACCCGACCGATGCACACGGCAGGGATTGCCACGCCCGGGTGCGCGAACGTGCGCGCCGCGCTTCGTCAGGCCTGGGAGAGCATCCGCTGGTGCCGCTCCGACAGCGCGGCGGGGTCGGTGACGGCGCGCAGCTCCGCGATGGCGGTGGCGTCCTCGGTGTCCGGGTTGAGGCCCAGGGAGATGGCCTCCAGGTACAGCTCCAGCGACAGCAGGAAGCGTGAGTCGGCGGTGAGGGGGTCGCCCTGCTCGCGCATCAGCTCGCCGTCCTCACGCACCAGCTTCGCGAGCATGCGCGTGCGCGCGGCGGTGCCGAGCAGGCGCGAGGTGGACTCGGCGTCCGCGAGGACGAGTGCGCCGTACTCCATGCCCAGCACGGTGAGGGCGGTGTCGCGGAGGTGGTTGCGCGCGTCCGCGTACCGCTTCTCCTTCCGGGCCTTGAGGATGCTGGCGATGGCGGCGGCGAACTGCTCGACAGCTCGCTCGATGAAGTCCTTGCGGAGGGACATGGGCCCTGGAGGGTAAGCCCGGACCGGGGCGTCCGCACCTTTCCCACCGTGACGGCACGCCCCTGACACACGAAACCCAGGGGGTTTCGCGCGTTTTCACTGTCTGGTGAGACGACGAGAAAGCGGCGGACCGCACCGCCGGTGTCCGCGTCCCCGCCGGATCCGACGACCAGCCGGGTGGCCCCGCTCCGTATCCATTTCAAGCGCGGATCCACCGGAGCCCGGGGTGATTCGCGCACCCCCCGCCGTCATTCATCTGGAGAGTCATCGTGGGAGCGCCATTCGCTCGCGCACAGCTGCGTCCGTTGTCCGAGGCACCGGTCCTGGAATGGGCGATCCGGTGGGACCTCACAAATCCCGAGCGCATCCGCTGCATCCTCGCCACCGCCGCCGCGCTGGGTTCGCCCGCGCTGCTGCGGCGGGGAGACACGGCGTCGCCGCTGCGGCTGGAGACGCTGGAGCCCGACAGCGGAAGCCTGCACTGGTCCGGGCTGACGGTGGATCCCGGCGCGGATGCGTGGGAGGTGGAGGTGTTCGGTCACGGCTGCGTCTACCGGATGCTCCTGTCCGGCGAGGCGGTGGAGCCGGGGACCTGGGTGACGCCGCTGCCGCGTCAGGTGCTTCAGCTGCGCCGCCGGGCCCACCGGCGTGCTCCCGCGCCGCTGGACCTGCGCGTGCGTTTGCCGCTGCCGGGCTGGCTGGGCCGGGAGCGCGGGGCCGTGGACGTGTCCGCGAGCGGGCTGTCGCTGCGGCTGGGCACGGGAGAGCGCCTCGCACCGGGCCGGGTGCTCCAGCCCATCGAGCTGCGCACGGAGGGAGGCGAGGCCGTGTCGCTGCGCGGGGAGGTGCGCCATGTGACGGGCCGCGCCGACGGTGAGCTCCAGTGCGGGTTCCAGGTGACGCCCCTGACCGCCGAGGACGCGGAGCGCTGGCGGGCGCTGGTGGACCGGGTGCTCCATCCGACGACGCGCACCGATGGGACCCGGGTGGAGGAGCAGTGGCGGCTGTTCAGCGACTCCGGCTACTTCAACCTCGCGGGCCGGTCCGCGGAGGACTTCGAGGCGCGACGGCGGAGCTTCGTGGAGCTGGGCCGACAGGCCGGCTCCATGGGCTCGGTCCTCACCGAGGTGGTGTGGCCTTCCGAGCGCGGCGTGGAGGCGACGCTCTCCGCGATGAAGCCGTACCGCTCCGTGTGGATGGTGCACCAACTGGCGCGGCGCCAGGACGCCACGCGGTTCGAGCGGCTCCGGGGCCAGATGCTGCGCGACGTGTACGTGCGCTGCGTGGAGCACGCGCAGCGGGACCCCGGGTTCCGCTGGCTCGCGGCGTACATCGAGTCGACCGTGCCCTTCACGTACCGCGCGCACGTCGGCTTCGCCGACCGCATGGCGGCGACGGGACGGACGCTGCTGCTGCCCATGCGAATGATTGACGTCGAGTGCGGCCATGCCCCGGCCTCGCCCGTCACCGGACTGGAGCTGGGGCCCGCGACGGACGCGGAGCGGCGGCTGCTGGTGGAGCGGATCGCCCTCACCCGCCCCGCCTGCTACGCCGAGGCGCTGGACCTGCGCCTGGAGACGCTGGACCTGCGGGACGCGACGCGGTCCTGGCAGGCCGTGGGCCTGGAGCGCGAGCGGCACCTGCTGGTCGCTCGCGAGGGCGAGAAGCCGGTGGCGGTGGCCGTGCTGGAGGCGGGACCTCCCGGCACCAATCCCTTCGGGCTGCTGGACTCCGTGCGGCTGTTCGCGCTGTCACCCCGGGCACGGCAGGCCTACCCGGCGCTGATGGACGGCGCGCGCCACTGGTTCGCGCACCGGGGCCGCGACGGCTTCACCTTCCTGGCCGAAGAGGCCGGCGACGTGGAGGCCGCGGGCCTGCACGACCCCGCTCCCGACATGAAGCCCTTCCTGTGGCTCATCCCCGCGGACCTGGCTTCCGAATTCCTCGAGCACATCCACGAGCAGACGGCACCCCGTCCGCACTCACACCCCCAGAAGGAACTGTCATGACCCTCATCCAGACGCACTACCTGCCGCACACGAAGGAAACCCGCGCCCGCCTGGAGACGGATGCCGTCGTGCGCACGCTCCTGTCGCCGGACATCTCGCCGGACCTGATGGCGCGCTTCCTCATCGAGTGGTCCGCCCGGGGCGCGTACATGACCGAGCCCGTGGATGGGTGGATCCGCGGCGCCGGTGAGCGCTGCATCGCGCTGGGACAGGAGAAGGTGGGCCGGCAGCTCATCACCCACGCGAAGCACGAGGCTGGGCACCACCTGATGACCATTCAAGACGCGCGCGTGCTGACCGTGCGGTGGAACGAAAGCCACGCCCAGAAGCTGGACGCGGACGCGCTGGTGGCCCAGGCGCCCACGGCCGCCATGCGTGAGTACCGGCAGGTGCACGACGAGGCCATCACCGGCGACCTTCCGCTGGGCCAGGCGGCCATCGAGTACGAGGTGGGCTACCTGGCGGTGGTGCTGGTGCCGCGCATCCTGGCGAACGTGCGCGCGGTGCTGGGACAGGGGACGCTGGACTCCCTCACCTTCCTGCGCGAGCACGCGGAGGTGGACGTGGGCCACACCGCGCTCAACGAGCGGATGATGGAGGGGCTCCTGAGCACCCACCCCGAGGAGGGCCGGCGGCTGGCGGCGTTCGGCGCGCGCGGGCTGGACTGCTACCTGCGCTTCCTGGACGACTGCCTGGAGGCGGCGCGCCGGAGCCTGTCCGGCGTCACCGCGGCGGCGGCCTGAGGCGACTCACGGGGCCGCGTGGCCCCGTGACTGCCAATACGCGCGCTGCGCCGGTACGGAGACGAGCTCCCGCTCCGGATAGCGCAGCGCGGTCAGCTTCCCTCCGAACACGCAGCCCGTGTCCAGACAGACGGTGTTGTTGACCCACTCGGCCTCCGGCACGGAGGTGTGGCCGTACACGACCGTCGCGGGGCCCTGGTACTGCTGCGCCCAGTCGGCTCGGATGGGCAGACCGAAGGCGTCCGCTTCGCCGGTGGTCTCTCCGTAAAGGGCGAAGTCGCGCACCTCGGGGGTGTCCCGGCCGTGCATGGGCTCCTTCAGGCCCGCGTGGGCCACCACCAGGTGGCCGTCGTCCAGGACGTAGTGCGGGGAGCGGGCCTCGATGAAGTCGGCGACCGCCAGGGAGAACCCGGGCGGCTCACGCTCCAGTTGCTCCAGCGTCATCGCGAGGCCGCGCCCTACGCGCACGTCCTTGCCACGCAGCTTCTTGAGCAACTTGATTTCATGATTGCCCGGCACGCACAGCGCCGTGCCCGCCTCCACCATCCCCATCACCAGCCGCAGCACGTCCGTCACGCCGGGCCCGCGGTCCACCAGGTCGCCCAGGAAGACGACCTTGCGTCCGCCGGGCACGCTCACGTCGAAGCCGGGCGCTCCGTCCGCGCGCGGCGCGACCGAGTAGCCCAGGGACGTGAGCAGGGCATTCAGCTCGTCGAAGCACCCGTGGATGTCTCCGATGATGTCGAAGGGCCCGTGCTCGTCCTGGCGGTGGCTGGGGAGCGGGCGGTGCTCGAACGCCACCGCG
This sequence comes from Corallococcus macrosporus, assembly GCF_017302985.1. NCBI lineage: Bacteria > Pseudomonadati > Myxococcota > Myxococcia > Myxococcales > Myxococcaceae > Corallococcus > Corallococcus macrosporus. The sequence continues at coordinate 2,205,117 of NZ_JAFIMU010000007.1, forward strand.
TCCGCCGTGTCCGGCGTGAGCACGTGCACGTGCCGGATGCCTTCCTTCGTCAGCCCCTTCAGCGCGTTCTGGAGCTGCTGCACCTGATTGCGCAGGGCTCGGGGGCTGGGGTGAGACCCGGTGCGCGCGCGGTTGCGCTCCAGACAGAGCGCTTCCGGCGTGTCCAGCGCCACCGCGACCAGGGCGACGTGGTGCTCACGCGCCAGGGTCACGTAGTGACGGCGGGACTCGGAGCTCAGGGGCACGCCGTCGATGACGGTGAGCGTGCCCTGCTTGAGCCTTCGTGACACCTCGTCGTGCAGCTTCGTTTCGTCGCCCATGCCGGGCAGCACGTCCTCTGGGAGGAAGTGCGCGTTCGCGAGGGTGGACTTGCCGGAGCCAGACGGACCGATGAGCAGCACGAGCGACTGCTCGGGAATGGGAATCTTCATGATGGGACCACCGGGATGGGGGTCGGCGTGCCGACCGGCGCCCCTTCCGGGGCAGGACGCACGCCATGACTCCGGCGCGCGATCCCCTCCGGTGCCCGGGTCTTCTCGCGAGCCTTCGCGGACCCTCCGGCGTCAGACGGGATGCGCAATCCACGGATGAACGCGTTCCCGCCTGACATGCGTCACTTCATGGGCAGCAGGTACGCTTCCAGGTACACGTCCGGAAGACGGTCGATGTCGCCCTCCGGCTTGCGCTGGTAGCCGCGACGCTCGTACAGGCGCGCGACGCCCTTGGCGCCCCGGCGCACGTGGAGGGAGATGGCGTCCACGCCCCAGCGCTTCGCGAGGGCCTCCGTCTCCGCGAGCAGCGGCTGTGCCAGGCCCTGCCCCTGGAAGCGGACCGAGGTGGCCAGGGCGCGCAGGTCCGCCGTGTTGGGCAGCCAGGCCTCGGTGCCGGGTGCACCGGGCGGGTACAGGGCCACCGTGCCGGCGATCTCGCCGTCGAGTTCCGCCACGAGGATGGTGCACACCTTGCGCCGGGAGGCGACGTCGCGCAGGAACGCCTTGCGCTCCTCGGAGTAGACGACCTCCGGCATCAGCTTCGCGTACTGCGTGGTGTAGGCCTCCACCAGCAGTTCCCCAACCACCTTGTCGTCCTCGGGTCGCGCCTCGCGGAGGATGACCCGATTCGCCACGTCCGTGCTCATGCGCCGCCCTCTAGCATGAGGCCCCGGAGCATGCCTCCGGCATGCACAGCGCCTACACGCCCACCGAGCCCCCGGACATGCGCGTTGTACACCCCGGGTCCGACACGGCCTCTCAACGGGTCCGGCTGGGGCGTCCAAACCTGTCCGACTGTCGGACAGGTTTCCATGGTGCGGCGCTGCCAGGGTGGCTCCGTGCGGAGGCCTGGCCTGTGGGTTTGGTGCGTTGCGGCAAGCTTCCCACTTTGGTCTGGCTACCTCCGCGCCTGCTTCCGGCGCGCGGGGACGGTCACTCGGGCTCGCTGACGGCGCATGCTTCCGAGCGCCCAGGCCACGAACAGCAGGCCTCCCGCGATTGCCGCCGTGCCTCCTCCCCCCGTGCTGCAGCCTCCCGCCTGGGCGTCGGCGACCGTGTCCGGCGTCACGTCGGCGGGGGTTCCGGGCGTTCCCCGCGACGGTCCTCCCGCGGCCTCATCCGGCGCGGGTGCGGTGGTGCCTCCGTCCATTGGCGGCTTCGTTCCCGCGTCCGGCGGCGTGCCCGCGTCGGGCGCCCCGGTGGCGGTCAGTTCCTCGTAACGCTGGATGAGCTTCAGCCTTGCCGCGTCGAACGCGGCTCCGTCGTCCGTCACCCGCGACGCGGCCGGAATCAGGTCCCGGGCCACCTTCCGCGCGAAGGCCGGGTCTCCCGCGTCGCTCACCGCCTTGAGCCACTCGTAGTCCTGCATGCCCTGGCGGATGAGCTTGAGCCGCAGCGAGGCCACCGGCACGTCCGTCTTCCCTCCAATGGCCTCCGGCGTGCCCGGGTAGAAGAGCGTCCCATCCCCATTGCCGTTGAAGCGGTACTGGTCCCTCCACGCCGTGGAGAGCATGCCCACCGACTGGTAGTACAGCTCGCCCGTCGCGCCCTGCAGGAACGTCACCCACTCCATCGCTCGCGCCTTCGCCGCCGACCGGTCCAGCATGTACGACGGCCAGCCCGCGCCCGGCTTGTTCTCCGGCGCGTTGGTCCCATACGCACAGCCGTGGCTCATGCAGCTCTGATACATCCACAACTCGGTTCCCGGACGCTCCAGGAAGCCCGTGTACGTTCCTCGCTGATCCCCCCGGAAGTTCGCTTCCGTGCCGTCCAGGTGGTTCACCAGCGGCACCGCCACGTCCACCTGCTCCTCCAGGCGGTTGGCCTTCAGCTCGCGCGAGTTCGTCGTCAGCATCGTGCGCAGCCCGGGGGCCGCCTGGCGCATCAGCTCCCCCGTCGCGTGCACCTGCTCGAAGCTGGTGCCGTAGGGCGGCTCGTCCCCGAGCTGCACGTAGGCCCGGTCCAGCCAGCCCCGCTCCTGCATGTGCGCCGTGAAGTCCTTCAGGTTCGCGGCGTCGAGCGGGCCCACGTACTCCAGGCTCGTCATCCTCGCGCCCCGCAGCCTCGAAGGCGCGGTCCCGTCCAGGTACGGCCCCCACGTCGCGTCGAAGTCGCTCCACGCGGGCGGCCAGGGCTTGCGCGGGAAGAGGCTGGAGAGCGTGAAGCGGTGCTCCAGCGCCATCCGCTGGTAGCGCGCGAGCAGCGGCTGAAGTTCCTCCGGCGTGCAGTCCTCGCGCCCCGTGTGCGCCCGGCAGACGTGCGGCGGCCAGAGCAGGAACGCCGAGGGCAGCGAGGACGTGCTCGGCAGGGCCGCGTCCACCACCGTCAGACGCGCCGTCACCTGCCGCTGGAAGCCTCCGTCTGCTTCCACCGTCACCGTGCCCACGTAGTCGCCGGGCGGCGCGTCGTGGGGCACGTGCACGTCCACCCAGAGGGCCCGGGCCTCTCTCGCGGGCACGTCGAAGGGGAAGGCGCTGCGCGTCTCACCGGCGACCTCGTCCGTGTCCGGCACCAGCCCGTCCGGCCACGCTCCCACCGGCTCTCCCGCCACCGACGCCTGCTTCGTGGTGACGAGCGCCTCGCGGTACAGCGTCACATCCGGCCCGCTCACCGCCGTGGAGCCGGGGCCCTCCAGCGCGGGCAGCTTCGCGCGGACGCCCGTCAGTCCCGTGTCACCGCCTTGCAGCGCGACCTGGAAGGAGACGAACTCGTTGCGTGCGGCGGTGAGCCGCACCTCGGTGGCGCTGCGGGCGGCGGTCCCCGGCCGCACCTTCACCATCATCCCCTCGCCCCATACGGCGGGCCCGGCCGCGAATACCGGCAGGGCCACGGTCAGCGACAACAGGGCGGCACGGAACGGTCGAATCGAAGGCATGAAGAGACGAACGCGCTCCGGCCCCGCGTGGCTTCCCGCAGCGGCCGTCCCTTGTCAGCCGGACAGGCGGACGGACGGGCCCTCCTGGGCCGGTGTGGTGGGCGTGGACGCTGTCTCCCAAGGCGATGGGCTCCGGACAGATGCCGGGGGCTGGCTTGCTCCCACGCCGGACGCGGTGAGACGCTTTCCGGCCTCATGGCCTGGTTCGAAGACCTCACCCCGTGTTCCGACCCCGGCGAGGGCGGCAAGCCCGTGCTCGCGGTGGGATGGATCGACCACCTGCACCCGTATCCACGCGGGCATGTGTCGCGGCGCTTCGTGATGCGGCTGGTGGAGCTGCTGGATGACCCGTGGCAGCCCCGGCGTTCACTGGGGTGGCACGCCTGCGGCCTGTGCCGGTTCACCGAAGGCCCCCGCACCTTCGAGCTGGAGGATGGCCCTCGCGTGAAGCTGGGCACCAGCAACCTCTTCATCCCCGCGTATGACCGGCTCTACATCGCTCCGTCGATGATGATCCACGCCGTGGACGCGCACGGCTACGCGCCGCCAGAGGAGTTCGTGAAGGCGGTGCTGGTGTGCCCGCCCATGCGCTCGCCGGCGTACCTGGCAGCGCTGCGCGACGTGGCCCCGCCGTGGCTGCTGGAGGCGGGCCCCCTGCCCCGGATGTCCGCGAGCGCCCGGCTGCGGGCCCGGTCGCGCCGCACGCCCCGGCTCATAGGAAGTCGCCGATGAACCACGGGAGCTTCTCCTTCAGCTTCTGAAGCAGGCCCCGCCGCTTCCAGCCGTGCCAGTGGACCTCCGCGGAGTGCGTGAGGTCCTGCTCGAAGGAGGCGGCCAGCTCCTCCGCCAGCACCGGGTCCTCCACCATCACCGAGCCCTCGTCGGTGTGGTTGAGCGCCAGCGGATCCATGTTGGTGGAGCCCACGACGCTCAGCGTGTCGTCCGCGACCAGCGTCTTGGCGTGCATCATGGAGATCTCGTACTCGTAGATGCGCACGCCGGCCTCCAGCAGCCGCGCGTAGGACGCCCGCTGCGCGGCGAGGACGGGGCCCACGTCGTGGTAGCGGCCGGGCACCAGCACCCGCACGTCCACGCCCTCACGGGCCTTGACGATGAGCATGTCGCTGATGGCTTCCGACGGCAGGAAGTACGAGTTGGCGATCCACAGCCGGTGCTTCGCGGACGCGATGGACAGCAGCCACATCCTCGAGGCTTCCGAGAGGAACCGGTGGCCGGTGCTGGCGACGAAGCAGGCCCGCGCGTTGCCCGCGGGGGCGAGCTCCGGGAAGGCCTCCAGCGGCAGGAAGTCCCCGCCGGACTCCTGCCAGTTGCGCGCGAAGGCGAGCTGCATGCCTCGCACGACGGGGCCCCGCACGCGGATGTTGGTGTCGCGCCAGGTCTCCGGCGCGTCGCCGTTGCCCAGCCAGCTGCGCCAGATACCGAAGCCGCCGGTCAGCGCGACCTCGCCGTCGCGAATGACCATCTTGCGGTGCATGCGCGCCCGGAACCTCACCGCGTCCAGGGACGTCACCGCGCCCTGATAGGGCCGGTAGATGCGCACGTCGCAGCCCGCGTCCGCGAGCACGGGGGCCACGACCTCGAAGTTCACGCTGCCGAGCGGATCCACGATGACCCGGCACTGCACGCCGGGGGCGCGCTCGCGCAGCGCGATGAGCAGCCGGTCCGACGGGATGCCCGGACGCCAGATGTAGCTGGCGATGTGGATGCTGGAGCGGGCGGCGCGGATCTCCTCCTCGATGACGTCGAAGACCCGGCCGTTCTGGACCAGCTCCACGCCGTTGCCGGGCTCCATCGGGATGCCCAGCGTCTGCTCGAAGGCGAGCTCGCGCCCGGCCGGGTCCTCCGGCAGCGCGCGCAGGCGCAGGTCCTGTCGGTGGTTCGGGTAGGGACACCCCGCGGCGAGCAGGGCGAGCAGGATGGGCCAGACCAGCCGCACGGCCCGGAAACTAGGGCACGCCCCGCCCTTCCGCATCCACCGTGTGCTTCCGCGTGGAGGAACGGGGTGGATGGAGCCGGGCACCGTCCACCCGCCGACGCTTGAGACATCTGAAACACGAGGCCGGTGGTGCCGGGCGCGTCGCATGCGCACTGCTGGGGGCGGACACGGACGCCCGGGAGGACGGACACGGCATGGGTCGATGGGGGATGGCACCGGCGCTCGGAGCGCTCCTGCTGGTGGGCCTGTGGAGAGCCCCCGTCGCGGTCGCCTCCGTGGAGACGCAGGAGGCCGAGCCCGCCGCGCCCCGGGATGATCCGCAGCCCGCGGCGGAACCTCCGCCGCCTCCGCTGGAGCCCACCGTCCGGGATGCGCCGTTGCTGGACGCGGATCCTCCGCCTCCCGCCGTGCCTCCGCGGGCACTGCGGCCATTCATTCCCCATGGCGAGCCCGACACGGAGGCGCCGTTGTCCGGTGCCACCTGGGCCGCGCATGGCGGGCTCACGCTGCTGCCCCTGGGCACCGTCTGGGCCGCGACCCGCGTGGGCGGTGACACGCGGCTGGGTGCCACCGCCGCGGAGGCCGCCGCGGGCACCGTGCTCGCTTCGCTTCCGGGGCGCTTCCTCTTCGTCCACCCCTCGTATCCGCAGGGCCGGTGGCTGGAGCTGGAGGTGGGCGCGTTCGGCGCCGCCATGGTCGTCACGCCTCCGGTCGCCGCGCTCGGCTCGTGGGGCATGGGCGAGGTCGCGTTCGGCGACAGCCAGGATCGCGGCCACGCGTACCTGGGCGCGCTCGGCGGCGCGACGGTGGGAATGCTGCTGGGCATCGCCGTGCATGAAGGCCTGCGCCACCTGGCGGGCTCCAGCGAACGGCTGGACTTCCTGCGCCGCTACCTCGCGCTGTCGCTCATCGGCTCTGGCGCCACCCTGGGCTATCAGTGGAGCCGCACCCCCACTCCCAGACGTTGACGCGCCGTTTCGCCGCACCGGCGTTTCAATTTTCTTCCCGCGTGCGGCACCTCGCCGCCCCGCCCTCCGCGCCAGCGCGCGAGCCGGCGACAACAGCGCTGGCGTTGTCAGTCCCGGTCCCTAGAGTGCTCCGTGCAGCGCCAACACCACGCAAGGAGACGACACCATGCAGGCTCGCAAGAACGTCCGTCGCATCGCCTTCGTCCTCGCCGCCGCCGCCACCGTGATGGGCCTGGGCATCGCCGCCACGCCGTCCTCCGCCGATGCGCAGGACTGCACGCCCACGTGTTTCAAGAACCCCATCACCGGGCAGATCACCTGTACGTACCCCTGCCCGTAGTCCCGGGCCGGCCACGACCGTGATGAAAAAAGGCCCCACCCGCTTCATGCCGGGTCGGGGCCTTCTTCATGCCCTGGATGCGCGTGCGCGCTACTCCGAGCGCATCGCCTCCACGGGGTCCAGCTTCGCCGCGCGCGCCGCCGGGTAGATGCCGAAGAGCAGGCCCACGCCGCAGCTCATCACCAGCGACACGATGACGGACCACAGGGGCACTTCCGTGGGCAGGTTGATCATCCAGCGCGCCAGGTGCGCCAGGCCCACGCCCAGGGCCACACCCACCGCGCCGCCCACCAGCGACAGCACCACCGCCTCCAGCGCGAACTGCGCGAGGATGCGGTAGCGCTTGGCCCCCAGCGCCTTGCGGATGCCAATCTCGCGCGTCCGCTCCGTCACGGCGACCAGCATGATGTTCAGGATGCCGATGCCGCCCACCAGCAGCGACAGGATGCACACGCCGAAGCTGGCCGCGGACACCGCCGAGGAGAGGTTGTTGAACATCTCCGTGGCGGAGGCGTTGTTGTAGAGGAAGAAGTCATCCGGTTCGTCCGGCTTGAGCCCGTGGCGGCGGCGCATGAGCAGCGTCACTTCATCCTGGGCGCGCTGGAGCACCTCCGGGGACACGGCCTGGATGCTGATGCGGAAGTCGCGCACGCCGAACATGGACGCGAACGTGGACAGGGGAATCATGGCCTGGTTGTCCTGGCTGCCGCCGCCCAGGAACCCGCCCCGGCGCTTGAGCGTGCCCACCACCTGGAAGGTGCGGCCCAGGATGCGGAACTCGCGGCCCAGCGGGTCCATGCCGGGCCACAGCGTGTCCGCCAGGTCCGCGCCAATCACCGCCACGCGCCGGTTGTCCACGAACTCCGCGTCCGTGAAGGGGCGCCCGGTGGCGAGGCTCACCGCGTTGGTGTGGAAGTACTCCGCCGTGCCGGCCCAGACGTGCACGTTGGGGCGCGACTCGCGCTCGGAGGTGGAGGCCTTCTGGCCGCCCTTGGAGTCCTCCCCGGCGGCCTGCAGGATGGAGGGCTGCGTGCGGATGGCGTCCAGGTCCGCGTAGGTGAAGCGCGGCCGGCGCGCGAGCTCCGCGACGGACAGCTCGCCCTGGCCGAAGGGCAGCCGCTGCACCTGGAAGCAGTCGCTGCCCAGCTCCGACATCTGGTCATTCACCTGGTTCTTGAGTCCCTCGATGAGGGCCATCATGGACACCACGGTGGTGACGCCGATGACGATGCCCAAGAGCGTCAGGAAGGAGCGCAGGGGGTTGGAGCGGAACGTGCCGAACGCCAGCCGCACCGTGTCCCAGAAAGCCATCCACATGGTCAGGGTTCTCCCGCTCGCCTAGTCGTGGCGGAGCGCTTCCACGGGGTCGAGGTTCGCGGCGCGCGCCGCGGGCCAGATGCCGAACAGGAGGCCCACCACCGCGGAGAAGCCCACGCCCAGCACCACCGTCATGGGCTGCACCGCCGCCGCCAGGGGCGTGAGGTAGTTCACCAGCCACGCGATGGTCATGCCCACCGCGGTGCCCAGCGCGCCGCCCACCGCGGACACGCTGGCCGCCTCCATGAGGAACTGGAGGATGATGGTGTGCTTGCGCGCGCCCAGCGCCCGGCGGACGCCGATCTCGCGGGTCCGCTCGCGCACGGACACCAGCATGATGTTCATGATGCCGATGCCGCCCACCAGGAGCGTGATGAGGCCCACGCCCGTGGCCGCGCCGTAGAGCGCGCCGGTGAGCTGCTTGTACATGTTGGCCAATTGGTCCGGCCGGTTGATGGCGAAGTCGTCCGGCGCGCCGGGCTTGGTGTTGCGCTCGCGGCGCAGCGTCTCCGTGAGCCGGTCCTGCACGCGGGGGACGTTCTCCTGCTGGTCCACCGCGAGCACCAGGGTCACGTCGCGCTGGGTGCCGAAGTGTCCCTGGAACGCGGTGTACGGGAGCATCACCACCAGGTCCACGTTCTGCCCCAGCACGGTGCCGCGCTCCACGATGACGCCCGCGACGCGGTAGGGGCGGCGGTCCACGAGGATGCGGTGGCCCACGGGGTTGATGCCCGGGAAGAGCACCTTGCCCACCTCCGCGCCAATCACGACGACGGCGGAGCGGTTGTCCACGTCCGCCTGCGTGAGGAAGCGGCCCTGGCCCATCTCCACCGAGGACGTCATGGCGTAGTCAGGGCTGGTGCCCATGGTCTGCACGGAGGCGAGCTTCCGGTTCTGGAAGGCCACCTCCGCGTTGACGAACATCATGGGGGCCACCGCGACGACGTGCTCGGAGGCGTTGCGCAGCGGATCCACCAGGTCCAGCGAGAGCGTCTTGCGGTTGCGGTACGCCCACCAGTCCCCGTTCATCACCCAGGGGAACTTGGACACCTGGAGCGTGTTGGAGCCAATCTTGTTGAGCTGGTCGGCGAAGGAGCTGTTGAGCCCCTGGATGATGCCGACGATGGCCAGCAGGGTGCACACGCCCACGCCGATGCCCACCGTGGTGAGCACCGTCCGCAGCCGGTTGGAGCGCAGCGAGGTCAGCGCGATGCGCGCCCCCTCCCACACGTCGACCCGGAAGTTCACGAAACCACCCCTTCACGCTGGAAGCCGCGCGGCCTGGCGCACCGGGAGGGACCCCGGCGGACGGGCCGCGTCAGGCACTCTACGCCCAGGAGGGCCGCCCATTGCACGCGGCCTTCACCGGACGCCCGTCCGCGGCGGGGTTTCCCGGGCTTCAGGGCAGCACGGTCACCGTGTCACCGGTCAGGCGCACCTTGACGGTGACTTCATTGGGGAGCGTGTCGGCCTCGTCCACGATGTGGTTCTCATCCACGCCCACGCGCACGGTGTACTCGCCGTCCGGGGTGTCGGTGACGTCCAGCCACTGGCAGGGGAGGTCCGCGGTGTAGACGTCCGACCAGCCGGGCGAGATGCCCGTGCCCGGGTCGTACCAACTGTAGGGAAGGCCGTCCGCGCAGTACTGGGTGAAGTCCACCATGTAGAAGCCCTGCTTGCGCCCCACGGACATCGAATTGCCGGAAGCGTCCTTCAGGTCGTAGCCGGCGAAGTTCGTCAGGTGGTGGTGCTCATGGCACTCGTCGTAGACGAAGAGGTCCGGGCGCTCCTCCGGGGAGGGCACCACCAGCGGGCCCGTGCCCAGGTTCATGATGGAGGTGGTGAAGCGAAGCAGGCGCCGCTCGCCGCCCGCGGGCACGCAGCCCTCGCGCACCTCGCACGAGTCCGCCGTGAAGGAGCGCCGGTCGATGTAGAGCGTGCGTGCGAGGACGTCCCGGTCCACCGTCAGGTCCGGCTTGCCGTTGACCGGATCCACCTGGAGGTTGCAGGCCTTCGTCGGGGGCAGCGCGGGCGCGGGCTCCTGGGAGTCCGGCACCGCGCCGCCGCCGTACACCATCACCCGGCCCGGGGTGGCGTCTCCCGAGGGTGCGCCCGCGGGCGTGCCGCTCAGTGAAGGGGACACGCCCACCACCAGGTCGTCGTACCCGTCCCCGTCCAGGTCGCCCGCGGAGGCCAGCCCCAGGTAGTCGGTGCCCATCGACGTCTGGGGCAGGAGGCGGTTGGCGCGCGGCCACGCCCACACCGGCTCCAGCGGACCGGACACGTTCGCGGTGGGGCGGAAGAGATACGCGCGGCCGATGGCGCCGATGACGAAGTCATGGCCCGTGCCGCCCTCCACCATGGCGCCCACGGGGACGGCGGTCTTGCTGAAGGTGATGAAGGACTGTCCGAAGAGCGGGAAGGCCGCGTCGTCCATGGGCTGCCAGGTGACCTGCGGCGCGTAGCCCGGGCTCGCGGCGTCGGACAGGTGCAGGCGCTGGCTGCCGTTCAGGAGCAGCAGCGCCTCCGCGCGGCCGTCTCCGTTCAGGTCGGGCAGCGCGGCGAAGGACTCGGCCTGGCCCGTCCACACCGACTGCGCCGTGAGCGGCCCTTCACAGACGCGAGCGCTGCCCGCCTTGCAGCCCAGGAAGAGCTCCACCGTGAAGTCGTCGTGGGTCACGGCCAGGTCCTGGACGCCGTCCCCGTCCGCGTCGCCCGCGGGGTTGGGGACGCCGGTCAGCGTGCGCACGGCGGTGAAGGCCCCCGCCCCCGCGCCCGGCGTCGCCCGATATACGGTGAGGTTTCCGTCGAGCGTGGAGACGGCGAGCTCGTCCCTGCCGTCCGCGTCCAAGTCCAGCAGCCGCGCGCCACTGAAGCGGACGGTGGTGGAGTCCGGCGCGCGGAACAGCGGCTGGGCCAGCACCTGGGACAGGTCCGGTCCGCCCTTGAAGACGCTGACGCCGTAGGAGGTGGCGACGAGCACGTCCGCGTACGCGTCCCCGTCGATGTCGCCCGTGCTCACCGTCATCCGGTAGCTGGAGGCGCGGGGGCTGGGGTGCACCCACGTCATCGTCGTGGTGACGGGCGTCTTCGAGAAGTCGCGCGCCTCGCCCGCGTACACCATCACGCGGCCGGGGTCCGTCTGGAGGCCCGAGCAGGGCGCGGACGTCACCAGCAGGTCCTTGCGCCCGTCGCCGTTGACGTCGCCCAGCGCCACGGTGCGGCCGAAGCACTCGCGGGGGTTCGCGCCGTCTCCGGTCACCTGCCAGCGCGGCGTCTCGGAGAGGGTGGGGCTGACGGAGGTGCCGCCGTCGTCTTGAGGGCCTGCGTCGGAGCCCGCGTCCGGCACTCCGGCATCCGGCCGGGGCTTTGGATCCTCCTTGCAGCCCGTCAGGGCCAGCACTCCCACCACCACGAAAGACCGCGCGAACCGCATCCGCATGAATTGCTCCCCCAGGGAATGAACCGGCTGGCCTTCCACCAGCCCTGTCCCGAGAGGAGCCCCTGCGCGGAGAAACGATGCGCGCGGCTTTTCTCGCGCCGCCTCAGGGCAGCACGGTCACCGTGTCCCCCTGCAAGCGCACCTTGACGGTGGCCTCGTTGGGGAGCGCGTCGAGCTCGTCGATGATGTGGTTCTCATCCACGCCCACGCGAACGGTGTAGTCGCCGTCCGGCGTGTCCGTGACGTCCAGCCACTGGCAGGCGGTGTCCGCCGTGTAGACGTCCGACCAGCCCGGGGAGATGCCCGTGCCCGGGTCGTACCAGGCGAACGCGGTGCCGTCCGCGCAGTACTGGGTGAAGTCCACCATGTAGAAGCCCTGCTTGCGCCCCACCGACGTGGTGTGGCCCGCCGCGTCCTTCAGGTCGTAGGTGGCGAAGTTCACCAGGTGGTCGTGCTGGTGGCACTCGTCGTAGACGAAGAGGTCCGGGCGCTCCTGCGGGGAGGGCACCACGGCGGGCGCGGTGCCCATGTTCATGATGGAGGTGGTGAAGCGAAGCAGGCGCCGCTCACCGCCCGCGGGCACGCAGCCCTCGCGCACCTCGCAGGAGTCCGCCGTGAAGGAGCGCCGCTCGATGAAGAGTGTGCGGGCGATGACGTCCCGGTCCACCGTGAGGTCCGGCTTGCCGTTGACCGGATCCACCTGGAGGTTGCACGTCTTCGTGGGCATCAGCGCGGGCGCGGGCTCCTGCGAGTCCGGTACCGCGCCGCCGCCGTACACCACCACGCGGCCCGGGGCGCGCGTGCCGTCGTTCTCCTGGGAGAGGCCCACCACCAGGTCGTCGTACCCGTCCCCGTCCAGGTCGCCGGGGCTCACGAGACTGGGGAGCGTGAAGCCCAGCATCGTCTGGGGCACGAGGCGGTTGGCGCGCGGCCACGACCACACCGGCTCCAGCGGACCGGACACGTTCTGCGTGGGGCGGAAGAGGTACACGCGGCCCAGCGAGGCGAGCACGAAGTCGCGGCCCATACCGCCCTCCGCCATGGCGCCCACCGTGGCGCTCTGGGCGGCCACGCTGGGGAAGGCCGGGTCGTCCATCAGCTGCCACGTGGGCGTGGCGGAGTAGCCCTGGACGGAGGCGTCGGACAGGTGCAGGCGCACGCTGCCCCGGAGCCCCACGAGCACGTCCGGCCGTCCGTCCCCGTTCAGGTCCGGAATCCCGCGCATGCTCTCCGCCGTGCCCTTCCACACCGGCTGCGAGGTGAGCGGTCCATCACAGACGCGCGAGCTGCCCGCCTTGCAGCCCAGGAAGAGGCCGTAGCGGGTGTCCTCGTCGGCCAGGGTGATGAGCAGGTCCTGGGCGCCGTCCCCGTCCGTGTCTCCCGCGGGCTGCGCGTAGCCGGACAGCACGCGCACGTTGGTGAAGGGGCCCTCCGCCGCGCCGGGCGTCGCGCGATAGAGGGTGGTGCTGCCAGTGAAGGTCGTGACGAGCAGGTCGTCCAGCCCGTCGCCATCCACGTCCAGCAGCTGCGCGGCGGCGAAGCGCAGGGTCGTGAAGTCCGGCACGCGGAACAGTGGCTGCGCGAACACCTGGGACAGGTCCGGCCCGCCCTTGTACACGCTGACGCCGTAGTAGCTCTTCACCAGCACGTCCGCGTACGCGTCCCCGTCCACGTCGCCCGTGCCCACCACCATCTGGTAGCCCGACGTGCGCGGGCTGGGATGCACCCACGACACGGTGGAGGTGACGGGCGTCTTGGAGAAGTAGGACGCCTCCCCCGCGTACACCATCACCCGGCCCGGGTTCGTGGGGCGGCTGGTGCACGGCGGCGAAATCACCAGCAGGTCCCGGCGGCCATCGCCGTTGACGTCACCCAGCGCCACGCCCCGGCCGAAGCACTCCTGCGGATCCAGGCCATCCCCTTCCACCTGCCAGCGGGGTGTCTCGGAGAGGGTGGGCCCGGCGGTGCCGGCGTCATCCGGAGAGCCCGCATCGGAGCCCGCGTCCGGCACTCCGGCGTCGGGCTGGGGCTTCGGGTCGTCCTTGCAGCCCGCCGCCAGGGACACCAGCATCACGGCGCAGGTCAGCGCACCACGGATCCGCATGTTCACTCCTCGGGAGGACGCGCTCGCGTGCCTGGCGCGCCCGACGTCCGGCATGAAGGGACGCGCAGGATAGGGCCGTGCCCCCGCATCCCCGAAGGACCCTTGCCGGATGAACGGTACTTCCGGTGGATGCCGGACGGGGCATTGCCTCCGGGACGGAGAGCAGGCGGGCAGGCGGGCGTGGCCAGCCTCCACCGCCGTCCCCAGATTCGCGCGGATGCATGCGCGCCATGCCTGAGACCGTCGCCGACACCGCCCTGGACTCCCACGCCGCGCCGGCGTCCGAGCGGTTCAGCCGCTCCCAGAAGGCCTTCACGCTGGCGGGAGCGCTGCTGGGATTGCTGCTGGCGGCGCTGGACCAGACCATCGTCGCCACGGCGGGGCCCACCATCCAGGCGGACCTGCACATCGCGCCGGAGCACTACCCGTGGCTCACCACCGCGTACCTGGTGGCCTCCACGATGATGGTGCCCGTGTGGGGCAAGCTGTCGGACCTGCTGGGCCGGCGCGCGGTGCTGGTGGCGGGCATCGCCGTGTTCCTCACCGGCAGCTTCCTGTGCGGCGCGTCCCGCTCCACGCTGGTGCTCATCCTCTGCCGCGCGGTGCAGGGGCTGGGCAGCGCGGCCCTCTTCACCGGCTCCCTGGCGGTGGTGGCGGACCTGTTCCCGCCGCGCGACCGGGGCAAGTACCAGGGCCTGTTCGGCGCGGTGTTCGGCCTGTCCAGCGTCATTGGCCCGCTGGCTGGCGGCTTCATCACCGACGCGCTGGGCTGGCACTGGGTGTTCTTCATCAACCTGCCGGTGGGCGCGGTCGCGCTGGCGCTCATCTTCCTGCGCATGCCGCCGCTCAAGCCGGAGGGCCTGCACGGCGGGAAGCTGGACCTGCCGGGCGCGGTGGCGCTGGCGGTGGGCGTGGTGCCGCTGCTGCTCGCGCTCAGCCTGGGCCATGGCGAGGCGACGCCCCGGGCGGGAGGGTTCGCGTGGGGCTCCGCGCCCATCCTGGGGCTGTTCGCGCTGTCGGCGGTGGGGCTGGGGCTCTTCGTGTGGCGGGAGCGCCATGCGAAGGAGCCGCTGCTGGAGCCTTCGCTCTTCCGCCTGCGCGCGTTCTCCGCGGGCAACGCGGCGGTGTTCATCATTGGCGCGGTGTTCCTGGCGTCCGTCACCTTCCTGCCGCTGTTCATGGTGAACGTGGTGGGGCTGTCCGCGACGCACTCCGGGCTGACGCTCACGCCGCTGACGCTGGGCGTGGTGGCGGGCAACGTGCTGTCCGGGCAACTGGTGTCGCGGATGGGCCGCTACAAGGCGCTGATGGTGGGGGCGCTGTTGTTCCTGATGGGCGGCTTCGCGGTGATGGCCTTCACGCTGACGCCCGACTCCAGCCAGGCCGAGGTCACGGTGAAGATGGTGCTGGTGGGCCTGGGCCTGGGGCCGTCCATCCCGCTCTACACCGTGGCGGTGCAGAACTCCGTGCCGCCGCAGCGCATTGGCGTGGCCACGTCCGCGACGACGTTCTTCCGGCAGTTGGGCATGACGGTGGGCGTGGCGCTGCTGGGCACCGTGTTCGCGGGCACGCTGGGCCGGGAGATGCAATCGCGCACGCAGCAGGCCGTGCATGGGCTGCGCCCGGACGTGCGTCAGGAATTGCGCGCGTCCGCGCCGGGAGGCCTGGGCGGCGAGGGCGCGCCGCAGGGCCAGCAGTTCCAGCCGGAGCAGGTGAAGGCGAAGCTGCGGGAGGGCTTCGAGGAGGAGCGGCGTCAGGCTCTACAAGAAGGCCCCGAGGCCCGCGCGCGCGTGGACGCGGACGAGGCCCGCGCGCTGTCCACCGTGGACCGCGTGGAGCGCGCGCTCAAGGAATCCTTCACCCGCGCGACGATGGCGGTGTACCGCTTCGCCATCTTCGTCGCGCTGGCGGCCCTGTTCGTCACGCTGCTGCTCCCGGAGCTGCCGCTCCGCCAGGGCGGGCCGCGCAAGGCCCCCGCGGAGTCGTAGCGCCTTTCGGCTACTTCTTCGGCGGCGGAGGCGTGTCCGACTCCGGCGCGGTGGGGCGCGCGAGCGTGCCCGGTGCCTCCGCCAGCGCGTACGCCATCCACGTCACCGCCGCGGTGCTGCGCGACAGGTCCTGCGGGTCCACCTTGTCCAGCGTGTCCGCCATGGAGTGGTGCACGTCGAAGTAGCGGCTGCTGTCCACGCGCACGCCCACGAAGGGCACGTGCGCGGGCTCCATGGGGCTCAGGTCCGCGCCCGTCGCGTGCCCCACCAGGAACCGCGCCGCGCCCAGCCCCTCCAGCGGCGTCAGCCACGGCCGCAGGAGCGCCTCACCGCCCGGGCCCGCGTGCAGGCTCACGCCCAGGGGGCGCCCGCCGCCCGCGTCCATCTCGATGGCGGCCACGTGCTTCGGCAGCTCCTTCGCGTGCGCCTCCGCGTACGCGCGGCCTCCGCGCAGGCCGTTCTCCTCGTTCATGAACAGCACCACGCGCACCGTGCGCCGGGGCGCCTGGGGCAGCTTCGCGATGAGCCGCGCGGCCTCCATCACCATCACCACGCCCGCGCCGTCGTCGTGCGCGCCCGTGCCCACGTCCCACGAGTCCAGGTGCGCGCCCAGGAGCACCACCTCGTCCGGCTTCTCACGGCCCTTCACCTCCGCCACCACGTTGGACGAGTCCGCCTCCGGCAGCTCCGAGCACCCCAGCACCAGCCGCACCTTCACCGCCCCGCCCTGGAGCATCCGGTGCAGCGTGAGCGCGTCCTCCACCGACACCGCCGCCGCGGGCAGGCGCGGGCCGCCTTCGTCGAAGCGCGTGGACCCCGTGTGCGGTGAGCGCAGCGACGCCGTGGCCAGCGAGCGCACCAGCGCGGCCACCGCGCCCTGCTTCGCCGCCGCCGCGGGCCCGCGTCCGCGCAGCCCCGCGAAGCGGCCGTAGTCCGAAGCCTCCGCCATGGTGTGGTTGAAGAACACGATGCGGCCCTTCACCTTGTCACCCAGCGCCGCCAGCTCCTCCAGGGAGTTCACCTCCACCACCTCCGCCGTGATGCCCTCCGGCGGCGTGGGCGCGCTGCCGCCCAGGGCCAGGAGCGCCAGGGGCAGGCCGCGCGTGCGCTCGGACGGGAGGATTTCGCCGTGCTCCTCGCCGCGCACCCAGTGCGGCACCTTCACCGGCTCCTTCCACGCCCGCACCCCGTCCTCCTTGAAGGCGCGCAGGGCCCACTGCACCGCGGCCTCCGCGGACTCGGAGCCGGACAGGCGCGGCCCCACCCCGTCCGTCAGCTCCGCCAGCCGCGCGTACGCATGGCCTTCCGCGAGCGCGGGCCCCACCAGCTTCGCCGCCGTGGCCTGCTGCGCGGCGCTCAGCTTCGTCACGGCCGGGGGCGCCGCCTTCACCGACGACGTGGCCGGCGACTTCGGCGCGGGGTCCTGGGAGGGCGCGGTGGCGGTGTTCTGGGGAGGAGCCGCGGTGATGAGGTGCAGGGCTAGCGAGACGGGCAGGACGAAGGCGGACGTGGACACGCGAATCCTCGAGGGGACCTGAGGTGTTTGTGAGGGCGAGGTGGAAGTCCCAGGGGCCACCGCGCGCCGAGAGGGGGAACGCGGCGCGCGGGGCTCAACTGGGACGTCACGCACCGGTTCCGCGGTTGGGGAACGCGAGGCCCGGTACATACGCCATCTTCCAAGAAGAAGAGGACGTGGGTGCATTCTTTAAAGAAATTCTTCGCAGCGTCAAGGCGGGAAGTGAGCATTGCGACCCGCGGGTGATGTGAGTGTTCACGAGTCCGCGCTACGCAAGACGTCCCATGGCACCCCACCCTCCCGCGCAACGCGAGACGTCCTGCCAGAGCCTGGAGGACCTGGGTGCGTGGCTCGCGGCCCGTGATTTCGGCCGCTTGGAGGATGACGCGCTGCCCATGCTGCTGCTGGCGGTGCATGGGCGGGACTTCACGCGCGACTTCCGCGAGGAGTTCGCCATCGAGGACGACTGGGCCCCCGCGCTGGAGCGCACGGCGCGCGCGGTGGGACGCGCCTTCGACTTCCTGCGCGAGGACGCGGGCATCCCGTACCTGGGGCTCGTGCCCAGACCGGACGCGCTGCCGCTGCTGTGCCGCTTCTTCCACCTGCACCCCCAGCCTCCGCCCGCGGCCCGCATGCGGCTGTCGCACTGGCTCTGGCGCCACGCGCTCTTCGACACCGCGCAGGCCTCGCCCGCCGGAGCGCTCGCGAGCCTCGCGCTCCTCACGCCGGACGTGAACGCCTCCGTGCGCGCGCTGCTGGACCAGTTGGGGCCGCCGCCGCCTCGCGGCTGGGAGCGCTATTCGCAGCCCGGCATGGCGGGGCTCGCGTCGGTGGCGGACCGGGTGGAGGCCACCGCGCTGCTGGCGCTGAAGCCCCGGCACCTGCTCACCGGCGCCGCGCTGGAGCCCGTCCCGCTGCTGGAGATCCAGGGCGCGGTGGCCTTCCTGCCCCTGTTCCCGCCGCCGCTGTCGGGAGGCTCGCCGCCGCCGGGCCCGGGCAGCGACCTGCTGCTCACGCTGGCGAACCAGGTCTTCCATCCGGTGCTCGCGCCGGGCCGGTCCCTGCTGGGGCTGGTGCGCACGGGCGTGACGCCGCCCGTTGTATTCCCCAGCCATGCCCTGCGCCCCGACGCCCTGGCCGCCCTGCGTCAAGGCGACGGAGCGGCGTTCCTGGCGCTGCGGCGTGACGCGCTCGTGACCCACATCCGGGCCTTCATCCGGGCCCGGACGGGCGCGGACACAGGGGTGGGTGCTTCGATTCCGGAGGAATGAACCCCCCGGAATTCTCCGTTGCCCACTCCGGAGGACCGGGGGACAGTGCCGCGACCGGCGGCCGTTCCCCCGACCCGCGGTCTTCCGCTCATGAGCGTGCCCCCTTCCGACACCGAACAGGCCCTGAGGGCCGAGGTCGAACGTCTGCGGCTCCGCCTGCGCGCCGCGGGGCTGGATGACGGAACCGGCACTCCTCCCGCTCCGGAGACGTCGGCGCTCCAGGACCGGAGCGCCGACGAGCGGCTGCGCGTGAAGCGCGAACAATTGCGGCTGGCGCAGGAGGCGGGCGGCATCGGGGTGTTCACGCTGGACATCCCCACCAACCTCATGACGATGACGCCGGAGTTCTGCCGGCTGTACGGCGTGCCCATCATGGACACCGTGCCCGCGACCGTCATCGAGGCGCTCGCGCTGGAGGAGGACCGGCACCGCGTGTCCAACGCGCGCACGCGGGCCGCGGGGCAGGTCCTGCCGTCCGTGGAGTACCGCATCCGCCGGCCGGACACCGGGGAGGTGCGGTGGATCCACCGGCGCGCGTCGCTGGTGTACGACGCGGCCGGCAAGCCGGTGCAATTCATTGGCATCGCCCAGGACGTCACCGAGCAACAGCAGGCTGAAGAAGCGCTGCGATCCGCGAACGAGCGCGTGCAGCTGGCGCTGAACACCGAGGTGATGATTGGCACCTGGGTGTGGGACGTGCCCGACAACCGCGTCGTCACGGACGAGCGCTTCGCGCACTCCTTCTCGCTGGACCCGAAGCAGGCGCGAGAGGGATTGCCCATTGATCAATTCCTGGCATCCGTGCACCCGGAGGACCGGCCCGGCATGGAGGCCGCCGTCGCCCGCGCGCTGAAGGTGGGCGGTTCGTACCGCGCCGAGTACCGCGTGCGCCGCTCCGACGGCGTGCACCGGTGGGTGGAGGCCAGCGGCCACTGCGTCCTCTCCCCGCAGGGCACGCCGCTGCGCTTTCCCGGCGTGCTGGTGGACATCGACGCGCGCAAGCGGGCGGAGCTGCGGCAGGCGGCGCTGCTGGAGATGGCGGACCGGCTGCGCGAGGCCTCGTCGCCGGATGCCGCCGCGCAGCTCGCGATGGAGGTGGTGGGACGGATGCTGGGCGTGCCGCGCGCGGGCTACGGCACGGTGGACGCGGTGCGCGGGCTGGTGCTGATGCACCCGAACTGGGTGGCCTCGCCGGACGTGGCGCGCGTGGAGGGCGTGCACCGCTTCCACGACTACGGCGTGTTCCTGGAGGACCTCCTGAAGGGCGAGATGGTGGCCATCCCGGACGTGCGGGAGGACCCGCGCACGGCGCCCCAGGCGGCCACGCTGGAGCAGGTGGGCATCCGGGCGCTGTTCAACATCCCGCTGCTGGAGCACGGCCGGTTCGTGGCGGTGCTGTTCCTGCACGACGTGCGGCCGCGCCGGTGGACGGAGGAGGAGATCGAGCTGTCGCGCAGCGTGGCGGACCGCGTGTGGGCGACGCTGTCCCGGCTCAAGGCGCTGGCGGAGCTGAAGCGGGCCAACGAGACGCTGGAGCAGCGCGTGGCCCAGCGCACGCAGGAGCGGGACCGCGTGTGGAACGTGTCCCAGGACCTGCTGGTGGTGGGTAGCCTGGCGGAGGGGAAGTTCCTCAGCGTCAACCCGGCCTGGACGCGGATGCTGGGATGGACGGAGGAGGAGCTGCTGGGCCGCACGTCGGAGTGGCTGGAGCGCCCGGACGACTACTCGCGCACGCGCGACGAGGTGTCCCGCCTGGCGGGAGGAAATCCCACGCTGAACTTCGAGAGTTCCTATCGCTGCAAGCACGGCGGCTACCGGCGCATCTCCTGGACGGCGGTGCCGGTGCCGGAGGACGGCGTGCTGTACGCCAGCGGGCGCGACGTCACCGAGCAGCGGCAGACGGAGGACCAGCTTCGGCAGGCGCAGAAGATGGAGGCGGTGGGCAAGCTCACGGGCGGCGTGGCGCACGACTTCAACAACCTGCTCCAGGTGGTGGGCGGCAACCTCCAGCTGCTCCAGCGCGACCTGGCGGGCAACGAGCGGGGCTTGCAGCGGGTGCGCTCGGCGCTGGGGGCGGTGGAGCGCGGGGCCCGGCTGTCCGGGCAGTTGCTGGCGTTCTCGCGGCGGCAGCCGCTGGAGCCGCGCTCGCTGAGCATGGGCCGGCTGCTGCGCGGCATGGACGACCTCTTGCGCCGCGCGCTGGGCGAGGACGTGGAGGTGGAGACGGTCATCAGCGGCGGGCTGTGGAACACGCTGGCGGATCCGCACCAGTTGGAGAACGTCATCCTCAACCTGGCCATCAACGCGCGCGACGCGATGCGGGGCAGCGGGAAGCTGACGCTGGAGCTGAGCAACGCGTCGCTGGACGACCACTACGCGCAGGCGCACCCGGACGTGCTGGCGGGGCCGTACGTGCTGCTGGCGGTGTCGGACACGGGCGGCGGCATGACGCCGGAGGTGCTGGAGCGCGCGTTCGAGCCCTTCTTCACGACGAAGCAGGAGGGCCGGGGGACGGGGCTGGGGCTGAGCATGGTGTACGGCTTCGTGAAGCAGTCCGGCGGGCACGTGAAGCTCTACAGCGAGCCGGGGCACGGCACGACGGTGAAGGTGTACCTGCCGCGCGCGTTCCAGCCGGAGGCTCCGGTGACGGAGGTGGTGACGGGGCCGGTGGAAGGCGGGCGGGAGACCATCCTCGCGGTGGAGGACGACGCGGACGTGCGCGCGACGGTGGTGGAGCTCCTGACGGAGCTGGGCTACCGGGTGCTGCGCGCGGTGGACGGGCAGAGCGCGCTGTCCATCCTCCAGAGCGGCGTGGCGGTGGACCTGCTCTTCACGGACGTGGTGATGCCGGGGCCGGTGCGCAGCCCGGAGCTGGCGCGGCAGGCGAAGGCGCTTCAACCGGACATCGAGGTGCTCTTCACGTCGGGCTACACGGAGAACGCCATCGTGCACGGCGGTCGGCTGGACCCGGGCGTGAGCCTCTTGTCCAAGCCGTACCGGCGCGAGGACCTGGCGCGCAAGGTGCGGACGCTGCTGGACCAGCGGCAGCAGCGGCTCTTGACGCCGAAGCTCCAGTGGCCGGAGCGCGGCTTGGAGCCGAAGGAACCGGCGACGGCGGCGCAGGAGTCCGCGCGGCGGATGCATGTGCTGCTGGTGGAGGACGACGAGGACATCCGCGCGTCCGCCAGCGAGCTGCTGGGCTTGCTGGGGCACGCGGTGATGCCGGTGGCGAGCGCGGAGGAGGCGCGGGTGGCGCTGGCGGCGGAGCCGTTCGACGTGCTGTTCACGGACGTGACGCTGCCGGGCATGTCCGGCGTGGACCTGGCGCGCGAGGTG
Source organism: Corallococcus macrosporus (assembly GCF_017302985.1). NCBI lineage: Bacteria > Pseudomonadati > Myxococcota > Myxococcia > Myxococcales > Myxococcaceae > Corallococcus > Corallococcus macrosporus. The sequence goes on from NZ_JAFIMU010000007.1 coordinate 2,226,722, forward strand.
TCGCTGCGAAAGCCCGCCATGCGCATCATCATCGCGTCCGGCCACGGCCGCGCGGCGCTGGACGGGGATCCGCAGCAGTGGCTGGGCGTGGTGGTGCTGCCCAAGCCCTACGCACTGCCGCAGATCCAACAGGCCCTGGCCCAGGTGGCCGCGACGGCGCGCTGAGGTTCAGCGGCGCTGGCGCTCCAGGAAGGCCAGCATGCGCTCTGTGTTCCCGCGCTCGTGGTCGTCCAGGGACGGCAGGTACTCGCGGACCTCCGCGAGCATGGCTTCCGCGGCGGGCAGGTCCGCGGGGGAGACCTTGTAGGCCCACTGCCAGTACTCCGCTGCGGTGTATGAGTACATCGTCGTATCAAGCGGATGATTGAGATAGGCGCGCAGCGCGCTTCGCACGACCCTCGGGGTCTGCCCCCAATGCGCGGCGCAGAAAAACACCATCCTGGCGAGATCCCGGCGAAGCGCGGCCGACGGCACTCGTCCCGCATGGCGCCGCTCCACTTGCCTGAGGCCGGCACGGAAGCGTGGCCAGTCCCTTGGGGCAAGCGCACTCGTCTCCTCTGCATCCAGAATGTAGGCGCGCCAGCTCTGGTCACGGAAGGACGGATCCTGGAACGCTTTCCTCATTTTCGCGGGCATCTCAGCGGCGTCCCGTTCCAGCTGTATACGGCGCCAGGCCAGAACCCGTTCGCCATGCAATATGACCGGCACGAGTCACAACGGCTCTCTCCTTCCACGCGTCCCGGCATGCTGTCTCCGCCCATATCCGTACAGCGAACGTAGTCGTCGGTGCAGGACTTCCGGACGCGTTCGGTCTCCTTCTCCCGTGCCGCATCCGTCGCCCCAGGCGGCGGCAACGGGTTCGGCTTCCGGGGCCGGGGCGGCTTCATCATCTCCATCTGCTCGCACGCCGCCGCCGAGCCGTTCTTGCACTGGCAATCCACGGTGCTGACGCAGCCCGGGCCTGGCCCCGGGCCCATGGATTGACGGAACTGTCGCGGACCGTTTGCGCAGCCCGCGACCGCTCCCAACAACAACACGACGCCTAATCGCATACCTGTTCGTTGGCGTGCGTGGTGGCCCGGGGGCTCCAGCCCTCGTTGCCGTCCTTCTCGAAGTAGAACTTCGCGCGCGTGCGCTGCCGCGTGCCCACTTCGTTCAGCGTGTTCGCGTCGTACAGGCGCCCGTTCACCATCGTGTAGCGCACCGTGCGGCTGTTGGAGATGTCCTCCAGCGGGTTCCTGTCCAGCACCACCAGGTCCGCCAGCTTCCCCACCTCCAGCGAGCCCAGGTCCTTGTCCATGCCCAGGTGGCGCGCGCCGTTCAGCGTGCCCACGCGCAACGCCTGCATCGGGGACATGCCGCCCTGCACGAACATCGCCAGCTCCCAGTGCGCCGCCAGGCCCTCACGCTGTCCGTGCGCGCCCAACTGCACGCTCACGCCCAGGTCGTTCAGCTCCTTCGCCACGCGGGCCACGTTCTGGTGGTTGAACTCCTCGTCCGGGATCATCACGCGGCGGCGCGAGCGGCCGTCCACCACGCGCCGGGGCACGAACGACAAGAGCCGCGTGTCCTCCCAGACGTTCGTCTTCTGGTACCAGTAGTTCTCCCCCATGAGCCCGCCGTAGGCCACGCCCAGCGTCGGCGTGTAGCCCACCTTCGTGCCCTTCCAGAGCTGGCGCACGTCGTCGTAGATGCGCGCCACCGGCAGCGAGTGCTCCAGCCCCGAGTGCCCGTCCACCACCATGGTCAGGTTGTGCTGGAGCAGCGAGCCGCCCTCGGGCACCACCAGCATGTCCAGCTCGCGCGCGGCCTGGAGGATCTTCTGCCGCTGGTCGCGCCGGGGCTGGTTGTAGCTCTTCACGCTGAAGGCCCCCAGCGCCTTCATCCGCCGCAGGTGCCGGCGCGCGTCGTCCAGCGTGTCGATTTCGACGTGCGCGTCCGCGCTCGCCGCGCCGTACAGGATGGTGCCCGTGGAGAAGATGCGCGGCGACGCGAGCATGCCCGCCTTGCCCAGCTCGCTCGCGGCGAAGATGGTCTCCGAGTTGTTGGACGGGTCGTGCAGCGTCGTCACGCCGAACGCCAGCGACGCCGCCTGCACCCAGCTCTGCTCGGGCATCAGCCCGTCCACGCCCATGGCCCCGTGCCAGTGCACGTCCACCAGGCCCGGCATCAGCGTCTTGCCCTTCACGTCGACAATCTTCGCGGACGCGGGCACGTCCACCTTCCCCACCGGGCCCAGCGCCACGATGCGGTTGCCCTTCACCACCACCACGCCCTGCTCCACCACCTGCTCGCCCTTCATCGTGACCAGCCGCCCGCCCACCAGCGCCAGCGTCCCCTCCGGCACGTCCGACTTCGAGGAGAACGCCACGTCCACCCCGTCCGCCTCCGGCGGCGGCAGCGTCTTCGGCGCACCCTCCACGAACGTGAACGCGTCCTTCAGCGCCCGCGTGTAGAGCTTCGGCCCCAGCGCCCAGTGCAGGGACAGCCGGCCGCCAGGGCTGGACCAGTGCAGGTACTCCCCCGCGTCACGGCTGAGCTGCGTCACCGGCATCGCCTTCGAGTCCGGCCCCACCCGCGCCTCCTTCGCGCCGCGCACGAAGGGCGTCACGTACGCGTTGAAGTTCTCGCGGAAGGCCACCCACCGGTCGTCCGGCGACACGCGCATCTCCAGCGCGCCCCCGCTCGTCAGGTGCGTGCGCGGCTCGCCGCCGTCCAGGCCGATGCTCTGGAGCGTGCGCACGTCCTCCACGTCCTTGGACTCCACGTGCAGGAAGTACACGCGGTCCGACTTCGCGCCGAAGTGCGGCTGCTCCCCGTCCCGCGTCAGCTTGCGCGCCGCGCTCCCGCCCGTGGACGGCACCACGAACAGGCCCGTCTCCCGGCTCCACGTGCCCGGCATCAGGTAGCCGTCGCCCGTCGTCCGGTACACCACCCACTTGCCGTCCGGGCTCATCGCGGGCTCCACGTAGAAGCCCGGCTGCGCCGTCACCACGCGGCCCTCGCCGCCCGTCGTGGACACCACGCGCACCGTGCCCAGCGCGTCGTCGTCCCACGTCGTGTAGACGATGGAGCGGCCGTCCCGGGAGAACGACGGGTAGAACTCCAGGTGCTCGTTCTGCCGCGTCAGCCGGCGCGGCGTGCCCGACGGCAGGTCCTTCACGTACAGCTTGCCCAGCGCCTGGTACACCAGCCTCTTGCCATCCGGTGACACCTGCACCCAGCGCAGCATCTTCACGTCGAAGCGATCCGGCGCCACGGAGCGCGCGCTCTTCACCGCCGCGAACACCGTGCGCGTGCCCTTCACGTGGAAGGGGATGGGCTTCACCTGTTTCGTCGCCACGTCGATGCGGTGCAGCGTCCCGCCCGCCCAGAACACCAGGGACTTGTTGTCCGGCGTCCACGCCATCACCGGGGACACGCCGTGGATGGCCCACGTCTCCTGCATGTCGCGGTCGAGCCCGTCATACAGCGGCCGCTCCGCCCCGGACTTGACGTCCGTGACGTACAGCACGCTCTTGCCGCGCACGCGCCGCACGAACGCCAGCTGCTTGCCGTCCGGCGACGGCGTGGGCCGGATGGAGCCGCCCGGGCCGGTGACGAAGGGCTCCACCTCCTTCGCGTCCAGGTCCAGCCGCTGGATGACGTAGATCTGCTTGTTGGGGTCCTTGTCGTACTCGAAGGTCTTCCCCGGCGTGACGTCCTGGCTGAAGTAGACGTAGCGGCCGTCGGGGGAGAACGCGGGCTCGCCCAGGTCCTTCTGGTCGTTGGCGCGCTCGGTGAGCTTCACGCCCTCACCGCCCGCGCGGTGGTACATCCACACCTCGCCCGCGCCCAGCGAGCGCCGGCCGGTGAAGTGCTTGCGCGCCACGAGGAACTGGCCGTCCGGGCTCCACGCGGGGCTGTTGAGCAGGCGGAACTTCTCCTGCGTCACCGCGCGGGGGTTCTTGCCGTCGCGGTCCATCACCCAGACGTTGTCGCCGCCGCCCCGGTCGCTGGTGAACGCGATGGACTTCCCATCCGGGCTGTAGCGCGGCTGCATGTCCCACGCGGCGCCGGACGTGAGCGCCCGCGCCTCGCCGCCCGCGATGGGCAGCGCGTAGATGTCCCCCAAGAGGTCGAAGAGGATTTCATCCCCGCGCGGGCTCACGTCCACGTTCATCCACGTGCCCTCGCGCACGTCGATGGGCACCTGCGTGGCGGCCACGCCCGGGGGCGCGTCCACGCGCCACTCCTCCTTCTTCGCGTCCGGCTGCTCCGGCGTGGCGACGGGGGCCAGGGTGCCGCCATCCCCCTCGGTCGCCCGGGCGGCGTCGCGCGCGGTCTCCTTCGGCGCGGGCGGCGGAGGGGGTTCCTTCGGAGGCGCTTCGTTCTGGCCTGACGGTGCGGGCGCGGGCGCACCCGCGGGCCTGGGCAGGGGCTGCGCGGCCAGGAGCAGACCGGGGACGAGCAGCGCGAAGCAGAGGGACGAGAGGGGTCGGTTCACCGGAAGTGTCCTCGGGGAAGACGCGGGGCGCGGCATCCTGCCAGGATGCGCGGGTTCACAGGGCGCCCGTGAACCCGCGGACAGGCGGGCGTGTTCCTGGGCGCGGCGTGCCGCGGTGCGTTCCCCCGGCGCGGTCCGAATCTGCTACTGCATCCGGCCTATGTCGGACTTCAGTCTTCCCTCGGACACGGCGGAGCGGCGCGAGAAGCTCTCCATCCTGTTCACCGAGGCGGTGCCCCACAACCACGCGCTCGGGCTGCGGCTGGAAGAGGTGGGTGCCACGGACGCGACGGTGGTGATGCCGTACGCGGACATGCTCGTGGGCAACCCGGAGACGGGCGTGGTGGCGGGCGGCGCGGTGACGACGCTCATCGACGCGGCGAGCGGCACGGCGGTGATGGCGGCGCTCAACGCGTTCGCGGCCATCGTCACGCTGGACCTGCGAATCGACTACCTGCGCCCCGCGCGTCCGGGCCTGCCGCTGACCGCGCGCGCCGAGTGCTACAAGGTCACCCGCCTGGTCGCCTTCGTGCGCGCGCTGGTGCACCAGGGCGACCCGGCGATGCCGGTGGCGTCGTCGCAGGGAACCTTCATGCGGGTGGAGGACTGATGAGCACGCCTTCGCTTCCCCTCGCGGACCTGGTGCGCCAGGTGCGCCAGTCGCGCGAGTACCCGCGCCTCACCGACGCCATCCCCTACACGCGCTTCATGGGCATTGGCGTGGAGAACCTGGCCGGCGAGATGCTCTGCCGCATGCGCTACGCGCCGCACCTCATTGGCAACAGCATCCTGCCCGCGCTGCACGGCGGCACGCTGGGGGCGCTGCTGGAGTCGAGCGCCATCTTCGAGCTGCTGCTCAAGACAGACACCGAGCGCGTGCCCAAGGTCATCTCCACCACGGTGGACTTCCTGCGCTCGGGCAAGGCACAGGACACGTTCGCGAAGGCGTTCATCACGCGGCAGGGGCGGCGCGTGGCCAACGTGCGCGTGGAGGCCTGGCAGGACGACCGCACCCGTCCCATCGCCAGCTCGCACGCGCTGTTCCTGCTGTCGGAGCCATGAGGCTTCGGGCGGCTAGCCGTCCACCACGATGCGGTACGTGCGGCGCTTGCCGTCGCCGCCCCAGACGATGAGGGTGGTGGTCCCCTTCGCCAGCGCGGAGAGCTCCACCCCGTCCTTTCCGGTCGTCCTCACGTCCGCGACGGACGGGTCGCCCAGCGCCACGCGGCTCAGGCCCGGCACGGTCAGCACCTGCTTCGCGCCCTTCTTCAGGGTGAGCGTCTCGTCCGCGGCCGGCGCCTCGTCCCGGGCCGAGGTCTGAGCGGCGGGCTCCTTCGCCCACGCGGGAGCGGCGGCCAGCAGCAGGGTTCCGAACGTCAGGGCCACGAAGCGTGCAGCCATGGATGCGACCTCCAGGTGTGTCTCCGGGGGAATCCGGAGCCGCCCCAGTGTCCCATGCGTGCGCATCCGACGTCTCCCGAGACTTCCGGGAATTACCGCACTGGCGTTGTTACAGCGTGGTTCCCATTTCTACAGGGTTCCTGACGGGTCCTGCGGTGGACAGCGTGCACGGGCGCACGGTGAGCTGCCTTTGAATCCGCCGGGTGGATGACAGGGATTCCGGTCCGGGGTCGCGGTGGGGGCGCGGCAGTGAACGCGAGCGCGCGTCACGGGAGCGCGGCACGTCGCCTGCTAGCTCACGGGAGCGACCACCGACGCGGAGACCCCCATGAGCGAGCGCGAGTCGATGAAGCTGCGGGAGTTGAAGGAAACCGCCCATGCGCTGTACCAGCGGGGGAAGTATGCGCAGTGCGTGGAAACGTATGCGCAGCTGGCCAGGCGGCTGCCGCGAGACGCGAACGTGCGCATCCGGCTGGCGGAGGCCTGTCGCCGCGCGGGCCAGCGGGAGCAGGCCATCGCCGCGTACCGTGAAGCCTCGCAGGTGCTGTTGTCACTGGGTTGCGAGTCCCGCGCGAGGGGTGCGCTGAAGGCCGCGCTGGAGCTGGATCCGCGGGACCCGGCGCTGCAACTGGAGGTGGTGCGGCTGGGCCAGGGCGCGGTGACGCCGACGGAGCTGGAGGACGAGCAGCTCTACCGCTTCGACCGGCTGCCGCCGCCGACGCCGCCGCCCGGGAGGATGCGCGGCGTGCCGCCGCCTCCGCCGCCGAGCTTCGTGCTCAACGCCGCGCAGGAGCCGGCCTCCGCCGCGGGCCTGCCGGTGGCGCCGTCCATCGCGCCGCTGAGCGCCCCGGGCGTGCGGAGCCCGGTGCCGACGAGGATGCAGGGGACGGCCTCCGGGCCGGGGCGGGACGCGGTGCTGCCCCATCCGCGTCCTGTCGCGCTGGCGGGGACGCCCGCGAAGGACACGTCGACGGAGGCGATGTCGCGCTCGATGGCGAAGGCGGCGGTGACGCCGCTTCCGAAGGTCATCGTGTCGATGGGCGCCTTCGCGGATCCGCCGGCCGCCAGCCCCGTGAACGCGCCTCCGAGCATCCCGCCTGTCACGGTGGACAGGCCCGTGCCCCAGAGGTCGCTGCCGTCCGTGCCGCTGGCCCTGCCCGCGCTGCCGCGCAGTCCTCCGAACGTGCCGCCCACGATGATCCCGGAGCGCCCCACGGTGAAGGTCATCCCGCTGCTGAACCGCGCGCCCGGGCCCCAGCCGGTGCCGTCCGCTCCCGCGCCGGTGCCGCACGCGCCCGCCGGCCATCCGCACGCATCAGCGCTGACGGCGCCACCCAATGCGGTGCTGCCGTACAAGCCGGAGATGCGCCGCCTGGCGCCCAACGTGGTGGCGCTGCGTGTGTCGCCACAGGCGCGCTGGGTCATCATCCGTTCGGAGAGTGAGCTTGAAGTGAGCCGTTCGGAGGAGCTCCCCGTCGAGCCGAACGCCGCGCACTGAATTGCATGCTCAAATGCCTCTCGCGGAGCGCCCCTGGCTCCGGGAGGACTTTCGCATGCGGCCCTGGTGGTTGATTCCGCTCCTGCTCGTGCTGCTGACCGGCTGTGGCGGCGTCACGCGGTCGGTGCGTCTGGAGACAGGCAGGGATGCCCCCATCGTGGTGACACCCCGTCCGGGTGCCACGCCGGTGGAAGTGGACGCGGACGACTTCGAGGAAGCCGTCGCGGTGCTGGCCCGGACCGTGCGCCCGCCCACGCATCCTCAGGACGCGGCACGGCGCTTGTGGCAGGTGGAGCCGCGCAGCGGTTCGTACCTGTTCGACCCGCGCAGCCGCCACATCACGCCGATGGCGCCGGGCGAGCACCTGGAAGGCGCCACCTCCAGCGCGGACGTAGAGCTGACGCGTGCGTATCTGCGCTGGTGCGAACGCACGGGCAGGCCGGGCGACTGCTTGCGCCTCCTGGTGGAGGGACCCACGGTCACTGGAGACGGGCGCTACGCCCTGGCCATGGCGCTGGCCCAGGGGGCCGTGCTGGAGGAACTGCTGGAGGCCTTCCAGGACATGGCCGATCCCCAGGCCATGCTGACGACGGTCCTGTGGACGTGGACCACGTACATGGTCCTGCTCGCGGTGCCGGAGCCCTTCTCCAAGGGACTCGCCGCCGTGATGACCGTCACGCTCATCTCCTACGTGGGCGTCGATACCTTCTGGAACCTCATCGTGGGCTTCAAGCAGTTGGTGGAAGCCGCGGACCGGGCCACCACGTTCGGCGCGCTGCGCGAGGCGGGCGAGCGCTACGGCAAGGTCATGGGCCGCAACGCGGCACGGGCTTTCGCCCTGCTGGCCACGGCGGCGATCGGCAGTACTGCCCCCGGCCTGGCGGCGAAGGTCCCCAAGCTCCCTGGAGCCGCCCTGGCGACGGCGCAGGCCGAGTCCCAGCTGGGCCTGCGGTTCGCGGCGATCGCGGAGGTGGAGACGGTGGCGGTGAGCGCCGGGACCGTGACGGTCGCACTCGCGCCCGGCGCGGTGGCCATGGCCGCCAATGGCGGTGGGCCCACGCCTCCCACGGGTGCGCCGAGGGGCTGGGGCTCGTTCAGTGGCTTCAAGAAGGCCCTGGGCCCAGCGGGTCCGGGCAAGGAGTGGCATCACATCGTCGAACAGACCCCGGGCAACGTGCAGCGGTTCGGTCCCCAGGCCCTTCACAACACCGAGAACGTCGTCCCGCTGGACAAGCGCCTGCACATGGATGTCAGTCGCTTCTACTCCTCGATTCTCCGTGTCCTCACGCAGTCGAGTACACAGACCGTACGTCAGTGGTTGAGCACGCAGTCCTACGAAGCCCAGCGTGAGTTCGGTCTGATCGCCATCGAGAACGTGCGGAAGGGAGTCTGGAAATGACGCTGGAGCAACTGGTCGAACAATTCGCGAAGCACGTCGCCGCGCAGACCGACGCCATCCATCGAGGCGATCCTCCCAGGATCGGGAACAAGCACGCCAAAAAGTACAACGCGGCGATCGACCAACTCCTGGCCCATGGCGATGCCGGGAGGGACGCGCTCCTGGTGCTGTTCAAGCACGAGCGCACGGACGTCCGTGCCACGGCGGCGGCCTTTCTGCTCCGCTACCGGACGGCGGAAGCCACCGCCGTCCTGGAGGTGGCTGCGAAGGAGGGCGGCATCGGCGCTATCGATGCCATCATGGCCCTCAAACACTGGCGGGAAGGTACCTGGACCCTGGACCCGGGGTAGGCCCGGCCTACATCGACACGGACTTCTTCGGGTCGATGAGGCTCTGAAGCGGATTCGTCGCCTCCGCGGTCTCCTGCTCCAGGTCCGGCTCGTAGGCGCGGACCTGCGCCTCGCAGTGATTGCTCTTGCGGTTCTGGTGGCAGTGCCGGATGCCGTACACGTGATGGCACCCGCATGGATCCACGCGCTTCTTGGCGCACAGCGACGGATTGAAAACCGGAGCCGCGGTCAGCTCCACCGGCCCCGCCTGCAACGACATCGCCAGCACCATCCCCGTCAAAAACCCCATCGCCCACCCCCTTGATGCACGCTGGAGAAATGGGAATGCCGATCGGATGCCGCAACCCCCAGGCTTGTCTGAATGCCGATCCGTGCACTCCCGGCCGTTCCACCTGTCCGCCCCATCCAATTCCACCCCGGCGGACGCCAGGCAGGCAGCCATGCGTGTGTCCGGAAAGCAGCAGCGTCAGGGATGAGGGAGGGCTTCGTCCCTGCCGCGGGTTCACCCACCTGGGGGATTCACCATGAGCTGGAAGCAACACCTGGAAAAGGTCTCCGAGGGCCACTACGTCCTGCCGCGCACCAAGACGATGCGCGTGCACGCGGACCTGTTCCTCTCCGACAAGCTCCTCTGGGGGGAGGAAGGCAATCCTGAAGCCCCCGCGCTGGAAGACGCCGTCTTCGATCAGGTCGTCAACGCCGCCACCTTCCCGGGGGTCACCCGCGTCGCCGTCACGCCGGACTGTCACGTGGGCTACGGCGTCCCCATCGGCACCATCGTGGAGACGGACGGCACCCTGCTGCCCACCGCCGCCGGGTACGACATCGGCTGCGGCATGGTCCAGCTCCAGACCTCCCTCACCGTGGAGGACGTCGCGGACCCCGCGAAGCGCCGCCAGTGGATCAACGAGGTGACCGAGCGCATCGCCGTGGGCGTGGGCGCCACCCGGGCCCGCAAGCAGCGCAAGCTCAACGAGTCCACCGTCAAGGAAGTGCTCCGGCACGGCGCCAAGGCCCTGGGCCGCAACCGCTCCGTCACCGAGCGCGACTTCATCCCCGTGGAGGACACCGGGGTGGACATCCCCGGGCGTGCCTACGACAAGCGCGGGCAGTTGGGCAGCCTGGGCGGCGGCAACCACTTCACCGAGATGCAGGTGGATGAGCAGGGCCGCGTCTGGGTGATGCTCCACACCGGCAGCCGCGGCTTCGGCTGGAACATCGCCAAGCACTTCTTCGTGGAGGGCGCCGCCCAGCTGGGCCTCAAGAGCCGCAGCGAGGACTTCGTCTGGCTGGACGCGGACAGCGCCCTGGGCCGGCACTACTGGAACCTGCACAACATGGCGGCCAACTTCGCCGTGGCCAACCGGCTGCTCATCGGCGAGGCCGTGTGCGGGGCCCTCGAGGACGTGTTCGGAGGGACGGCGAGCATCTACTACGAGATCAGCCACAACCTCATCCAGAAGGAGGGCGGCAAGTTCGTCGCTCGCAAGGGCGCCACGCGGGCCTTCCCCGCCAGCCACCCGGCCCTCAAGGGGACGACGTGGGAGGCCACCGGGCACCCCATCCTCATCCCCGGGTCCATGGAGACGGGCAGCGCCATCCTCTTCGCGGAACCAGGGGCGGAGAAGTCCATCTACTCGGTGAACCACGGCTCCGGCCGGCGGCTGTCACGCGCCGCGGCGCGCCGGCAGCTCCAGCAGGAGGAGACGGACCGGCGCATGCAGGAGGCCGGCATCCTGCTCAACACCCGCACCACGCCGCTGGACGAGTCCGGGCCCTGCTACAAGAACCTGGACGACGTGCTGGAGACGGTGGAGCAGGCCGGACTCGCCCGGGTGGCCCACCGCCTCAAGCCGGTGGCCTGCATCAAGGGCGCGGACTGAGGGTGGACCTGGCAGGAGGGGGCTCGTGGGAGAGGCCGGGCGGCGCTAGAGTGGGCGTCCGTCTGGAGCCCCACGCATGCCCCCCTCCCCCACTCCCTCCCGGGAAGCCGAGCTGGCGCGCGCCGAAGCCGAAATGGCTCGGCTGGAAGCGCAGCTTGCTGAACAGGTGGCCCGCGCCACCGCCGACGCGGCCGCGCTGACCGAACGGCTTGCCCGCGTGCGGCAGGCCCTGGCCCGGCCGGAGCACACCGCGGACTCGCGCCTGTCCCAGTGGGCCATGCGCCTGGAGGACACCGAGTCCCCCGAGCCCTCCCCGGAGCTCGCGCGCCTGCGGGAGAAGGCCCTGGATGCCCGCGAGGCCGCGCTGGACACGCGCCGGCAGGCCGGGCTGGACCTCCAGTCCGCGCTGCGCGTGCAGCAGGAGGACGCTGGCCGGGTGGAGAAGGCGCTGTCGTCCGCCGAGGCCGACCTCAAGCGCGTGGAGGACGCCGCGAAGGCCCGTGCGGCGGCCGAGGAGAAGGCCCGCCGCGCCGCGGAGGCCGAGACCCAGAAGGTCGTCCCGCCTCCGGGGCTGAAGCCGGCCGGGGCGAAGGCGGTGTCCACGGAGACGCCGACGCGCGCGGAGCGGCTGCCGGCCCGGATGCCCGAGGCCGCCACTCCGGCGAAGAGCGACGGGCGCAAGGCGGGCCGGGTGCGGATGCACACGACCATCGACACGCGCAGCGACTCCAACTTCTTCACCGGCTTCTCCATGGACATCAGCGAGGGCGGCATCTTCATCGCCACCGTGGAGGCGGTGCCGCGCGGCACGCCGGTGGAGCTGGACTTCACGCTGCCGGGAGGCCGGCCGCTGACGGTGAACGGCGTGGTGCGCTGGGCGCGCGACGGCAACGACCGCACGCCGGACCTGATGCCGGGTGTGGGCGTGCAGTTCACCACGCTGCCGCCGGAGGTGGCGCACGCCATCTCGTCGTTCGTGGCCACGCGCGACCCCATGTTCTACCCGGACTGAGCGGCGCTCGGTTCTGCTAGGAAGCCGGGCATGATCGACCACCTGAGCTTCTACGCGACTGACTTCGCCGCCACGAAGGCCTTCTACGAAGCGGTCCTGTCCACGCTGGGCGCGGGCCTCGTGATGGAGATGACGTCCACCTGGGACCCGGAGTTCCCCACGCGCCGCATGGCGGCCTTCGGTCCGCCCCAGCGGCCGGTGCTGTGGATCATCGAGACGAAGACGCCCGTGTCGCCCCGGCACGTGGCCTTCACGGCGAGCGGCCCGGAGGCGGTGGACGGCTTCCACCAGGCGGCGCTGAAGGCGGGCGGCAAGGACAACGGCGCGCCGGGAAAGCGGCCGCACTACCACGCGGGCTACTACGGCGCGTTCGTGTTGGATCCGGACGGCAACAACGTGGAGGCGGTCCACCACGGCGCGCCGTGAAAGGCTTCAGGTGCCCCAGGGGCGCAGGGGCCGGAGCAGCCCCGCGTCCTGGAGGCGCGCCTGGACGTCCGCGGCCAGGGCGACGTGGGCCGGATTGGAGGCGGTGAACTTCTCCGGCGTGAGGGTGATGAGCGTGCCCCGGTTCTCCAGGTGCTCTACCTGCACGGGAGCAGGGAGCGGGGGCACGGGGCCGCGGAAGTCGGCGAAGTACATGACCCAGCCGACGAAGGATCCGGCCTCTGAGAACTGACCGACCTTGATCTGTTCCCGATGCGCGTGGGAGGTCGCGATGCCGACCTCGGGTTCCCACGCGAGCGCCATGGCACGCACCACGCCAGTGAGGACCGGCGCGGTCAGCACACGCTCCGCGACCTGGCCCGTGCTGAGCGCATTGAGGACACAGTTGGAGCTCACGCGCGCCGAGGAACTTCCACAGTCGCCATGGAGTCCCGTGGTTTCTTCTGGGTCTTCGCCCGCCCAAAGCCAGAAGCTAGAGCTGTCACGAAATCGGTTGCTCTTCCGCCCCAGAAGCTTCGCGAGCGTCACGGCATCTGGCTGGACTTGTCGATTTCGTGCCTTCTCGAAGGTCGCTGCGGCTTGATGCCAGCGGCTCCAGGTTGGCTCTAGCTGCCCCATCCCTTTGAGAAAGGATTCCAGGCGCTGGGCGCAGACCTCGATTGGCTCCAGACGAGCCAGCCAGTAGGAGCCCGCATAGTACGTTTCGACCATAGAGCTAGCGTGCCTCATTGGAGCGGCGGAATGGATAGAACTTCAATCGGATAGCGACTGTCCTCGAAGGCTTTGCGGAGAAAATCCGCGAACCGGCGCTCCGCGACAATCCAGCGGATACGTCGGCCGTCTGCGAGGGCAATCTGGCGCTTGGCTTGAGCAAGAATCTTGTCGAAGCCTCGGTAGAACTCCTTCAGCGTCATGTTGTCCTTGATGAACGTTGCATAGCCCGGGCCCTTCGCCTCCAGCAGCACGTCCTCCAAGGGGTCGAACCCGTCGTAGTCCACCACGGTGTCGCCTTCCTGGATCCGGTACGCGGTTCCCTTCGGTGCTCCCGTCACCTGGGCCTGGTAGTCACGGGCACGGTCGGACATCGACTCCGTCACCTGCACCCACTTGCCCGGGCCTCCTGTGCTCCCACTCGAAGGAGGGCCCGTGACAGCCATCGTCACCGCCGTGGACGCGAGCGTGACCTCCACCACTCCGCCCACCACCGCCACCGCGCTCACGTCCAGCACGTGCGCCACGCTGAAGCCTGCCTGCGCCGAGCCCAACCGCACCGCGTCCGGGAAGCCCGGCATCCACGTCAGCGCGGATGACAGCCCCACCGTCACGCCGTGACTCACCAGCACCGTGACGGCGAGCACGAAGATGCGCGCTACCTCCGGCCCCAGTGCCTGCGCGAACACGTGCGCCGCTTCTTCCAACTCCTGAAACGTCGTCGCCCGGTCCGTCGCTGCCTTCAGCGCGCCACAGGCCCGCACCACCGTGAGGAACGACTGCACTCCCACATACGCCAGGAACACGGCGGCAATCACCGCGGCGGCCTTGGTGAACACGGGCTCCGGTGCCGCCGCCAGCACCACCCAGGATGCAATCGCTCCCGAGACCACGGACACGAAGAGCGCCGGGTTCACCGTGTCCTCCAGCGCGTCCCCGATGCTCGCGCGCAGTGGGTCCAGCGACATGCCCACCGCGAGCGTCAGCCGGTCCATCTCTCCAAAGCCCGCGCCGTCCTCCAGCAGGGACAGACAATCCCCCGCGGCCTCATGCGCCCGGCACCATCGCCCGTACCGGTCCCGCAGCATGAACCCGAGTCCCCGGTCCAGCTCCGCGCCCTTCCTCGCGACCGCGCGCACCACCCTGGGTGAGCGCACCGGCAGCGGTACATCCAGCACCAGGCGCGCTAGCGCGTCCTCGAACTCCCGCGCGCTGACCGGCACCCTCCGGTCCCAGCTCACCGGCGCATACGTCCGCGTCCCCTCCTCCGTGCGCAGCCGCACCGTGGGCCCGCTGGCGCAGCCCGTGATCAGCACGAACAGCAAAATCCACACACCGCCATGTGACACTCGCGACACTCCTCGACAGGTGCCTTCTCCCGTCACCCCACCAATGCTATGCGCCTCCAGGCAATCCATTTTTAACGAGAACAACTGGACTTCACCGGGAGAGTCACCTTGAAGCGTATTTCCCTCATCGCGTCCCTGGCCCTGACGGGCGTGCTGTCCGCCTGCGGTCCTGGCGAGACGCTGGAATCACCGCGGGTGCCCGCGCGGGACGTGGGCAGCACCACGGCGGCGCTGGACTGCGCCGCGCTCAGCAAGCCCGTGTATCACCGCGTCCGTCCGTCCTCGGGTGACAGCCTCCTCACCCTCAACGCGACGGAGGCCGCCAACGCGGCCACGACCTACGCGTACACCGAGGACCTGGGCACGCCCTTCAAGGCCGCGAGCGCGTCGGGCACCGGCCTGTCCCCCGTGTACCGGCTCTACAGCCCCAGCCGGGGTGAACACATCGTCACCATCGACGCCACCGAGCGCTCGAACCTCATCGCCTCCGGCTTCACCACCGACGAGGGCGTGGGCTTCTATGCGTCCAGGACGGCGGACACGTGCCTCGTGCCCGTCTACCGCTTCGACAACCCGGGCCTCCGGAAGCACCGCCACGCCGTCACCCAGGCGGAGCGCGACGCGCTCACCACCGCCGGCTGGACCAACGAGGGCATCAAGTTCTACGCCGCGCCTGGCACCGTGGACACGAAGTTCACCTTCGTCGTCATCCCCGACACGCAGCTGGAGGCCGTCTACTACCCCACCCGGCTCACCCACCGCATGCAGTGGATCGCCGACAACCGGACGGCCCAGGACATCCGCTTCGTGATGCACACCGGCGACCTGATGGACTGGGACACGCCGGACCACATCCACTATCAGCGCGCCAGTGACTCGTATCAGGTGCTCGACAACGCCCGGATCCCCTACGCCATCGCCCTGGGCAACCACGACACGGCGGCCGTGTGCCAGGGCGGCAGCGCGTGCCCCGGCAACGTCAACGCCAACCTGCGCAACACCACCACCTTCAACACCTACTTCCCGCTGTCCCGCTTCAAGGCCCTGGGCGGCGTGTTCGAGTCCGGCAAGTGCGACAACGCCTTCCACACGTTCAACGCGGGCGGCCTGAACTGGCTGGTGCTGAACCTGGAGCTGTGGGCCCGCACGGACGCCGTGAACTGGGCGAAGACCGTGCTGGCCCAGTACCCCCGGCACAACGTCATCATCATCACCCACTCGCACCTGAACGGCAGCGGCGGCATCGAGCAGTCCAACGGCGGCTACGGCAACAACAGCCCCCAGTACGTGTTCGACAACCTCATCAAGCAGTACGCCAACGTGCGCTTCGTCTTCTCCGGCCACGTGGGCAACGCCGCCTACCGCACCGACACCGGCGTGAACGGCAACACCGTCTACCAGATGCTCAACACCTTCCACGACGGCACCACCAACCCGACCCGGCTCGTGGAGGTGGACACCGCCGCCAACACCATCAACACCCGCGTCTACGCGCCGCTCACGAACACCGAGCGCGCCGACGGCGTGAAGGCGTACAGCAACGTCAACTGGGTGCGCTGAACCCACGCCGCCACGGCTTCGCCATGCGAGCCCGCTTCCTCCACGAGGGGGCGGGCCTTGTCATCCATGGCAATCCCAGCGGTCGCTTGGTATTGAGACCCGGCCTTGCGTGACAGCCCGCCACCTCCTTGCGGCTCCTCCCTCCCGTTCCTCGCCGGTGGCGGAGAGATGGGGGAACGGATGCGCCAGCAGGACTGGTCCGCGACGCCCCTGCCGCCGCCGGAGGCCTGGCCCCACGCGCTGCGCGCGCTGGTCCGCATGATGCTGGACGCGGCCACGCCCATGTTCGTCGTCTGGGGCCCGGAGCTCTGCTACCTCTACAACGACGCGTACCGTCCCTTCATCGGCGCGCGGCACCCGGCGCTCGGTGAACCCTGCGCGCGGGTGTTGCCGGACGTCTGGCCGGCGCTGAAGCCGCTCCTGGATCGCACCCTCGCGGGGGAGACGGTCGCCTTCGAGGACCTTCCGCTCACCGTCACGTACGAGGGCGTCTCGGAGGAGCGCTGGTTCACGTTCGCGTACGTGCCCGTGCGCGACGACGCAGGCACCGTGCAGGGCGTGTACTGCGCGCCGCTGGAGACGACCGGGCGCGTGCGGGCGGAGCGGGAGAAGCAGGCCACGCTGGCCACGCTGCAGCTGGCGCAGCGCGCGGGCGGCGTGGGCGTCTTCGAGTTGGATCAGGAGACGCGCACCGTCTACACGTCCGAGGAGTTCTGTCACATCTGGGGCCTGCCGGTGCGCCCCGCGTATCCCATCGCGGAGCTCATCGCGCGGCTGCACCCGGACGACCGGCCCCGCATCCGCACCGTGGACGGCATCCTGTCCCAGGGCGCGCTGGAGTACATCGAGTACCGCGTCCTGCGCGACGACACCGGCGAGGAGCGATGGATTGCCCGCCGCGGCGAGGCCCCGCGTGAAGGCGTGCGGCGGCTGCCGGGCGTCGTCTACGACGTGACCGACCAGAAGCGCGCGGAGGCGGCGCTCCAGGTGCTCACCGCCCAGCTGGAGCAGCAGCTCAGCGTGCGCACCGCGGACCACGACCGGCTGTGGCGGCTGTCGCAAGAGCTGATGATGGTGTGTGGGATTGACGGCCTCATCTTCACGGTGAACCCGTCCGCCACGCGCATCCTTGGCTGGACCGAGGCGGAGATGGCGGGCCGGACGGTGAGGGACTTCCTCCACCCGGACGACGTCGAGCCCAGCGCCGCGGAGATGCGGCGCCTGGCCGCGGGCATCACCACGCTGGCCTTCGAGAGCCGCTTCCGTCACCGGGACGGCTCCTACCGGCTGCTGGCCTGGACGGCCGTGCCGGACGAGGGCCGCGTCCACGCCGTGGCGCGCGACATCACCCAGGAGCGCGAGGCGGCCCAGGCGCTGCGCCAGGCCGAGGAGGCGCTGCGCCAGGCCCAGAAGATGGAAGCGGTGGGCCAGCTCACCGGCGGCATCGCGCACGACTTCAACAACCTGCTCCAGGGCATCATCGGATCGCTGGACCTGCTGCAGCGGCGCGTGAGCCAGGGGCGCACGGAGGAGCTGGGCCGCTTCGTCACCGGCGCGAAGGCCTCCGCGCACCGGGCCGCGGCGCTCACGCACCGGCTGCTCGCCTTCTCCCGGCGGCAGCCGTTGGACCCCCGGCCCACGGACGTGAACCAGCTGGTCGCCTCCATGGAGGACCTGCTGCACCGCACGCTGGGAGAGACCATCCAGTTGGAGCTGGCGCTCACCCCCGCGCCGTGGACCACGCTGTGCGACCCGAACCAGTTGGAGAGCGCGGTCCTCAACCTGGTCATCAACGCGCGCGACGCGATGCCCTCGGGTGGACGCCTGCGCATCGAGACCGGGAACGCCCAACTGGAGGTGCCCACGGGCGGCGACCTGATGCCCGGCGCCTACGTGCGCGTGAGCGTCACCGACACGGGCACGGGGATGCCCCCGGAGGTCATCGCGCGCGCGTTCGAGCCCTTCTTCACCACCAAGCCGCTGGGCCAGGGCACCGGCCTGGGCCTGTCGATGATCTACGGCTTCGCTCGCCAGTCGGAGGGCTCGGCGCGCATCGAGAGCGAGCCCGGCCGGGGCACCACGGTGTCGCTGTACCTGCCGCGCTTCCAGGGCATACCCGGCGCGGAGTCTCCGCCCTCGCAGGCCCTGGGCGAGGAGCACCGCGCGCGCGGCGGCGAGGTGGTGGTGCTGGTGGAGGACGAGCCGGTGGTGCGCGCGCTCATCGTCGAGGTGCTCCGCGAGTGGAGCTATCAGGTGCGCGAGGCCGACGACGGTCCCTCCGGCCTGCGCCTGCTGGAGTCCCTGCCGCAGGTGGACCTGCTGTTGACGGACGTGGGGTTGCCCGGGGGCCTCACCGGGCGGCAGCTCGCGGACCTGGCCCGGCAGCGGCGCCCGGCGCTCAAGGTGCTGTTCATGACCGGCTACGCCCAGGCCGCGGCCCAGGCGTCCGGGTTCCTCCAGACGGGCATGGAGATGGTCACCAAGCCCGTAGCCATGGACCTGCTCGTGGCCCGCGTCCAGCGGATGCTGCGGGACGCCTAAACGACCGCGCATGAATCCCGATCGGCTCGGAGGGTAGGCAGGCGCTGGGAGCTGAAGGAAAGGGGCAGGAGCTCGCGCCGTTCGGCCTTGTGTGCGCAAGAACCGGATGAAGAAGCGAGCCCTGCCTCAGGGAAGGCAACAGCTGCGCCTGCGATGTCCTGACCGCAGGCGGCTGATTCGCTGGGGAGAGAGGACTGGCTGCCCGCTCACCCTGCGGCGGTGCCTGGCGGTAGCGAAGGTGGCCAGTGGTCAGTCACGGGCGCAAGCAGCGCGGCAGTTGCTGTGCGCCACGTCCACGGTGGTGTCCGCGGTTCAGCGCTTCCAGAAGTCAGGCCGAGAAGGCCTCTCGGACAGGCGCGCTCAGAATGGGCCACGCAAAGTGGACGAGCGATTTCGGCAGACGCTGCGCCGGGTGCTGGAAGGCACGCCGCAGCAGTCCGGTTGGCGGCGCACGACGTGGACGCGCGAGTTGCTGGTGCGTGAGGTGCAGAGGCGAGGCCGGGTACGCGTCTCGCCCGCGACGATGGGACGCGCCTTGGCCTCGGTGGGAGCCCACAGAAGGCGTCCGCGTCCCGTGGTGCGCTGCCCTTGGCCGGAGCGCCGACGTCGACGGCGCCTCTGGCAGCTGAAATGCCGTGCGGCCTTCGCCCGGCCCGACGAGCCCGTGCTTTTCGAGGATGAAATGGACGTGCACCTCAACCCGAAAATCGGCCCCGACTGGACGTTGCCCGGACAGCGCAGAGAGGTCGTCACTCCCGGCAACAACCAGAAGCGTTTCGTGGCAGGGGCGCTGGATGCGAGCACGGCCCGGATGACTTGGGTGCAGGGGGAGAAGAAGACGAGTGCGCTCTTCATCGACCTGGTGCGCGCCGTGGACGCCGCCTATCCCAGAGCGAAGCGCCTACATTTCATCCTCGACAATGCCGCCACCCACTCCAGCAAAAAGACGCAGAAGGCGCTGGAGGCTCTGGGTGAGCGGCTGGTGCTGCACTTCCTGCCGCCGTACTGCCCGGAGGGCAACCGCATCGAGCGCGTGTGGTGGGACGTGCACGCCAACGTCACCCGCAACCATCGCTGCAAGAAGATGGAGGCGCTCATGACCGAGGTGGACGCCTACCTCGACGCACGGAACACCCAGAAGTCCGCCAGCCCCTTGCTGCGCGTCGCCTCCGCTCGACGCGCAGCTTGAGACCGTTCGAGAATCACGATCGGTCGTTTAGCGCGCAAGCAGGCAGTCACCAGACATCTTCGCGGAATCTTCGTGAACGAAGGTTTGCTTGAACTTCGTGTCAAAGCCGTATGGCCTTCGCGTGACCGTCTCGCCCGTGGGGCGGTCATTTCCAGGAAGGTCTTCCGTGATGAACACCCGTTCGTGGCTGGTGCTGTCGACGCTGGGGTTGTCTTTGTCGGCGCCTCTCGGCGTGGCGCAGACGCGGTCCAGCTACGTCGATGCCACTTCCTACCTGTCCTCCCGGCCGGAGTATCCGGCGTGGCTGGAGCTGCGCTCGAACCTGAAGGCGGACTTCGACGACATCTGTGGGGACACGTTCTGCGAGGGCGACTACAGCAACATCCAGTCGCTGCGCTTCCAGTGTTCGGTCAACAGCAAGACAGGCGTCATCGGGCAGTGCGTCTGGACGTTCGCCGCGAGCAACGAGGAGATCAACCCCACCACGGGGGCCATCACCGTGCAGACGCAGACCTGGACCTGCCAGAGCCCGCTGGCCAGCGGCACCACGATGACCGCGCTGCTGGCGGCGCTCTCCGGCCCGTCGCCCCTCTACGCGACGCTGCCCGGCACGAGCACCACGCTCTACGCCGGCCTGGGTGACTGCCTGTAGAAGGCAACACCGTCTCACGGCGTCAACGCACGTCCCGATCCGGACACCGTGCACGCCTGGCGAGGCCGCGTCTTCGAGGGAGCAGCATTGGACCGTGGCGGGCCCGGCTGATGCAGAGCCGGCCCGCCATGATTCCAGACCTCGCCCAACTCGCTGCCAGGGGAGAATCCGCCACACTCGAGCTGAAACGCTCCACAGGTGAATTGCGCGAGGCGATGCACACGCTCTGCGCCTTCGCGAATGGGCAGGGCGGCCGGGTGCTCCTTGGCGTAAAGCCTGGCGGGGAACTCATCGGTCAGCAGGTGAGCGAACAGACCCTGCATGACATCGCGACCGCGCGGGAGCGCTTCGAGCCCCCGCTCGACCTGCACATCCAGACTGTGGAGGTCACTTCGGGGCGCAGCGTCCTCGTGCTCACCGTGGGCGGTATCAGTGATTCCGTGCCGTATACCTTCGACGGCCGCGCCTACGAGCGGGTGGGAAACACGACCCGCAAGATGGCGCAGGAGCGGTATGAGTTGCTGCTGCTGGAGCGTGCGCACAGCCGTCGCCGCTGGGAGAACCAGGAGGCCGACGAGGTTTCCCTCCAGGAGCTGGACCGCGAGGAGGTGATGCGCATCGTCGAAGCGGCGCGCTCCGCGGGACGGCTCGTGGGACCTGTAGGACGGGGCCTGCCCGAGCTGCTCGACCGTCTTGGCGTCCGCCACAGGGGAAGGCTCTTGCGCGCGGCGGTCGTGCTCTTTGGCAAGACCTTCCTTCCCCACCATCCGCAGTGCGAGCTGCGCATGGCCCGTTTTCGCGGCACCGACAAGACGGAGTTCCTCGATCAACGCAACGTGCGTGGACCGGCGTTCCGGTTGCTTGAGGAAGCCGAGCTGTTCTGCCAGCGGCATTTCCCGTTGGCTGGCCGCATCGAACCAGGCCGACTGCAGCGCGTGGACCGTCCACTCATTCCACCGGATGCGATGCGCGAGCTGCTGGTCAACGCCTTCATCCACCGGGACTACAGCATCGCGGGTGGCGCGGTATCGCTCGCCATCTTCGATGACCGCGTGGAGATCTGGAGCGCGGGGCGGTACCCCAAAGGCATCACGCCTGAATCGCTCGTGCGTCCGCACCTCTCGGTGCAGCGCAATCCCATCATCGCGGAGGTCTTCTATCGGGCGGGGCTCATCGAGAAGTGGGGCCGGGGCACGAACCGCGTCGCCGAGATGTGCCGCGCCGCCGGGCTCTCCACCCCGGAGTTCGCCGAAGTCACGGGCGCCGTGGTCGTCACGCTGCGGGTAAATGTGGGACAGACCCTGTCAGCGGATCGGGGGGAGCTGCCATCCAATTTTGGAGAGCCATCAGCGGATTGGGGGGAGTTGCCATCCGATCGGGGGGGGTTCCCGCCGGCGGATCGGGGGGAGTTCGCGCCGGATCGGGGGGAGTTCGCGCCGGATCGGGGGGAGTTCGCAGCGGATCGGGGGGAGCTCAAGGAGCCGGAAGAAATCGACCCCCAATCTCGGGAAATCATTGAAAAGCTAGGACTCCGGCCCAGAAAGGCGGCCCTGCGCGAAGCCATCCTGGCGCTCACCTCACTTCGGCCCTGGCACCCCGCGAAGCTTGCCAAGGTGCTCCACTTCAGCCCGGACAAGCTGACGGAGCGGCACCTCAAGGCCATGGTCGAAGAGGGTCTCCTCGAACGCACCCATCCTGATAACCCCAAGCATCCCGCCCAGGCGTACCGGGCCGTGCGTCGGGATGGGTGAGGCGACAGCCTTCAGGAGCTCAGCGTCGTCCCCCGGGGCTGCCCGTTCTTCACCACACGCTGGGGCCTCCGGCAGCGGACACCCCGGCCCCGGGGGCGGGCCTGCCGTCCGGTGAGGCAATCCCTATCTTACCGGCGCTTTTCCGTCGGATACCGGACCGGCCCTCGCGGCAGGGGGTGAAACACAGGCCCGGACAATGGCAGAAAGCAAGACAACCCAAGAGGGGGTGGGACCCGGTCCCCCCTGAAGGAGTCCCTGTCGCATGAGCACGATTCTCCGGACCCCACCCCTCGCTGGCGGACGTCCCCCTCGCTGGGACTCGCGCCGCCGGCCCCCGTCCCCTCCGGTCCCCGCTCCCCTTCCCCTCGTGGAGAAGGTGAATTTGGCCCGCGCCTCCACCGACCTGCCGGCGCCTGGCATTGCCCGGACCGTGGGCACCCTCCACGGTCAGCCCATGCACCTGGTGCGGCTGACGGGCACCAGCCCCTGGCACCAGCACGCCACCGGGGATGTCCTCTTCTTCGTCACCCGGGGCGCCCTGCGCGTGGAGCTGCGCGAGCGCGCCGTGGACCTGGAGGAGGGAGACCTGCTCATCGTCCCCCGGGGCGTGGAGCACCGCTCCGTCGCGCCAGGTGAGGCGCTGGTGCTGATGTCGGCCCCGCCGCTCGGCGGTGAGGCAGCCGGGCAGTCTCCCGCCCCCTGACGGACCTTCCGACGCCCCCCAGGCGGGCGAGCCCCTGTCCCGCCCCGGGTGTGGTGATTCCTCCCAGGGGGAGCACGGCGCACTTTTGCCCTGAACGAACGGACCCGGGAGCAGGAGCCGCCATGCGCATCCACCACCTGAACTGCACCACGATGTGCCCGCCTGGCCGGCGGCTCATGGATGGGCGGCGCGGCTTCACCGGCCCGGCGGCGCTCGCCTGCCACTGTCTGGTGTTGGAGACGCCGCGCGGTCTGGTGCTGGTGGACACCGGCTTCGGCCTCAATGACGTGTACGCGCCGCGCGTGCGGCTCAACGGCCTGTTCCGCGACGTGCTCTGCCGCCCCGCCCTGGCGGAGGAGGCCACCGCCATCCGCCAACTGGAGCGGATGGGCTTCCAGGCCAGCGACGTGCGCGACATCGTCCTCACGCACCTGGACTTCGACCACGCGGGCGGCCTGGATGACTTCCCGCACGCGCGCGTGCACGTGCTCGCGGACGAGTACCGCGTGGCCACCGCGCAGAAGAGCTGGCTGGACCGCGCGCGCTTCCGCCCCCAGCAGTGGTCCAAGGAGACGCGCTGGGAGACCTACGTCCCCCACCGCGGCGAGGGCTGGTTCGGCTTCGACTGCGTGCGCGAGCTCACCGGGCTGCCGCCGGAAATCCTGCTGGTGCCGCTGGTGGGCCACACGCTGGGACACGCGGGCGTGGCCATCGACACCGGGGACGGGTGGCTCTTGCACGCGGGCGACGCGTACTTCTACCACGGGGAGATGGACCTGGACCGCTACCGCTGCACCGCGGGCCTGCGCGCGTACCAGAAGCTGATGCAGAAGGACGGGTGGATGCGCTGGTACAACCTGCGCCGGCTGCGCGAGCTGGTGCAACACCACGGCGACCAGGTGAAGGTCTTCTGCGCGCACGACTCGCTGGAGTTCGAGCGGCTGGAGGAGCGCGAGAAGCTGCCCCCGGACTTCCCCATCCAGCCCGGCCTCGTCGCCCCCGTGCCGTCGCTGCACCTCTAGCCAGGACAGACGTCACTGCTGGAGCGGAGGGGACTCCGCCACGGACGTCTCCTCCACCGGCCGGGGGATGCGCGGCAGGTCCACCGTGAAGGTGGCGCCGCGTCCCGGCACGCTGTCCAGGTGGATGACGCCGCCGTGCGCCTCCACGAGCTGGCGGGCGATGTAGAGCCCCAGCCCATAGCCGGCCTCCGCCTCCGCCTTGCGGGAGCGCTCCCGCTCGAAGCGCTCGAAGACGCGGCGCTGGGCCTCCGGCGCGATGCCCACGCCCTCGTCGCGCACGCGCAGCCGCGTGTGCTCCACGTCCAGCGCGGACACCGACACCGTCACCGGGTGCCCCCGGCCGAACTTCAGCGCGTTGGACAGGAGGTTGGTCACCACCCGGTCCAGGCGGATGCGGTCCCACTGCCCCACCTGCCCGGGCTCCACCTCCAGCTTGAGGTCGCAGCCCGCCTGCGCGGCGGCCTCCGCGAAGCGCTCCACCACCTCGCGCGCCAGCTCCCCCAGGTCCACGGGCGCCGCGTCCAGCACCCGCTTGCCGGAGGACAGCCGGGACAAATCCAGCAGGTTGTGGAGCAGCTGCCCCAGCCGCTGGGCCTGTCCTCGCGCGGCCACCAATCCCTGACGCACGTCCTCGTGGCGGCCGGCCGCCTGCGCGCGCTGCACCTTGCTGAGCAGCAATTGCAGCGCATGCAAGGGATTGCCCAGGTCGTGCGCGGTGACGGCGATGAGGTCCACGGCCTCGCGCGCCTCGCGCAACAGCCGCGTGTTCTCCAGCGCCAGGGCCGCGCGGCCGGCCAGTTCCTCCACCAGCACCTGGTCCGCGTGCGTGAAGCGGCGGTGGCCCCGGGCCGTCATCAGCACGAAGGCGCCCAGGGTCTGGCTGCCCGCGCGCAGGGGCACCACCATCGACGACCCGATGGCGACGCGCTCGATGAGCACCAGGTGCTCGTCCGTCTCCGCGGAGGCCTCCACGTCCTGCGGCTCCACCTCCACGTCCAGCTGCGAGCGCCCGGTGCGCATCACCTCCCAGACGACCGGGGGCATGCCCGCACGGGGCGGAAAGCGCCGCAGGGACTCCCAGAGGCTCGCCTCGCGCTCGGGCTGCACGTGCGTCACCGCGCGCGGCCGCAGCTCGCCCGCGGGCGTGAGCAGGTAGAGGATGCAGCCGTCCGCCACCTCCGGCACCAGCAGCCGCGCCACCTCCGCCGCCGTCAGGTCGGGGTCCGGGGACTGATGGAAGACGCGGCCGGCCTCCGCGAGCAGCTCCTGCATCCGCTCGTTGCGCCGCTGCTCGGTGATGTCGCGCGTCACCACGGAGAAGCCCTGTGGCCTGCCGTCCTCGTCGCGCAGCGCGGTGATGGACACCTCCGCCCAGAAGCGCGAGCCGTCCTTGCGCAGCCGCCAGCCCTCCGTGCGCAGCCGGCCGTCCTGCAACGCCCGGGACAGCTCCCGCTCCGGCTTGCCCGCCGCGGCGTCCTCGGACGTGTAGAAGACCAGGGAGGGGCGGCCCAGGATTTCCGCCTCGCTCCAGCCCTTGATGCGCTCCGCGCCCGGGTTCCAGCTGGCCACCCGTCCGCGCGCGTCCAGCAGCACCAGGGCGTAGTCGCGCACGCCCTCCACCAGCGCCTGGAAGCGGTGCGCGCTGGCCGCCGCCTCGCGCTTGAGCGGGTGCAGCCGGCGGTGGAGCACCCACGCCAGCGTCGCCGCCAGCCCCAGCCCCAGCAGGGACGCCACCAGCAGCAGCGCCGTCTCCCAGCGGTCCGTCAGCAGCGCCGCATGGTTCTCCCGCGCCAGCCGCGCCAGCACCTTGCGCTCCAGCCGGGCCTGCGCCTCGCGCACCCGCCCGTGGGCCCGGGCCAGCCGCTCGCGCGCCAGCTTCTGCTCCCGCGGCGTGGGGGTGTCCAGCAGGGCGCGCAGGGCGGTGTCGTGCACCTGCTCGGCCTCACCCACCTCCTCCAGGAGCGCCTGGTCCTCGGCGGCGGTCAGCCGTTCGCGCAGCCGCTGCTCGGTGTCCAGGAAGCGTTGCCGGGCCCGCGCCGTGTCCTGCACGAGCGACTGTCCGCCCGCCAGCAACGCGCTGTTGGCCAGGGACACCTTGTCGCTGAAGGCGCGCCCCAGCTGCCCCACCTCCTGCAGGTCCAGGGAGCGCTCCATCACCCGCGACTGCACGGAGTTGCGCGTCGTCAGCAGCGCGCCCACCGCCATGGCCAGCAGGACGAACGCCAGCACGAGGCTCGCCCCGAGCCCCCACCCGTCCTCCTGTGCCAAGCGCCTGGGACCTGCCATGGGTGTCCCTTCCCCGCCGGACGCACGTGTCCGCTCTCGCCCCCGCGTCCGTTCACGGTGGGGGCCCCCCGCCCCCGCGCCCACCCCCCTCCCCGGTCCACGCGGTGTCCACCAGTGCGCGCCTTCCCGGCGGGCGGGGTGGGACAGTGACGCCTTTCCGACCGCTGGCGAC
The DNA here is from genome assembly GCF_017302985.1 of Corallococcus macrosporus. Taxonomy (NCBI): domain Bacteria; kingdom Pseudomonadati; phylum Myxococcota; class Myxococcia; order Myxococcales; family Myxococcaceae; genus Corallococcus; species Corallococcus macrosporus. The sequence goes on from NZ_JAFIMU010000007.1 coordinate 2,253,131, forward strand.
CCACCGGGGCTTGCCGCCGCTTCGCGGGCACCGGTCGGGTCCCCACCCTCGGACGCGGGTCCGATGACGGGCGGGCCCTTCACGGGTGGCGGGAACGGGGCATGGGGCGGACAGGCTGGCTGGCGGGATGGGTGGTCCTCCTGGGGCTGTGGACGGCGTGCGGCCGGACGTTGCCCGACGACACGTCCTCCGGGCTGTTGAGCCAGAAGCCCCCGTCCTTCTGCACGCGCATGACGTGCGAGTCCCAGGGGCTGGACTGCGGCTACGCCATCGACGGGTGCGGCGGCACGCTCCACTGTGGCGAGTGCGCGGAGGGCCAGGCCTGCGGCGGAGGCGGCGTGCCCAACGTCTGCGGCCCCATGCCCTGCGTGCCCACCCCCTGCGCGGCGCGGGGAGCCACCTGCGGCGCGCTTAACGACGGCTGCGGCGGCGTGCTGGACTGCGGCACCTGCGCGACGCCGGAGGTCTGCGGAGGCGCTGGCGTGCCCAACGCCTGCGGGCCCCCGGCCTGTGTCCCCGCCACCTGCGCGGCGCTGGCCAAGAACTGCGGGCAGGTCGCGGACGGCTGCGGCGGCGTCCTGGAGTGCGGCGCCTGCGGACCGGACGAGACGTGCGGCGGGGGCGGCACCGCCAACGTGTGCGGCCGCGCCCCGTGCGTCCCCACCACCTGTGAGGCCCTGGGCAAGGACTGCGGCCCGGTGTCCGACGGCTGCGGCGGCGTCCTGGAGTGCGGCGCGTGCGGCGAGGGGCTCACCTGCGGCGCGGCCGGCGTGGCCAACGTCTGCGCCACGCCCCAGTGTCAGGCGGCCACCTGCGCCACGCTGGGAAGGGACTGCGGCGAGGCTCTGGACGGCTGCGGCGGCGTCCTGGAGTGCGGCGCCTGCGCGGCGGACGCGACGTGCGGCGGAGGCGGACAGGCCAACGTCTGCGGCGCCGGCACCTGCGTGCCCACCACCTGCGCGGCCCTGGGCGTCAACTGCGGCCGGGTGTCCGACGGCTGCGGCGCGGTGCTGGAGTGCGGAGGCTGCCTCGGCTCCGAGTCGTGCGGCGGTGCGGGGGTGCCCAACGTCTGCGGCAAGGCCGCGTGCACGCCGTCCACCTGCCAGGCGCTGGGCAAGAACTGCGGGCAGGTCGCGGACGGCTGCGGCGGGATGCTCGACTGTGGCGCGTGCGCGGAAGGCCAGGCGTGCGGCGGGGGCGGCACCGCCAACGTCTGCGCGGCGCCCGGCTGCCGCCCGGCCACCTGCGGCTTCCTGGGCGCGACGTGCGGCGCGGTGGCGGACGGCTGCGGCGGGACGCTGGAGTGTGGCACCTGCGCGGCGCCAGAGACCTGCGCCGGCACGGGCGTGCCCAACGTCTGCGCGCCGCCGGAGCCGCTCTGCGTGGACCGGGACCTGGGCAGCGCGCTGCCGGTGTCGCTGACGGGCTCCACCGTGGAGGCCCGGGACGACCACGCCGCCTCCTGCGGGGGCGCGGGCGCGCCGGACCGGGGCTACCTGTGGACGGCGCCGAAGGCGGGCACCTTCACCTTCGACACGGCCCGCTCGGCCATCCGGTCCGTCATCGCCGTGTACGCGGACGGCTGCGGCGGCGAGGAGCTGGCGTGCGCGAAGGACGGCATCAGCTACGGCGGCGGGTCCCGGGTGGCGGTGACGCTGACCCAAGGCCAGCGCGTCCTGGTGACGGTGGACGCCCTGGCCGGCGAGTCCTTCACCCAGGGCTCCTTCCAGCTCCACATCGACGAGCTGCGCTCCAGCGAGGCCGGGGCCTGCTTCGACAACATGGACAACGACGGGGACCGCTGGGTGGACTGCGCGGACACCGAGTGCCGCGACGACCCCCGCTGCAAGGGCCAGGGCTGCGCCCACCACGACCTGGGCAGTGCCCTGCCCCTCACCTTCCAGGGGGAGACGGCCCTCTCCGGCGACGGCTTCCAGGGCACCTGCGGCGCGCTGCTCCAGCAGGACCGCGCCCACCTCTGGACGGCGCCCAAGGCCGGCACCTTCGTCTTCGACACCTCCCCCGCCGGGGACCCGGACGCGGGCGGCCACGCCCTGTACCTCCTCACCGGCTGCCGGGGTACGGAGCTGGGCTGCGCCGCGAACCCACATCCCACGACAAAGGACGCCCCGGCGCTGAAGCTCACCCTGGCCCAGGGGCAGACGGTGCTGGTGGTGGTGGACGGCATGGCCCGGCCGGACCGGGACACCCCCATCCGCTACACCCTCCACGTCACCGAGTGGGTCGCCTCCGAGGCCGGCCACTGCCACGACGGGGCGGACAACGACGCGGATGGCCGGGCCGACGACGCGGACCCGGACTGCCGGGAGCCCTGACGCGCTGTGACAAAACCGGGGTGTCCCACCCACCTTCTCAGCAGATGTGAGGTGCTACGCAACTGATCGGCGGCTGCTGCGATAATCCCGGCAAGTCGTCCGCATCCCTTCCCAATTTCCTCGAACTCCGACGAGGGAGCCCCAAATGAGCCTGATCGACCGCGCCCGCAGTGCCGTCAGCAACACCATCCGCCACGTGCAGCAGGACCCCATCAAGGCGGCGAAGGACATCGGGACGCAGGCGAAGAAGGGCTACGACACCTTCAACAAGGTGAAGACGGCCGTGAAGGACGGCTTCGACAACGTCAAGAGCCTGAAGACGGACGGTTTCAAGGCGACGTTGAAGGGCAACGTGGACAAGCTGGTCTCCAAGGCCACGGACCCGAAGACCAAGCTGGACCTCAAGGGCAAGCTGGGCATCGCGGGCGGCGCGGTGGGCACCATCACCAACGCGGTGAAGCTGGTGGGCCAGGCCGGCACGGCCATCGGTGACGTGCGCAACGCCGTGCGCTCCGGCTCCAGCGAGGATTGGAACAAGGCGCTGGGCTCCGTCGCCACCGCCGGCAAGACCGCGGTCAGCACCGTCAAGGGCGGCCTGGAGCTGGCCCGCGACGTGAACAAGTTCGGCAGCGCGTACAAGGCCGCCAGCGGCGCCTTCAAGGCCGCCGTCCCGGGCGCCGGTCCCAAGCTGGCCCGCGCCGCCGCCGGCGCCGCCGCCAAGGCCGCCTTCGAGGGTGGCGCTTCCTCCGCCATCAAGAACGGCGTGCGCACCGCCCTGAAGACCGCCGTCAGCGAGTCCGGCGTGGCCCTGAAGGCCGCCACGGGCACCGCGACCCGCGCCGCCGCCAAGGCCGCCCTGTCCGAGGGTGGCAAGGCCGCCGCCAAGGCCGGCGCGACCGCCGCCGCCAAGGCCGCCGGGGGCACCCTGGCCAAGGCCGCCGGCCGCTTCGCCCCGGGCGCGAACATCGCCATCGCCGCCTTCGACACGGCGAACGCCATCTCCACCCTGCGCGACCCGAACGCCAGCACCACCAAGAAGGTCACGGGCGTCATCACCGCCGTGGGCTCCATCGCCGCCGCCACCAACATCCCGGTGGTCAGCCAGGTGGGCGCCGCCGTCTCCGCGGTCTCCAGCTTCGTCGGCGGCCTGTTCGGCTAAGCAGGACGCAGTGACGTAGAGGGCCCCGGGCTGCAAGAGCCCGGGGTGTCCCCGGAGGGCCCTTTTCTGGTAGGCACCGTGGCCGAGTGAGACGCGCTCGTTTCAATCCCCTCTGGGACCACGGTCGCTACCTGCCAGGAGGCCCTCCGGTGGCCACGAAGAAGAATCCCCCTGAGAAGTCTCCGGCCGCCAAGGCGTCCGGCCCGTCTTCCGCCCCGGCGAAGCCGGCGAAGTCCGCCGCCGCCCCTTCCGGAAGCCCCAAGCCCCCCGCCAGCGCGAAGCCCGCGCAGCAGGCTCCCGCCCCCGCGCCGGTCCCCGTGCACCAGTTGGTGCAGCGGCTGCCCATCGCGCCCGGCCTGGGCCACCAGGCGGACCTGCCGGAGGTGAAGGCCCCGTCGCTGGAGAACCTGAACATCCGCGTGCCCCAGGGCGAGGACCTCACGGAGGAGGACCTGCTGGAGCGCTTCCACGAGCTGGCCCGCGCGAAGGCGCAGGTCCGCCAGCGCGCGGAAGGGGAAGCCCTGGCCATGGGCGACGACGTGCAACTGGACATCCTGGGCTACGCCAACGGCCGCCTCATCCCGCTGAGCACGCGCGTGGGCTACTGGATGGAGCTGGCCCCCCAGGTGATGCTGCCCGGCTTCTCGGAGGTCATCGCCGAGGCCAGCGTGGGCGACAGCGTGGAGGTGGGGCTGGTGCTGCCGGACAACTACCCGGCGGAGCAGCTGCGCGGCATGCCGGCGCGCTTCCTGGTGGACGTGAAGGCCGCGCGCGAGGTGCGCATGCCCGACACGGAGTCGGACGCGTTCCTCCAGCAGCTGGGCCGCGGCTCCACGCATGAAGAGGTCATGAGCTCCATCGTGGAGGAGATGGAGGGCGAGATGGCCGACATGCTCTGGGTGGACGCGCGCAACCGCGTGCTGGACGAGATCGTCGCCCGCTCCAACGTCACCGTGCCCAAGGCGCTGGTGGACGAGGAGATCCGCCGCCGCTGGCAGCAGGCGGAGGGCGAGGTGCTGGCGCAGAAGTTCTTCAGCCTGGAGGAGCAGCAGGAGGCGCTGGACGGCTGGCTGCACCACCCGGGCATCCGCGAAGACGTGGAGCGCCGGCTCAAGATCGCCCTGGTGCTGCGCGCCATCGCGCAGCGGGACAAGCTCCAGCTCACGCCCCAGTACGCGCTGGAGCTGCTGAAGGAGTCCTCGGAGCCCTTCGGCATCACCGAGGCGCAGCTGCGCGAGTCCATGCTGGACCCGGCCGCGTCCGCGCAGATGACCGACGTCGCGTGGCACCTGCTCGCCGTGGAGCACGTGATGACGCAGGCGCGGGTGACCTTCGAGGGCGCCGAGGCCGGGCTGGCCTAGCCGCTAGCCCGCCGGGTTCTTGGGCCCGGCCGGCTGCCCCGGCGCGACGAAGGTGCCCGTCGCCGGGTCGATCTGCCAGGCCGAGTACTGGTGCGTGAGCACGTCGCGCACCTGCCCCTGCTCGTAGCAGACGGAGTAGACGACGAAGACCTCGTTCACGAAGTTGGGGCGGCCGTAGCGGTAGCAGTCCTGGTCGCCCTGCTTCTGGAGCGTGAGCGGGTTGCCCAGCAGGCCCCCCACCTCCTGGGTCGTCATCCCCGCGCGCAGCACCTTGATGCCGTGCGGCGTGACGACGGAGAAGGACGTCCCGTTGAGGCGCCACAGGGAGAAGAACCCCAGGGCGAGCACCACCGGCACCGCGGCGGCCACGAACCAGGTGAAGGTGAAGCGGCTGGACTTCTTCTGGGCCCCCTCACGGAAGGCCGTGAACAGGGCATCCGGGGACGTGTCCGCGGGGACACCCTCCGAGGCGGTCTGAAGCGGGGCGTTGGGAGTGCTCACCCTTCTTGAATGCCGCCACTCTCCGCCGGATTCAAGCGCTGGACTGACAGCGGGGCCACGGCCCGCACGCCCCGCCGGCCACTGCCCGGGGTGTTCAGGGTGGGATACGCCCGGATGTCCGGTACCTGGACGAACGTACGAGTTCACAATCCACGCGGTGCGGGGCTGCTAGAGGGCACACCCTGAGGCTCATCTCGAGGAGTCACCGTCATGGCGAAGCGCGCCGCCGCGAAAAACACCACCCAGAAGACCCTGGACCGGGACGTCGTCCCGCCGGGCATGGAGCTGCCGGACAGCGACCTGTTCTTCAACCGGGAGCTGTCGTGGCTGGCCTTCAACGACCGGGTGCTCCAGCTGTCGGAGTCCCCGGAGGTGCCGCTGATGGAGCGGCTGAAGTTCATCTCCATCTACGCGCGCAACCTGGACGAGTTCTTCATGATCCGCGTGGCGCGGCTGCACGAGCAGATCGCCGCGCGCGTGGGGCGCCTGGTTCCCGACGGCGCGTCCCCGGGTGACACGCTGGACAAGCTGCACACGGGCATCCTGGAGCAGGGCCGGCGCCACGCGGACTGCTTCGAGAAGGTCCTGCGCCCCGCGCTGGCGGAGAAGGGCCTGCGCATCCTGTCCATGAAGGAGCTGGACGCGGACCAGCGCGCGCAGGTGGATCAGCGCTTCCGTGAGCAGATCTTCCCCGTGCTCACGCCGCTGGCCATCGGGCTGGGGCGGCACTTCCCGTACATCTCCAACCTGTCCCTGAGCCTCGCGGTGCTGCTGCGCGACCCGGTGGCGGAGGAGGAGAGCGTCGCGCGGGTGAAGGTGCCCAAGGAGATTCTGCCCCGCTTCGTGCCGCTCAAGGGGGGCACGCTCTTCGTGCCGCTGGAGGAGATCATCGCGCAGCACCTGGGGGACCTGTTCCCCGGGATGGAGGTCCTCAACTGGAGCCTCTTCCGCGTCACGCGCGACGCGGACTTCACCGTGTCCGAGGACGCGGAGGACCTGCTCAAGGCGGTGGAGACGGAGCTGAGCCAGCGCCGCTTCGGGGACGTCATCCGCCTGGAGATCCAAGCGGGGATGAACGCGAAGCTGCTGGAGCCGCTGGTGGAGGCGCTGACGCTGGAGCCCCGGCAGGTGTACGAGGAGCACGGCCTGCTGGACCTGGCGGACGTGATGTCGCTGGCGATGACGCCGGGCTTCTCCGAGCAGCGCGACCCGCCGTGGACGCCGGTGACGCAGGCGCGGCTGCGCACGGACAACGAGTCCCCGGACGGCGGGGGCACGGTGATGTCCGCGATGCGCCGGGGCGACCTCTTGGTGCACCACCCCTACGAGTCCTTCGCCTCCTCCGTGGAGCGCTTCGTGAGCGAGGCGGTGGAGGACCCGGACGTGCTGGCGCTGAAGCAGACGGTGTACCGCACGTCGGACAGCTCACCGCTGGTGCCCGCGCTCATCCGCGCGACGGAGCACGGCAAGCAGGCGGTGTGCATGGTGGAGCTGAAGGCCCGCTTCGACGAGCGCACCAACATCCGCTGGGCGAACGCGCTGGAAGAGGCGGGCGTGCACGTCGTGTATGGGATTCCCAGCCTGAAGACGCACGCGAAGGCCATCCTCATCGTGCGGCGCGAGGGCGAGCGGGTGCGGCACTACGTGCACATCGGCACGGGCAACTACAACCCGAAGACGGCGCGGCTCTACACGGACCTGGGGCTGTTCACCACCGACCCGGACATTGGCGCGGACGTGGCGGACGTCTTCAACTTCCTCACCGGCTTCGGCCGGCCGCGCTCCTTCCGCAAGCTGCTGGTGGCGCCGCTGACCATGCGCGAGGGGTTGCTGGAGGAGATCAAGAAGACGCAGGCGGCGCACACGCCGGAGGCGCCCGCGCGCATCCTGATGAAGATGAACGCGCTGGTGGACCCGGGCATCATCCGCGCGCTCTACGACGCGTCCCGCGCGGGCGTGCGCGTGGAGCTCAACGTGCGCGGCATCTGCTGCCTGCGGCCGGGGGTGCCCGGCGTGTCGGAGAACATCCGCGTCGTCTCCAACCTGGGCCGCTTCCTCGAGCACCCGCGCATCTACGCCTTCGACCGGGGCCCCACGTCGCGCTGCTACATCGGGTCCGCGGACCTGATGCCGCGCAACCTGGACCACCGCGTGGAGATATTGGCGCCCGTGGAGGACCCGGCCCTGGCCGCGCAGGTGAAGGACGTGGTGGAGCGCTGCATGGTGGACACCAGCGGCGCGTGGGAGCTGGGCTCGGACGGCACGTGGCGGCGGCGCACCGCCGCCACGCCCACCGACAAGCGCTCCGCCCAGGGAGAACTCATGGAGCGCGCGCTCCGCATGGTGCAGATGCAGAGCGGCCGCCCCGTGGGGTGAATCAAATCTCGTGGTTCACCAGGTTGAACACCGCCACGCGGTGCGACTGGGGGAACAGCACGATGAACAGGTGGTTCCAGTCAGACGCGCCCGGAGCCACCAGGTACGTGGAGTAGAAGTAGCGGATCTGCACGGGCTCCGTGCCGTTGCCAATCTCCGTGAGCAGGGCCGGGTCCAGCGCCTCGAACTTGAAGAGCGTGTCGGACAGCGTGCTGAACGGCACCGTGCCCCGGTCCTGCCAGGGGAAGTAGCTGTAGTCCTGCGACAGCGCGAACACCGACTCCACCGCGTCCGACAGCGTGGGTGCCTGCGGGGACGACCAGGGGAAGCCGTAGACGTCCAGCGTGCCGTCACACCAGTTGTTGTGCGCGTCGCAGTCGTCGTTGCCGGCCTCCATGATGGACTCGAGCAGCGGCGTCGGACCCTCCCACTCCAGCTCGATCTGGCTCAGCTTCGACTCCACCGTGCGCACGGACTGCGCGGGCTCCGGCGTCGGCTCGGACGGCGTGTTGTCGCACGCGCCCAGGAGCAGCGCGGAGGCCAGCACGGACCACTTCAGGGTGTTTCGCATCATGTTGACGACCTCGGGGGGAATGAAGCGAGGGAGGCCCGCGTCTGCCACAGCCCCCTCCCCACCCTCAAGCGACAACATGGCGCACGCGCGGGTGTCACCGCGCCGTGACGTGTGACGTTGGAAATCTTCAGCCCCGCTCGCCCAGGGCGCTGCGCGCGGCGTCCTCGCGGCGGTGGGCCTCCACCTCCGGGACCTCCTCCCAGCGGATCCACCCGGCGCGCGCCGCGTGCCTCGCGGCGGCCACCGTGTCGTCCACGACGACCAGCTCACTGCCCGCGTCGCGGATGTCCTTCGCGATGGCCTCCATCTGCGCGCCGCGCTTGGAGCTCCCCGGCACGTTGCGGATGTAGACGCAGCGGATGCGGCCCGGGTACTCGCGCACGATGGTGCGGTAGTGCTCCGCGTCCTCCTGGCCGCTGTCGCCAATCAGCACGAAGGGCAGGTGCGCCAGCGTCTCCAGCACGCCGCGGATCTTGTCCAGCTTGTGCCCGTGTCCCCCGCCCGGCGCGAAGCCGTCCCGCGACAGGCCCCAGTCACGCAAGAGCAGCGGGCCAATGGGGATGCGGTGGATGGAGAGGAACTCGTCCAGGTGCTCGTAGAGGTTCCACGGGCTGCTGGACACGTAGAAGATGGGGTTGTCCGCCGTGCCGCTCGCGCCCGCCTGGAGCGCCGCGTAGAACGCGTCCACGCCCGGGAAGGGCAGCCGCACCCGGTGCTCCGTGAGGAACAGCGCCCACGCGCGCTTGAGCGGATCCGTCACCCCCGTGGCGATGACCGTGTCGTCGATGTCGCTGATGACGCCCAGTTCCGCGCTCGTCCCCGCCACCCGCACGGGCGCGGACACGCGCGGCACGCCTTCGGCCTCCGGGGACAGCAGCTCCAGCTCCACCATGTGCCAGCCGGAGCGCACGCCCTCGGGCGGCGGCACCCACAGCTCCAGGAAGCCCTCCTCGTCGGTGACGCCCTCCCAGCGCTTGTCCCCCCAGCGCACCGCCACGTGCGCGCTGGCGATTTCGCGGGTCATGTAGCGCTTGTAGGAGGCCACGGCGCTGCTCCACAGCGTGTGGCGCTGGCGCTGCGGCGTCACCTTGCGCTCCTCCAGCACGCGCGCCTTGATGACCACGCGCTCCGGGGTGCCGTAGCCCCGGTACGGCAGGATGCGCAGCGGCGGGGCGATGCCCAGCCCCTTGCGCACGCGGCGGCTCAGCACGTCGTAGTGGGCGTCCGCCTTCACGGCGAAGCGGAACAGCAGCGGGTACAGTTCGGGCATGGCGGGTGCGCGCGAGTCTACCGTCCCCTCGTCAATCGTGGCGGCCCAACGTCCGGTCCAGGTTGTACGCGGCGCTGATGAGCGACAGATGCGTGAGCGCCTGCGGGAAGTTGCCCATCGCCTCGCCGGACATGCCCGTCTGCTCCGCGTACAGCCCCAGGTGGTTCGCGTAGCCCTGCATCCGCTCGAAGATGAGCCGCGCCTCGTCCAGCAGGTCCGGCCGCACCGGGCTCGCGCGCGTCATCGCCTCCACCAGCCAGAAGCTGCACAGGTTGAAGGTGCCTTCGCTGCCCTCGATCCCATCCAGCTTCTCGTCCGCCTCGTAGCGGAACACCAGGCCGTCCGACGTGAGCCCCCCGTCCCTCGGCGCCTTGCGGATGAGGTCCAGCGTGGAGAGCATCCGCGGATCCACCGGTGACAGGAAGAAGACCAGCGGCATCAGGAGGTTCGCCGCGTCCAGCGCTTCGTGCCCGTAGGCCTGGATGAAGGCGCCCTTCTCCTTGCACCAGCCCTTGTCCATGATCTCCTCGAAGATGGCGTCGCGCGTCTTCAGCCACTTCGAGCGGTTCGCCGGCAGGCTGCGCTTGTCCGCCAGCCGGATGGCCCGGTCCACCGCCACCCAGCACATCAGCTTCGAGTAGACGAAGTGCCGGCGTGAGCCGCGGATCTCCCAGATGCCCTCGTCCTCCATCTGCCAGTGGTCGCACACCCAGTCCACCAGCCGCCGCAGGTGACTCCAGAAGTCATACGAGATGGGCACCGCGTACTTGTTGGACAGGTACACGGAGTCCATCAGCTCGCCGTAGATGTCCAGCTGGAGCTGCTTCGCCGCCAGGTTGCCAATGCGCACCGGCTGCGCGCCGCCGTAGCCGCGCAGGTGCTTGAGCTCCTCCTCCCTGGGCACCGGTGAGCCGTCCAGGCTGAACATCAGCGGCAGGGGCCCGTCCCCGTTCTCCGCGCAGCGCTTCTCCACCCAGCGCATGAACGCCTCGGCCTCATCGTTGAAGCCGATGCGCAGGAACGCGTAGACGGTGAAGGCCGCGTCGCGCAGCCAGCAGAAGCGGTAGTCCCAGTTGCGCGTGCCGCCGGGGGACTCCGGCAGGCTGCACGTGGGCGCGGCGACAATGGCCCCGGTCGGCTCGAAGGTCATCAGCTTCAGGGCCAGCGCGGAGCGCTGCACCATCTCCCGCCACCGCCCCGTGTACTTGCACTTGGACAGCCAGTGGCGCCAGTAGTCCACCGTGTCGCGGAAGAGCTTCTCCGCGGAGTCGTGCGTGTGCAGGTGGTGGTGGCAGCCCTCGATGCCGCCCTCGCGCAGGGTGAAGACCGCGGACTCGCTCTCCTTCAGCGTGAAGTGCGCGACGACACCGTTGCCCTCCTGCTTCAGCGGGACGGGCGTCACCAGTTGCATGCTCAGCGTCTTGGAGACGAAGGCCGCGCCGCCCTTCACCACGTGCGTCTCGTGTTCGTCGCGCGCGTAGTTGAACGCCGGGAAGCACTCCATGCGGAAGGACATCTCCCCGCGCACCACGCGGATGCGCCGCAGGACCTCGCGCCCCTCCGCCCGCGCGCCCCTGCCCAGGGGCATCAGGTCGATGAGCTCCCCCACGCCATTGGGCGTGTAGAAGCGCGTCACCAGCACGTTGGTGTCCGGCCAGTAGAACTGGCGCTTCATCACCCCGTCCGGCTCCGGGGACACGCGCCAGTACCCACCCTTCTCCGGGTCCAGCAGCGCGGCGAAGAGGCTGGGGCTGTCGAAGTGCGGGTAGCACAGCCAGTCGATGGTGCCTTCGTTGCCGACCAGCGCCACCGTGCGGAGGTCCCCGATGACGCCGTGGTCTTCAATGGCCACGCCGCCCTTCAGGTCCTCGTGATGGGGATTCACCGGGCATGCTCCTGGAATGAGATGACGTGTTTGATGCCGCCCTTCGCTTCCACCACCTTCGCGAACTCCGACGGCGGGTGACGCTGGGTGATGAGCGCCTCCACCCTTCCCGGCCACTTCGCGCGGAAGCGGGCCAGGTCCTCCAGCGCCTCACGGAAGTCGCTGTCCGCCGCGTTCACCGTGCCGAACATCACCCGGTTGCCCAGGACGAGCTGCCCCAGCACCTGGTCGCCCTTCAGCTCCAGTGGCTCCTCGCGTCCGGGCACGCCGGTGAAGATGAGCACGCCGTTCTCCTCCAGCACCTGGAGCGAGTCGAAGGCCACCTTCGACGCACCCGTCGCCTCGTAGATGACGGCCACGCCGCCCAGCTGTTTCTTCAAATCCTCCACCGACACCTCCTTCGAGGAGATGTACGGCGCGCCCACCGCCTCGGATGCGGCGGCCTTCTCGTTGGGCTTGGGGCTGCGCGAGTACACCGTCACGTCGAAGCCCCCGCGCATCAGCGCCATGGCCCCCAGCTGCGCCACCGGCCCCGCGCCCAGCACCAGCGCCTTGCCGGGAGCGGGCTTCCACGGCAGGCGGGACTGGATGTGCGCCAGCTCGCGCAGGCCCTTCTCCGCGATGGTGAGCGGCTCGGTGAGCACGGCCACGCCGCGCAAGCTGTCGTCCGCCTTGTGCAGGTAGGCCGCGTCCTCCACGAAGTGCTCTGAACAGAAGCCGTGCGCGCCCTGGATGCCGCGCTCCGTGTAGTCCCCCGTCACGCAGAAGTCCGGGTGGCCGTGGCGGCACGCGGGGCAGTGCGCGTGCGGACAGGGCCGGCGCACCCGGGGCACCACCAGGTCCCCCGGCTTCAGGCCCTGCACGTGCGCGCCCACCTCCATCACCTCGCCCAGGCACTCGTGGCCCAGGATGAGGTGGTCCTCCCCCTTCGGCGCCGCGCCGTGATGGCCCTTGAGGATGTCCTGGTCGGTGCCGCACACGCCAATCTCCAGCGTGCGCACCTTGACCTGGGTGGGCGAGTGCAGCCGCGGTTCGGGAACGTCGAGGACGCGCACCTCGCGCGAGGGAAACATGACGGCGACGGCCTTCATGAGGTGAGGCTCCTTCCGGGCGAAGTGCTGAACGTCCCAGGACAAAGGGGTGCGGACTTGGGACCCCGGCCGCAACAGCCCGGGCCGCCCGCCCGCCTGCCTGGAGGGCGACACTCGCGGGCGCGTGAAACCACTGCCCCCTCGGGGGCGCGCGGGTCTATAGACGCAAGCCGTGCGTGCGCCCACCGCCTACCGACGCAGCCGCGCCACCGCCATCGGTGCCACGGCCTTCCTGATGCTCGCCCTGCCCTTCCTGGTGCTGGGGGTGTTCTTCCTCAACCAGAAGGCGCGCATGGACTTCAGATGCGAGCCCCAGGGCCCGTGCGTCCTCTCCCGCTCCAGTTGGCTGGGAGAGGAGGAGGTGGGCCGCTACGCGCCCGCGTCCATCCAGGGCGTGGAGGTGGCGCGCAGCCGCAGCACCCGCAGCGGCGCCGCGCCCATCTTCCGGGCCCAGCTGCAGACGGCCTCCGGCGTCCAGCCGCTCGCCTACCAGTGGACGGAGGACGAGGCGGAGGCGCGGGCCTACGCGGACACCGTGCGGCGCTACCTCACGGGTCCCCGCACGGACGCGCTCGCGGTGTCCCAGGACCACCGGCGGGCGTCGCTGCGCGTGGGCGGCGCCTTCACCGGCGTGGGCCTGGGCGTGCTCGCCCTCAGCGTGTGGCTGCTCTCCCGCACGCTGGCGCACCGCAGGGCGGAGCGGGCCGCCACGGCCTGAAAAGCAGCCGGCCGGGCAGCGCGGACTTCACTTCCTGTCCTACAGTGAAAGGCGCCTGCCCGCTTCCAGGACCCGCCTGTGCGACCTGGGGGCAGATGAATAGGTTCTGGCGAATGCTTCGACGCCTCATCGAGCGGATGCGGGGCCTGCGCCGGGTGGCGCCCCACCTGCTCCGGCCCGCCCACGTGAACGCGGACCGGGCGAAGATCTCCATCGCCCAGCTGGACCACCACTACGCCAACAAGGTCGTGGCGCTGAAGGACGTGAACCTCAACGTCCGCTCGGGGGAGTTCGTCTGCCTGCTGGGCCCCTCCGGCTGCGGCAAGTCCACGCTGCTCTACGCGCTGGCGGGCCACGTGTCCCCCACGGGCGGCAGCGTGGCCATTGACGGCAAGCCCATCCAGGGGCCCGGGCCGGACCGGCTGCTGATGTTCCAGGAGGCCGCGCTGTTCCCGTGGCTCACCGTGCGCGGCAACATCACCTTCGCGCTGGGCGCCCGGGGCGTGCCGCGCAGCGAGCGCCGCGAGCGGGCGGACACCTTCATCCAGCGCGTGCGCCTGGAGGGCTTCGCGGACACGCTGCCCCACCAGCTCTCCGGCGGCATGAAGATGCGCGCCAGCCTGGCCCGGGCGCTCGCGGTGGACCCCACCGTGCTGCTGATGGACGAGCCCTTCGGCGCGCTGGATGCCCAGACGCGCGTGCACATGCAGGAGCTGTTGCAGTCCATCTGGCTGCGCTCCGGCAAGACGGTGGTGTTCGTCACGCACGACGTGCAGGAGGCCCTGATGCTGGGCACCCGCGTGGTGCTGATGGCGCCCCGCCCGGGCCGCGTGGTGGAGGACCTGGAGATCCACCTGCCCATGCCGCGCTCGCTGGAGGACCCGTCCCTGGACGCCATGGCGCGCGACATCCGTCACCGCCTGCGCGCCGCGGAGGGAGCCCCGCTGGAGGCCCCGCCCGAGGAGCCCCTGCAGCGCCGCACGCGCACCCCGTCCAGCCTGCCACGCACCCGCATCGTGACCAGTCGTTAGAGGCAGCGAGGGACACCGCCATGCTGAAGTGGGCGCAGAAGCTGGGGATGATCGCGCTGCTCTTCGCCGTCTGGGAGGTGCTGTCGCGCTCGGGCGTGTGGAACAAGCACCTGTTCCCCGGGCCGCTGGAGGTGGTGAAGACGCTCCTCGCCATGGCCCGCGACGGACAGCTCGGCGGCGCCACGCTGCGCTCGCTGGGCCGGCTGACGCACGCCTACGTCATGTCGGTGGCCATCGGCGTCCCGCTGGGGCTCTGCATCGCGCGGCTGGCCTTCTTCCGCAACGCGGTGAAGCCGGTGGTGATGGGGCTGCAGGCCCTGCCCTCCATCTGCTGGCTGCCGCTGGCCCTGCTGTGGTTCGGCCTCAACGACGGCGCCATCCTCTTCGTGGTGGTGATGGGCAGCGTGCTGGGCATCTCCATCGCCACCGAGGACGCGGTCAACGGCCTGGATCCGCAGCTGGCGCGCGTGGCCAGCACCCTGGGCGTGCGGGGCCTGCGCTTCTACTTCGGCGTGCTGTTGCCCGGCGCGCTGCCCGGCATCGTCACGGGGCTCAAGCTGGGGTGGAGCTTCGCGTGGCGCGCGCTGCTCGCGGGCGAGCTGCTCTTCGTCTCCGGCGGCCTGGGCCAATTGCTCACCATGGGCCGCGAGCTGATGGACGTGTCGCAGGTGATGGCGGTGATGCTGGCCATCATCCTCATTGGCATCACGGTGGACCGCGTCCTCTTCCAGACGGTGGAGGCGCGCCTGCGGCGCCGCTGGGGACTGACGGCGTCCGTGTGAGCCCCAAGACGCTTCCGCACTCACGGGCATTGAAAAGGGGCGGGGAATCTCCATTAGCGTGACGCACCATGTCTTCCGCGCGTCCGCTGTCCCTGCTGCTCGGCCTCTGCGTCCTCCTGTCCGGCGTCGCCTCCTGCAAGAAGGACACGCCCTCCGGCGCCAACGCGCCCCTGCGCGTGGCCTTCTTCCCCAACATCACGCACGCGCAGGCGCTGGTGGCGAACTCGGAGGGGCTCTTCGGGTCGCAGCCCGGCATGGGCCACGTGGAGGTGCGGCAGTTCAACGCGGGCCCCGCCGCCATGGAGGCGCTGGTGTCGGGCTCCGTGGACGTGGCCTACGTGGGCCCGGGCCCCGCCATCAACACGTACCTCAAGGCCGGCAAGGAGCTGCGCATCATCGCGGGCGCGGTGAACGGCGGCGCGGTGCTGGTGGTGAAGAACGTGAAGACGGCCGCGGAGCTCAAGGGCAAGAAGCTGGCGACGCCGCAACTGGGCAACACGCAGGACATCGCGCTGCGCACCTGGCTCAAGGCCCAGAAGCTGAGCCTGGCCACCGACGCGGGCGGCGACGTGCAGGTGATTCCCATCAGCAACCCGGACATCCTGGCCCAGTACCTCCAGGGCGCCATCGAGGGCGCGTGGGTGCCCGAGCCCTGGGGCGCGCGCATGCTCGCCGAAGGGGGCGGTCACATCCTGGTGGACGAGCGCGACCTCTGGCCGGACAAGCGCTTCCCCACCACGGTGGTGGTGACGACGAAGAAGGTGCTGGAGACGCAGCGCCCGCGCATCGCGGCGCTCCTGCGCACGCACGTGCAGCTCACGGAGCGGTGGCGCGCGGACCCCGCGGCCTTCGCCACGTCGGTCAACGCCGCCTTCGGTCAGCTCACGCGCAAGCCCCTGCCCGCGCCCGTGCTCCAGGACGCGTTCTCCCGCCTGGAGCCGGGGTTGGATCCGGTGCCCGCCGCGCTGAAGGGCTCCGCCGAGCACGCGAAGTCGCTGGGGTTCATCCCCAGCGACGACATCGCGGGGCTCGTGGACCTCAGCGTCCTGGACGAGGTGCGCGGCGGTGGGGCGAAGCCGAACTAGCGCTCGGCGCTGAGGGACAGGGCCACGTTGTCCGTCTTCCCCTCCACCTGGTAGAGGGCCAGGACCTCCTGCCCCTTCTGGGGCTGCTGGTGGATGCGCAGGGCGCTCAGGTCCAGGGGGATGACCGGCCCGGACACGTCCTGCACGTACAGCGTCATCCCGCTGCGCTTCACCACCGGCCCGCTGACCTGGCGCATCCGGTCCGGGTCCGGGGTGAGCTGTCGCACCGTCTGGTTCGGGGAGATGAGGTCCGGGGACGTGGTGGGCACGGTGCTCACCACGTTCGACGGGCTGGTGCTCGCGCGCTCGGCGAGCTGTGACTGGTAGGCGGGGCTCGTGTCCTCGCCCCTGCCAATCTGCGGCTCACGCGCGAGCGAAGGGCCCGCGCACAACAAGAGACCGAGCGTCGGCGCGGCCCACGCCATCGCTCGCCATCGTCTGGGGAATCCGTGCATCATCGTTATACCTCCGTGTCACGGGGGCGCTGCCCCCGGGCCCACACCGCAAACGTAGGGTGGGCAGCACTGAATGTTCAGGGCGGAACACGGACCGTGCGCGCGGCAGCGTCCCCACAGTAGGGTGGAGCGCACGCGAGCCAAGGACCGCTCGCACACGAATACGAGGCACCTTTGGCTGGACGTACCGACGAGCAGCACCGCATCGCACTCTTCATCGACTTCGAGAACCTGGTCACCAACACGGGCATCAGCGCGAACAACTTCGACCTGCAGCCCGCGCTGGACCAGCTCCTGGAGCAGGGCAAGGTCGTCTTCCGCCGCGCCTACTGCAACTGGTCGCGCTTCGAGGACGCGAAGCAGCGCCTGCACGACGTGGGCGTGGAGCTGGTGGACGTGCCCCCCTCCACCCGCGCCGGCAAGAACAGCGCGGACATGCGCCTGGTCATCGACGCGCTGGAGCTGTGCTACGCGCGCGAGCAGATCGACACCTTCGTCATCGCCTCTGGCGACAGCGACTTCTGCCCGCTGGCGTACAAGCTGCGTGAGAACGGCCGCACCGTGATTGGCCTGGCCGTGCGCGAGGCCAGCTCCCAGATGTTCGTGCGGGCGTGCGACCAGTTCATCTACATGAAGCCCAAGCACCGGGGCGAGTCCTCCCACAAGGACAAGGACAAGGACCACGGCGGCCGGGGCTCCAAGTCCGACGAGGGCAAGGGCGGCAAGCGGGGCGGGAAGGGCCACGACAAGGGCCACGAGGGCAAGGGCTCCAAGGAGGGCGCCGAGTCCAAGGGCGGCAAGGGCAAGGCGGAGGTGCCCGCCGTCGCGCGCGAGGTGGTGCAGAGCCTGCTGCGCCGGGCCACGGGCCCGCTCAACCCGTCGCTCGTCAAGGAGACCATCGTCCGCAAGGAGCCGGACTTCGACGAGCGCGACCACGGCTTCTCCACCTTCGCGCGGCTGCTCGAAGCGCTGGAGCAGGAGGGGCTGCTGCGCCGCATCCAGCAGGGGCGCCAGGGCTACATCGTGGGTCCGGACTCGGACTTCGGCGCCCCGGCGCACGAGGGCAAGGGCGGCAAGGGGCGCCACGGCAAGGCGCCCGCCCCGGTGGAGGAGGAGGAAGAGGAGCTGGAGTCCTATCCGGACCCGGACGACGAGGGGCTGTAGGCCCCCCGCCCCTCGAGTCCACTACGCCGCGCGCGGCGTGGTGGACTCGCAGAGGTGCTCCAGGAACTCCGGCAGCAGGCGGGCGGACATCACCCACAGCTTGCCGTCGCCCAGGTCCGCCAGGGACACGCGCTCCGCGTACTCCACGCAGGTGGCCTCCACGTAGTGGACGAACACCTTGCGGTCGCGCGCGCGGTACCACTCCGCCGCCTGGCCCAGCAGCGCCACGAACGCGTCCTGCACCTCCGGCTTCGCGTCGTCCTCCAGCGGCACCAGGCGCACGCCGTCCAGGACGTTGAAGAGGTTGAGGCCCGGCTGCGCGGACTCGAACACCGCGAAGGCCACGGCGCGGCCTTCATGGCGGGCCACCACCAGCTCGCGCTCGCGGGACAGGCCCGCGTCACCCCAGCCGGTGCGCGTGGTCTCCAGGTCGAAGCGCGCGGGCACCAGGTCCAGCGCTTCTCGATAAGCCTCCGGGTGGGTGCTGGCCACGCGGGCGAAGAAGCTGTCGCGCTCCTCCGCGGTCGCCGAGCCCAGGGTGATGTTGGCGGGCTTCGTCCAGACGCTGTCCACCTCGCCCTCCATCAGGCGGAAGGGCACGAGGCACGTCTGGCCGGTGTCCGCGTACCAGGTGGCGAAGTCGAACTTCGTGTAGCGCACCCAGCGCACGTTCGCCTCGCAGTAGGCGAAGAACCACTTCACCTCCGGGTCCGCCTGCGTGGGCTCGTAGCCGCGCAGGTAGATGTCGCGCAGGGCCTCGCGCGCGGTGGAGCGGCTGCCCGGAGGCTGGTGCCGCGCCAGCTGGTGCGCCATCCAGCTGCCCGCGTACGGCTTGAGCACGGACAGCGTGGCCTCCATGCTGCCGTCCTCCGCGGGGCGCGCCACGCGGTAGCCCAGGAGCGGCGCCTCCTGGAGCTTGTCCTGCGTGCGGGAGAACTGGTCGCGCAGGCTGGTGAACTTCTCCGGCTCCTTGCCCGGGAGGCGGAAGTAGCCGGAGCGCTCGAAGAGCTTCCAGGTGGCGTCGTTCCAGTCGCCCTCCACCTTGGTGGACGGATGGGCCTGGGCCTCCACCAGCGCGCGCCACGCGCGGGCCTCCTGCGCGTCCAGGGGCCGCACGCTCACGCCGCAGCGGCGGCCGTGGGGCGTGCTGGAGATGTTGCGCACCTCCGCGCGCAGGCGCACCGGCGCGTGGCCATCCAGGGACACCTGCATCACCGGCAGGCGCAGGCCCGGGTACATCAGGTCCTCGCCCGGCTGCGTGAGGAAGGACAGGCCTTCGTAGGAGACATCCAGCAGGCCGCGGTGCACGTGCACCTGGGGCCAGAGCGGATGGTCGAACTCCAGCGTGCAGGACGCGCTGGCCTGCGTGCGGCGCAGCCACCGGTGGCGGAAGCGCACCAGCGACGTGGGCACCGGAATCACCAGCAGGCCGCCCTCCATGCGCGCCGCGTCCATCTGGAAGTGCACCACGCTGGAGTAGCCGAACGCCTCCAGGGTGAAGGGGCCCACGGGCAGCGCGCCGTGCAGGTTCCAGGCGAACGCGTCCTGGAGCGGCTCGAAGAAGGCGCAGGTGACCTCCGCCACCGCCTGGCCGTCGCGCGAGCGCAGCACGCCGCGGGCCTGCCGGGACGCGAGCGCTTCACAGATGCGCGTGACGCGCTCCGAGCGGTCGATCTGCTCGCGCCACACGGGCCGCGTCTCCGGCGTGAGCAGCTGGCCGTTGTCACGCAGCGACTCCAGCAGCCCCACGATGCGGCGGCCCGCGTCCAGCGGCGGCGCGACGAAGCGCAGGCTCACCTCCGGGCGCATGGCGTTGACGCCAATCACTTCCGCGTCCAGCGCGGTGGCCCAGCGCTCACCCTGCCCCACCACCACGGACGCGGCCTGCCCCTTGCGCGGCACCGCGCGCGACTCCAGGTGCAGCGTGAGGTGCTCCAGCGACAGCTGCACCAGACGCCCGGAAGAGAAGTCCGCGCCAAACGAGGCCGCCGCGCTGAGCTCCGTCCCCACCCGGTATCCGAGGAGGGCTTCGCGGCCGGCCGGCGCGTCGTGAGTGTCCGTGTGCATGGGGGCTCCCTGATGTCCTACGGGGCATGAATCTACGACGTCCGAAGAAACCGTGTTGTCCCCAAGTTGCTGGCGACCCGGGGAACTCGGATTCCCACAGAGTGGAGATCATTCACCCCTTCTGCACTCAGACCTTCGGGCCGTGCCCCTGGCCACGGGCTGGACTGTTTCGCATTGGCTTCTCACGCTCAGAGAATTTCCACCACGGACAGGAGCATGGCCTTTTGAGACAGGTGCAGACCTGTCCCTCCCCTCGGGTCGGGCGCAACCCATGAAATCCAGGTGACTCTGACACATGGAACAGGGGGGATTGTCGCATGTCGGCTGGTGAGACATGGCTCGCCTTGGGGGACGGAGGTCTGGGGTTACACACACGTCGGGGATGACTCGCTCCCCCGCGGGGGGTTATCCCGCACGCGCCATGTCCTCCGCCCTGTCCACCCTCTGCCTCCACTGCGGGATGTGCTGTGACGGCACCCTCTTCACCCAGGTGCCGCTCACGCCCGCCGAGGCGGAGGCCCTGCGCCAGCGCGGCCTGCCACTGGCGGTGAAGGAGGACGGCGCACAGGTGCTGCCCCAGCGCTGCGCCGCGCTGAACGGGCTGTGTTGCACCGTCTATGAGGAGCGCCCGGAGGCCTGCCGCCGCTACCGCTGCCAGCTGTTCACCGCGCTGGCGGAGGGGGAGGTGTCCCTGGAGGAGGCAAAGGGCGTGGTGGACGCCGCGCACGCCAAGGTGGACACGGTGGTGGACGCCGTGGGTTCCGCTGGGGACGGAAGGGGCGCCGTGATGCGCCAGGCGCGGCTGGCCGCGGCCTCGCTGGAGCTGTCCTCCGGGGCGCGCGAGGCCCTGGCGCACGCGGAGGTGTACCTGGACCGTCACTTCCGGGGGCGCTTCCGCCGCTCGGGGTGAAAGCGTGTGTCCGGGCGCCTGACGGGCGGCTAGCGTGGGCGGGGTCCCTCCTCCACCGAGGTCCTTCTTCCGTGAAGACATCCCTGCTGGCCGTGCTGTCCTCCGCCGTGCTGCTCACCGGTGTGCCCGCCGTTGCCCAGAAGAACGATGAGCCCGTGACGTCCGCGCAGGTGGACCTGGACGGGGACGGCAAGCCGGAGGCGGTGTCGCTCACGGCGGAGGGCGGCGGGTTCACGCTGAAGGCGGGCGCGGCCACGGCACAGGGCAACGCGTCCGGCGGTGAGGTGCGCGGCTTCACGGTGGTGGACCTGGCCACGGGCGACAAGTGGAAGGAGCTGGTCGTGCAGTCCCCGGGCATCACGGACGAGGACCACCACGTCCTCGTCTATGGCTACGACGGCAAGGCGTTGAAGCTGCTGGGGGACGTGCACGCGCTGTCGGAGGCGACGGGCAACGGCATCGTCCTGGTCGATACGTGGATGAACTTCTGGCAGAAGCGCGACAAATACACGCTGGACCGCAAGGCGTGGAAGCTGGTGCACGTGCCGCAGGAGCTGTACGCGGTGGGCGTGGACGCCACGTCACCGGGCCTGGAGGCCACGGTGACGAAGCCCTTCCAGTTGAAGCAGGACCGCTCGGGGCACGGGGCCACGGTGGCCGTGACGGCGCAGGGCTCCAAGGTGCGGGTGCTGGCCGCGAGCGTCCCCGCGAAGGCGACGGCGGAGCTCTGGTACCTGGTGAAGTCCTCCACCGGGCTCCTGGGCTGGGTGCTCGGCAAGACGCTGGTGATGTCCACGGAAGGCCTGCCGCGGGCGGGGTGAGTCACCTTCATCACCCCTTCCGGATGTCTGTGTTTCAGCGCGCGGCCGCTACTCCACCAGGGAGAACTCCACGCGTCCCAGTTGCTCATCCGTGGAGACGACCTTCACGGTGATGGGCATGCCCACGGTGAAGGTCCGCGTCTTGCCCACCATGGACAGCTCGCGCGCGTCCGGACGGTAGGGGCCGCCCGCGAGTCCTTCCGCCGGCACCATGCCCTCCACCCACATGCCATCCAGTTGCGCGACCAGGCCGAAGGGCTTCACGCGCACGACGCGCGCGGGGAACTGCTGGCCGATGCGGGTGGACATGAAGCGCGCCTCCAGCTCGTGGTGGCGGTCCACCTCCGCGCGGTTGGCCGAGCGGGCGCGCACGTTGATGTGCTGGGAGAGCTTTTCGATCTCCGGATCCTGGTGCACGAAGTCGCGCCGGCCGTGGAGGTACGCCTTGATGAGCCGGTGCACCGCGAGGTCCGCGTACCGGCGGATGGGCGACGTGAAATGCAGGTACAGCGGCGCGGCCAGGCCGAAGTGCGGGCCCGGCATCACGGTGTAGCGGGACGGGCCCAGCGAGCGGCGCAGCACGGAGCGCAGCGCGGCCTCCGCCTTCGCGCCGGCGATCTGCCGGTCGAACGCGGCCAGCGCCAGCGGGGTGAGCTGCGCGCCGAAGCCCGCCGCGAACCCCGAGTGCAGCGCGAACGCGTTCACGTCCGCCACGCGCTGCGGGTCCGGCTGCTCGTGCACGCGGTACACGGTGGGCACGCCGCGGGTCATCAGCCAGGTGGCGATGGCTTCATTGGCCGCGACCATGAAGCGCTCAATCATGTTGTGCGCGGAGGTGTCCTTCTCCCCGGCAAGGCCAGACACGGCGCCGGTGGCGGTGTCGAAGGTGAAGCGCGCCTCGTCGCGGGACATGGTCATGCCGCCTCGGGCCGCGCGGGACACGGCGAGCCGCGCGGAGGCCAGGCGGAACCAGGGCATGGCCTCGCGCACGGGCTCCATGGCGGGGGACACGGTGCCGTCGTTGAGGAACTCCGCGACCTCGTCGTAGTTCAGCCGCGCCCAGGAACGGATGAGGCTTTCATAGACATCCGCGGCGGTGACGCGGCCGTCGGGGTCGATGCGCAACTCCACGGTGAGGCAGTGGCGCTCCTCGTTGGGGACCAGGCTGAGCCAGTGCGCGGACAGCTCCTCCGGGAGCATGGGGAGCACGCGGCCGGCCAGGTAGACGCTGGTGGCGCGGGCGCGGGCCTCCAGGTCCAGCGGGGAGCCTTCCTTCACGGACTCGCCCACGTCCGCGATGGACACCAGCAGGCGCAGGGCGCCATCCGGGCCCGCGGGCAGCACGGAGATGGCGTCGTCGATGTCGCGGGTGGAGGGCGCGTCCACGGTGACGGTGGGGATGGAGCGCAGGTCGCGCCGGGCGCCGCCCAGGGCGTGGGGCGTCTCCTTCGCGCGGAGGGCCTCCTGGATGACCTCCGGGGGGAAGTCCCGGTGCAGGCCGTGGCGGGCGATGACACGCTCCAGGGAGCGGTCCGCGCCGGGCTCCAGCTTGTAGAGGAGGACGACCTTGCCGTCCGCGATGCGGGCGACGACGGCGTCGTTGTGCTGGACGGGGGTGGAGCCCGGGTCCAGGGGCCAGTCGGTGTTGGACACCTCCTTGTCGATGCGCAGGAAGAAGGCGCCCTTGCGCGACACGACCTCGCCATAGACGACGGTGCGGGTGCGCTCCACCAGCGACAGGCCGGACGCGGTCCACCGGCCCTCGCCGGACGCGGTCACGGTGGCGGAGACGACGTCGCCCGCGAAGAGGGGGTTCAGGTCCGGGGGCGTGATGAAGGCGGACAGCACCTCCGGGGTGCCGGGCTTCTGCACGGTGAGGAAGCCGAAGCCACGGGGATGCACGTCGACGCGGCCAGTGACGGTGCGCGGGGAGGCGGAGGTGTCCATGTCGGCGCCGTCGTAGCCCACGGCGGGGCGAACGTCTCTGTCCGTCCATTTCCAGGGCCGTCCCCCGGTGTCGGACAGTTCGTGCGCGACCCCTCGGGAAACCCTGTCCTCGCCTGGACGGAGGGGCCTGCTCGTAAACCCTGGCATCCGGCCAGAAACGGGGGTCCGGGCCTTTCGCGCAGGTGCCTGCACCGGTGTAGAGTCGGACCCCTTCAATGGCTGGGACGACGCTGACGCTCACTCCGGACGGGTTCCGCGGCCGGGTGTTGGGCAAGTACGAGGTGCTCTGCCGCCTGTCGACAGGCGGGATGGCGGAGATTTTCCTCGCGGCCCAGAAGGGCCTGGCCGGCTTCCGCAAGATGGTCGTGCTGAAGCAGATCCTCCCCGACATCCGCGGCGAGGAGGAGTTCGTCCGGATGTTCCTGGACGAGGCCAAGGTCACCGCCGCGTTCAACCACCCGCACATCGCCCACGTGTACGACCTGGACGTGGCGGACGGCGAGCTGTTCCTCGCCATGGAGTTCGTCCCGGGCGCCACCCTGGTGGAGGTGGCCCGCGCGTGCCGCTCCGCCCACGAGCCCATCCCCATGGGCCTCAGCCTCATGGCCGTGCGCGACACGGCCGTGGCCCTCAACTACGCGCACAGCTTCACCGACCCGCTGGGCCGGCCCTCGCCCGTCGTCCACCGCGACGTCGCCGAGAAGAACATCATGGTGACGTACGAGGGCGTCACCAAGCTGCTCGACTTCGGCATCGCCAAGAGCCTGGCGCGCGCGGGCCGCACGCAGGTGGGCATGGTGAAGGGCACCAGCGGCTACATGTCCCCGGAACAGATCATGGGCGACCCGCTGGACGCCCGCAGCGACCTGTTCAGCCTGGGCGTGGTGCTGCACGAGTGCCTCACCGGCATGCGGCTGTTCTACGCGAAGACCGCGGAAGCGATGATGAACGCGGTGCTCAGCGGGGACGTCACCCCGCCCTCGCGCGTGAACAAGGAGGTGCCGCCGGAGCTGGACGCCATCGTCCTCAAGGCGCTCGCGAAGCGGCGCGAGGACCGCTACGGCTCCACGCTGGAGTTCGCCCGCGCCATCGAGCGCGCCGTGGGCCCGCGCATCTGGCACCCCGAACAGAGCAGCGAGCTGATGCTGCGCCTGTTCGCCGAGCGCCGCGACCAGACCCGCCTGCTGCTCATGAGCGGGCAGTCCACCGGGGATGGCACCTCCAGCGAGACGCAGGTGGCGCAGGTGCTGGCCCGGGGCGCGGAAGTCCCGGAGCCGGTGACGATTCCACCCAACGGGGCGCTGCCGCAGATCTCCTCCACGCTGCCGCCTCGCGCGCCCGCGGCGCCTCCCAAGGCTCCCGCTCCGGCGAAGGCGGCGCCGGCCGCTCCGCTGGGCACGGGCCGCCGCAACACGACGGAGGAGCTGGCCATCCGCAAGCCGGCCCCAGCGCCGTCCTCGCGCCGGGTGTCGCCTCCGCCCGCGCCGCCGCCCACGGATGAGCTGTCCGCGCGGCCCGAGGACTCCGAACCGGGCGTGCGCACCCAGCCGGCCCTGCCGCCGGTGATGCTGGACTCGGCGCTGCGCATCACCGCGTCCCAGGTGACGACGTCCCCCGGTTACGTCGAGGGCGAGACCATCCTCACGCCGCTGTCGCGCGTGGGTGCCCCGCCTCCCGAGGAGCCGAAGGCGCGGCCGCCGGCCTTCGTGCCCCCGCCCGACGAGCCCCGGGCCCGGAGTGGACGCGAAGGGCGGGACGCGGCGAACGGGGCGCCGGAAGATTCCAGGCAGCGCTCCGCCAGGGACTCCGGGCGGGATGCGGAGCCCCGGACCGAGGAGCTGAAGCCAAGGGCTGCACGGGACGCGGAGGACTCGCGGCCCCGTCCGCCGCGTGAAGCCGTCAACGCGCCTCACGAGGACGCACGGCCCAAGCCGCCCCGCGAAGCCTTCAGCGCGACGGGTGAGGATGCACGTGCGCGCCCGGCTCGCAATGGCGCGAATGGATCCGCTGAGGACGCTCGTGCTCGTTCAGCTCGCGATGGTTCGACCAGCAGCGCGGAGGACTCGCGGCCCCGCCCGCCTCGCGGCTCCTCGAACAACGGCCCCGAGGACTCCCGCCCCCGGCCGTCACGGTCCTCCACGCAGGACAGCATCCGCGTCACCCAGCCGCACACCCCGCCGCAGGCCCTGCTGAACGACAACGAGACGGCCATCTCCCGCGTGCCGTCCCTGCCTCCCGAGGAGGCCCCGGAGAAGACGCCCGCGGTCCGAAGCCCGCCTTCCTCCCGCCGCAAGTCCTCGCCTCCCGCCCGCGCCACCCCCCCGGCTCGCGCCGCCGGCCGCCCCACCGAACCTCACGACTTCCTCTCCGAGGCCGAGGCCCCCGCTCCCCGCCGTCGAGGCGGACTCATCGCGGGCGGCATCGTGCTCCTCGCCGTCGCGGGCCTCGGCATCACCGTCGCCCTGGGACTCGACGGCGGCCGCGTGTCCTCGCTGTGGAGCTCCGCTCGCGCGCCGAAGCCGGACGCGAACTCCTCCACAACTTCTCCACCGCCTCCTCCCGCTGAACCCGAGGCCCGGAAGCCCGCCCCCACCGAACCCGCCGCGCCGGAACCCACCACCGCCGTGGCCCAGGCCGAGCCTCCCGCCGACGCCGCGCCCTCGGACCCGGCACCTGCCAGCGACGACCTCGTCGCCCCGCCCACCGACGATGCCTCCGCCGAGGCCCCGAAGACCAAGACGCGCACCCCCGTCCGCAAGGCCAAGCGCGACGCCAGCGACCCGGCCACCGCGCCGGCCCGCGCCAAGCCGCGCACCGCCGCCGCGCCCGCCGACGACACGGAAGCCGACCTCCCGGCTCCGCCCGACACCGCCACCGAAGCGGCCGCGCCCCAGGGCTTCCTCACCCTAGTCACCGAGCCCTCCGCCCGCGTGTCCCTGGGCGGCCGCTCCCTGGGCGAGACCCCCCTCACCAAGGTCGCCCTCCCCGTGGGCAGGCACACCCTGAAGCTCATGGATGGCACCGGCCGGCCCCTGAAGCTCCTCGTGGAGATCAAACCCGACGACACCACCTCCGTCCGGGTCCCCCTGGAGATGCTGGCCAATCCCTGAACCTGTCCGACTGTCGGACAGGTTCCGCCTCCCCAAGCGCAATCGACCTACGGCGTCCTCCGTACCCGAGGCATTCCGCGCGGACGTGTTCCCACGTCCGCGCGCTCGCCCGGAGCCGACCATGAAGGTTTCCTCGCTGTCGCTGATTGCCGCCTGCTGCTTCGCCACCACCGCCTGCACCGCCCACGCGGAGGACGCGGCCAGGCCGTCCCAGGGCTCCGGTGAGACGCGCCAGGTGGAGGACTTCCACGGCGTCTCCGTGGGCCACGGCATGCAGGCGGAGGTGAAGGTGGGCCCCAAGTCCGTCCGCCTGGAGGGCTCCGCGGAGAACCTCTCCCGCATCCAGCTGGAGGTGGAGGACGGCATCCTCACCACGCGCGTGGAGCGCCAGGGCTGGAGCAGGCTCAACGGCCGGGTGAAGATCATCGTGTCCTCGCCCCGCATCGACCACGTGGAGGTCAGCGGCGGCGGCCACATGGACGCGGACGTCACCGCGTCCGACGAGTTCGACGCCGAGGCCAGCGGCGGCGCGGTGCTCACCGTTCGCGGCGTGGACGCCAAGAAGGTGGAGGCCGAGGCCAGCGGCGGCGCTGAAATCACCATGACCGGCCGCGCGCGGGCGCTGGATGCCGAGGTCAGCGGCGGCTCGCAGCTGCACGCCCAGCAGCTCCAGGGCGTCACCACGCTGGACGTGGACGCCAGCGGCGGCGCCATCGTGGAGGCCAACGCCTCCGAGAGCGTCACCGGCGAGGCCTCCGGCGGCAGCGTCGTGCGCTTGGCGAAGCGGCCCCAGAACGCCGACCTGGACGTCAGCGGCGGCTCGCGCCTGGACACGTCGAACTAGCGCTCGCGCACCGGGAAGAGGTTACCCGGGCCCCGGGAGTGACCCGGGGCCCGGACAGGCCCCCCACGAAGCATCAGAGCCGCCGCACACCGGACCTCCAAGGTCATCCGGGCGACCGTGCTCCTTCCACGTGGATGCCGACCGCACAGGTGTGCTGCCGGACAGGCGCGTGGGCCCCATGGAACGCGCTCGAGTGACCGAACGCTTCGCAGTCCCCAAGATATTGGAAGTCCGTCCCAATCCCAAACACCGTCGGTGTCTTTCGCCATCGGACTCGCAGGGCATCCCGCGTCATGCCGTGCCTGCCATCCCGGACAGGCCGTGGGAGCAGGTGCACCGCGCTCACACGGTGCGTCGTTGGTACGCAGCAGGTCGGGTCCATCCAGCGATGATGGAAAAATCCGTACGAATGGGACTCCCTGGGTTACCCGCTCAGCGGGCCGGAGGGAAGCGGTCCGCGTTCTGACGCTCCACCATCCAGCCGGGGTACTCGGGGGGCAGCCGGGAGACGGCGTCCAGCTTCGCGAGCTGCTCGGGGCTGAGGCGCAGCTCGGACGCGGCCAGGTTGTCGTCCAACTGGGCCTGCGTCTTCGCGCCGAGGATGACGGTGGTGACGTGCGGCTGGTGCAGCAGCCAGGCAAGCGCCACGCGCGCCACGGTGGTGCCTGTCTCCTTCGCGACAGTGTCCATCACGTCGATGGCGTTGTACGCGCGCTCGCGGTCCACGGGCGGGAAGTCGAAGGTGGTGCGGCGGGCGCCCTCGGGGCCTTCCGCGCCGCGGCGGTACTTGCCGGACAGGAAGCCGCCCGCGAGCGGGCTCCACACCATCAGGCCCACCTGCTGGTCCTTCATCAGCGGCACCAGCTCGCGCTCCAGGTCACGGCCGGCGATGGAGTAGTACGCCTGGAGCGATTCGAAGCGGGACAGGCCGCGGTGGTCGCTCAGGCCCAGCGCCTTCATCAACTGCCACGCAGCCAGGTTGGACGCGCCCAGGTAGCGCACCTTGCCCTCGCGCACGAGGTCGTCCAGCGCGCGCAGCGTCTCCTCCAGCGGGGTGGCC
This sequence comes from Corallococcus macrosporus, assembly GCF_017302985.1. Lineage (NCBI taxonomy): Bacteria > Pseudomonadati > Myxococcota > Myxococcia > Myxococcales > Myxococcaceae > Corallococcus > Corallococcus macrosporus. The sequence goes on from NZ_JAFIMU010000007.1 coordinate 2,281,678, forward strand.
GCGTCGTAGCCGTGGATCTGCAAGAGGTCGATGTGGTCCGTGCCCAGGCGCTTCAGGCTGGCGTGCACGGAGTCGAAGATGTGGTAGCGCGACAGGCCCACCTCGTTCTGGCCCGGGCCCATGCGGCCGCGCACCTTGGTGGCCAGCACCACCTGCGAGCGCTTCGCCGCCAACGCCTTGCCGAGCAGCGCTTCCGACTGCCCGTACGAATACACGTTCGCGGTGTCGAAGAAGTTGATGCCCGCGTCCAGGCACTTGCCCACCAGCGCGTCCGCCTCCGCCTGGCCCTGCTGCCCGATGTTCTTCCAGTAGCCCTCGCCACCGAAGGTCATGGCGCCGAAACACAGTTCAGAGACAAACAGGCCGGTGCGGCCCAGCGGACGGTAGTGCATGTGCGTGTCACCTTGGGTGGAAGTGAAGGCGGCCCCTCTTAACGTCCGGTGCGTGGCCCCGCAGCAGGAAGGCACGCGATGACGCACGCGCCCCGCTTCGTGGGCTGGGACCTGACGGACCCGTTCGCCCGAGCGCCCCGCCCCGTGGACGAAGCCATCGTGGACGCGGACGGCCGCGTGCGCTTCTCCCAGCGCGTCTGGCCCAGGGCGCCGGACCCGGAGGCGCTCGCGGAGGCCTTCGCCGTGGGACCCGGTGACGTGGTGGTGGTGGACGGACCGCAGGCGCTGGCGAACCCCGGCGCGAAGATGCGGGACGCGGAGCGCAAGTTGCGGGCTCCGGGCCGGACGCCGGACGTGCTGCCCCTGCCCGGCCCACCCTTCGCGGGCTTCGTGCGCGGCGGCGTGCTGCTGTTCGCCGCGCTGCGGGCCCATGCGCGATTGCCCATGCTGGACCTGGACACACCGGAGCTGTCCCGGGCCCGCCTCTTCGAGGCCTTCCCCGGTGCCACCTGGCGCGCGCTGGCTGTGGAGAAGTTGGGGGCAAAGGCCTCGCCCGAGGGACGCGCCCGGAGACAGGCCCTGCTGGAGGCCACCGGTCTGCGCTTCGAAAACGCGGGGACGTGCACGCACGACCAGTTGGACGCGGCGCTCTGCGCCTGGCTGGGCTGGTGCACGCGCGCCCGGCCCGGGGACGTCACCGCGGTGGGCCTGCCCCTCACGCAGGACGCTGCTGGAACATTGCGGGAGGGGCGCATCCTGGATGGGGTCCCTCGGCGGTAAACCACTATTGCCAATTTTACCGTTTAAGCTGTTTTAATCCCTCTCAACTCCAACCGGAGAGGGACGACACATGCGTGGAACATCGTGGAAGGCCGTGACGGTGGTGGTGGGGCTCGTGGGCGCGCCGGTGCTGGCGGAGGACGCGGCCGCCCATCTGCCGTACGGCGTGCCGGTGCCGGAGGGGCAGGAGCTGACGGCGGCGCCGGAGCCCTTCAATGAGACGGTGCACGGCCGGGCGCTTCCCAACACCCAGCCGCAGGCGAACGAGGTGCTGAAGGGCGCGGCGGCGCGGCTGCCGGAGCGCTCCAGCCGCCCGCGTCCGCGCGACCCCATCCCGGACATCTTCCCGGGCTCCGGGGACCGGGGCTTCTGGGTGAACCAGGGCCAGGGCATCTTCGCGGCCAACGACGCGCAGACGGACCTGGTCATCCCGGACAACGCCATCGGGACGACCATCTATGCGCCCACGCACATGCCGGCGGGCAACGTGTGCGTGGAGACGGTGACGGCGCACTGGCGCTACACCGGCATGGCGACGACGGCGCACGCGCACGGCTTCTGGGACCACTGCGGCTTCGACGGCGCCACGGGCTGGCAGACCTTCGAGGGCATGGATGCGACGTGGAAGGGCAAGTACGTGCGCATCTACGACGGCGAGGAGCGCTACTTCACGGAGGTCTACAAGGACGGCGGCGGCTGCGCGCACGGGCTGCTCTACAACTTCACGCAAGGCCTGTGGGAGGAGAAGCTGACGCCCATCTGCGGCAACTCCGGCTTCGCCACGGGCTGGACGATGTGGGAGTCGCACTACCTGATGGACGTGGCGCAGCGCTGCCCCGCGTTCCCGCGCGTGCGCGCCTCCGGCATCCAGGTCTACAACGCGGGCGCGTGGCCCGCGCTCACCACGGGCAACAGCAGCCAGTTGGGGCCCTACGGCCTGTGCTGGACCAACGGCACGTACAACTTCTCCGTCGCCGTGCCCAACAGCGACTGGACCGCGCTGACGCCGTGACGCGCGTCGCGGGCCTTCAGCGCCCGCGCACCGGGTCCTCGTGATGGTCGTGCCCTGGCCCGCCGAACGTTCCGGGCCAGGGTTCCTCCGCGGGCTTCAGGCCGGGGATGGGGAAGCGCCGGAAGCGCGCCTGGCTGGTCGCGTACGGGGGATCGCACTCGCCGCACGTCTCCGCGTCGTCCATCATCACCACGCTGTCCGGCCCCAGTTCCAGGAACTGCGCGGGCGTCGGCGAATCCGACACCGGGCACTGGAACACGTCGCTGCCGTCCTTCGCGCTCACCGCGAACAGCACCGTGCCCCGCGCATCCATGCCCGTGCCCAGCACCACCGTCTCCGGCGGCTGCCCGGGCCACGACGTCCAGCTGGCCAGCCGCACCTCCGGCGCCACCGGCCCCGGCCACCCCTGGAACCCATGCGTCCAGGAGCGCGCGAGCCCCGGCAGCGCGTAGCCCTCCAGCGTCCAGCCGCCCTCGGCGGTGTCCTGCGACGGCGAGGGAATCAGGTGCGCGGACGTCGCCAGCGCGCGGCCCAGCTTCCGGGGGAAGGTCTGCGAACCCACCGGCTGCCCGTCCTGCGTGCTCAGCGCCTGCGTGGAGCGTTCGTTGAGCAAGAGCCCGCTCACGATGGCCAGCTCCCCCGCGGCGAAGGCCTCCGTCTTGCGCCAGCGCGGCACCCCGTCCTGCGAGAACGCCATCAACAGCGTGGGCGCCCCCGGATACAGCGGCGCCCCGTCGTTCTGCGTGGGCCCGAACGCCAGGTACAGGTCGCCCGCCGCGTCGGACGCCACGCCGTACGGGTGCGGGTGGTTGCACTCGGAGAGCAGCGGATCCGCCAGCGCCTGCGCGGACACCATGCCGCCAAAGGCATCCAGCACCACCAGGAAGTAGCGCCGGCACAGCGTGTCGCGCGACGTGCCCGCGGGGTACGCCTCGAAGAGGGCCGCCAGCCGGTCCGGCTGCATCACCCCCAGCCGCGCCATGAACACCGTCGTCAGCCCCTGCGTGAAGTCCGGCCGCGCGGACGCCAGGTCGAACGTCCACCGGGGCGCGCCCGTCACCCGGTCCAAGAGCGACACCTGCCCGGAGTTCGGCAGGTCCATGCACAACAGCCGGTCGTTCCACAGCATGCACCGGCGCCCGGCCACGCTCGCGCGCACCGGCACCGGGCCCGCCGCGTCCAGCAGCGCCGGCACGAAGAAGCCCACCAGCGTCACATCCCCCGTGGGCCCCACCAAGAGGTCGTGCAGCGCCTCGCCGTTGGACTCCGCGTCGTAGGTCCAGTCCGGCACCACCGCCGTCGCGGCGGAGCGCTCGCACACGGAGCCCTTGCACCTGCCCGGCGCCTGGCACGGGCTGGACGGCGAGCACACGAAGTTGTCCGGCGGGTCGCGGCGCTGGCACGTCCCGTCCAGGCACACGTCCGCCACGTCACAGCCGCGCTCGGGGCCGCAGAACGTCCCGTCCTGCGCCTTCGCCAGCGTGCACCCCACCTTCGGGTCGCACGCGCCCACCTGGCACTTCCCGTCCCCCGGACACGGCGGCGCCGGCACCGACGTGCAGCCGTCCAGCGGGCTGCACACGTCCGTGGTGCACGCGTTGCCGTCGTCGCAGACGCGCTCCGTCCCCCGGCACCGCCCCGCCGCGCACGTGGCGCCCTGGATGCACGCGTTGCCCGGGTCGCACGCGGTGCCGTCCGGCAGCTCCGCCTCCACGCACGTCTCCGTCGCCACGTCGAAGGTGGAGGTGTGGCAGGCCACCGGCGTGGGGCAGTCCGGGAAGGGGTTCGCCTCCCCGCGCAGCTCCACCCGCACCTCCCCGCCCCCGGGCGCCCGGCCCACCAGCGTGGCCGTCAGCACCCCGGTCGCCTCCGGCCGGTAGGACAGCCGGACCGGCACCTCGCCCGGCGCCATCCGCGCGGGCAGCCCGTCCGCGGAGAAGGGCGGCGCCAGCGCCGTCCACTCCACGTCCAGCGTCGTGCGGCCCGCGTTCACCACGCGCAGCTCCATCACCCGCTCCACCCCGGGGTAGCTGGGCGGGAACGCCACGGCCTCCTGGGAGACCCGCAGGAGGCTCCGGGCGCCCGTGAGCGGGGGCTGGTCCCGGCAGGCGCCCACGAACGCCAGGAGGGCGGCCAGGGCCATTGCCAGGGCCCTGGGAGGCGGAAGGGCCACCCCCGGCCAGCCCGTTGGAGCCTTCGGAAGCCCCGTCAGGCCCCCACTGCCCACCGTCCGCGTGCGCGCCATCGTGCCTCCTGCCCTGCCTTTACACCCCTCCGCATCCCCGTGTCCCACGGCACCCCACCCCCCGGGGTTTCAGGATTGGGCACTTTCGTGCCTGAGTTTTTTTCAGCCCCAAGGGTTTCGAGGCCCTGCAACCCCCCGGAACGACAGGCCTGTCGCAGGGTACGCTTCTGGCAACGGGCGCGGGGATGACCCTGGCCGGCCCTTCGCACGTTTCTCCAGGATTGCAGGCGTTCACGGTGCTCATCGCCCGGGGCGTGCAGTCCACCGTGGACGGGCTGTCGGCCGAGGTCCGGCAGGCGGTGCTGGCCGAGCTGTTCCGCATGGGCACCGAGGCCTCCGAGAACCACTCGGGGCACACGCCCTGTCCTCCCTACACCCTGCGCCTGGACGTGGCGGACTGCCGGATGCACGTGGAGCTGGACCCCATGCGCACCCGCCTGTCCCTGACCGGCCTCACCCGGCCCCGGCCGCACTAGAGGAACCGTGAACGAGCGGTGGACGTACGGGCAGATGGTGCCCCGGCGCGCGGGCTACGAGGAGAGCTGGGAGCTCACCTACCGCGTGGAGCAGCTCCGGGAGCTGGTGGGCCACGAGCTGCGCCTGGACGCCGGGCTCGCGGCGGAGCTGGACGACACCCTGGCCCGCCTGGTCATGCGCAACCAGCGCCTGCGCGCCCTGCAGCGCATGGTGTCCGCGGAGCGGGAGCCGGAGGACCTGGTCATGCTCCGCGCCGCGCTGGAGGACATGGACCGGCAGCTGCTCCAGGAACTGCCCGGCCTGCTGGACCGGCTGCGCGCCACGCTCCTGTAGCAGCGTGTCCCCGCGCCGGAGGCCTGTCGGTTTCCGACTTGTGCACGGGCCCTGCTTCTTTTCACCAGTCTAATTGGAGTGTTGATCAACTGGTGGAAGCGGTAGGGGAAGCCGAGTTGGGGACAAGTCAGCAAGCTTCCGGATTCATTCACGAATCGGCGATCTGCTACATGTGGGCAAATTGCCGGTTTCCCCCGGGCATCCACAGGGGGGCTTCCAGGCCCCCGGTTGTCCACAGGCCCGTCCACACCTTCCACAGGTGATCCACAGGAACCTGGGGGCATCCTGGAGGCGACGAAGGACCCCGGATGCAACAGCCCTGTTATGGTCCGGCCCGGCTTTTCTCACGACGCGGGCGCCCTTTTTCCAAGGCGCTGGAGGATGGGCTCATCGACTTCCATCGGGGCGAGCGCATCGGGAAGTACGAGGTGCTCACGCAGCTGACCGTGGGCGGCATGGCGGAGCTGTTCCTGGGATACACGTCGGGCCCGGGCGGCTTCCGCAAGTACGTGGTCATCAAGCGCATCCTCCCGGACGCGCGCTCCAATGATCAGTTCGTCCGCATGTTCCTGGACGAGGCGCGCATCACCGCGGCCTTCAACCACCCGAACATCGCGCAGGTGTTCGACCTGGGGGAGGAGGACGACGGGCTCTACCTGTCCATGGAGTTCATCGGCGGGCAGAACCTCAACCAGGTGACGAGCGCGTGCCTGAAGAAGCGCCAGCCGGTGCCGCTGGCCTTCACCCTCTCCGTGGCCCGCGACGTGTGCCTGGCGCTGCACTACGCGCACACCTTCACGTCCCCCGGCGGCGAGGCGAGCCCCGTCATCCACCGCGACGTGGCGCAGAAGAACATCATGGTGACGTACGACGGCACCGTGAAGCTGCTCGACTTCGGCATCGCCAAGGCGAAGAACAGCCTGGAGCGCACCAGCGTCGGCACGGTGAAGGGCACCACCGGGTACATGTCCCCGGAGCAGGTGCGCGGCGATCCGCTGGATGGCCGCAGCGACCTGTTCTCCGTGGGCGTGGTGATGCACGAACTCATCACCGGCGAGCGGCTCTTCGCGGGCAAGACCGAGCGCGACGAGATGGTGAAGATCCTCGAGGACGCCATCCCGTGGCCGTCCGTGCTCTTGCCGCACATCTCCGAGGACATCTCCCGCGTGGTGATGCGCGCGCTGGAGCGCAACGTGGACCGCCGCTACCCGTCCGGGCGGGACATGGCGCGCGCCATCGAGAAGGCGGCCGGCGGCAAGCTGATGGACGCCGAGCAGCGCGCCGCCCTCATGAAGAGCCTCTTCGCGGAGCGCATGGCGGCCACGCGCTCGCTATTGGAGAGCGCGGACGTCACCACCAGCAGCCAGGTGCTGGCGTCGGCGAAGCGGGCGCTCCAGAAGGACGACGGGCCGTACCTGCCGGAGCGCAAGGCCAACGCGCTCAGCGTCGTGGAGGCGCGCAAGAAGGCGGAGATCGCGAAGCTGCGCGCGGAAGGCCCCGGCAGTGACGACACCGCGCCCCCGGTGAAGCGCTCCAAGCTGGGCGCCGTCTGGGCGCTGCTCTCCCTGTCGCTCATCCTGGGCCTGGCCTACGGCGCGTTCCGGCTCACGAAGCTGCTGGAAGCCGAGGAGCCGCCTCCGCCCGACCCCTCGACCCTGGGCGCGATGGTCCCCCTGCGGCCGCGCGAGTCCCCCGCGCCCGACGCGGGCATGGCCACCGCGGAGGCGGACAAGGACAAGGACACGAAGGACGCCAGGGACGCGAAGGACCCCCGGGACCGGGACGACTCCAGCTCCAGCCGGGTCACCGGCCGCAACCGGAAGGGCAAGGGCGAGGTGACGCTCTTCCTGGACGAGCCGGCGGAGGTCTTCCTCAACAACAAGTCCCTGGGACAGGCGCCGCTGGTGAAGCGCTCGCTGCCGGTGGGCCAGGCGGAGCTCGTCCTGGTGGGCGCGGACAAGAAGCGCCGGGTGCTCGCGGTGCCGGTGGAGGCAGGCAAGCCCGTGCGCCTCAACCTGAAGCTGAGGGAGCTGCCGGGCCGCTGAGTTCCGGGGTGGACGAAGGCGCGCTCGAAGGAGCGGCACGGACGGAGGGCGTCCGCTATCTTCCGCCCCCTCATGGCCCTCTCCCTTGGCTTCCTGATGGACCCGCTCGAGAGCGTGCGGGTGGACCACGACACGACGTTCTCGCTGATGCTGGAGGCGCAGCGGCGGGGGCACGACGTCTACTACTTCGAACAGGGGTGGCTGCGCTTCAACGGCCGGTGCTCGGAAGCGCGCATGCGCCGGGTGAAGGTGCGGCGGGAAGTGGGGCACCACTTCGACGTGCTGTCGGAGGACGTGCGGCCGCTGTCGAAGCTGGACGTGCTCTTCCTGCGCAAGGACCCGCCGGTGGACGCGGACTATCTGCACGCCACGCAGCTGGTGGAGCTGTGTCCGGACCGCAAGCCCCTCTTCATCAACAACCCGTCCGGCATCCGCGACGCGAACGAGAAGCTCTTCACGCTGAACTTCCCGGACCTGATGCCGGAGACGCGCGTCACGCGTGAGCTGTCCGTGGTGCTGGAGTTCGCGGCGAAGAACGCGCAGGGCACCATCCTGAAGCCCATCGACGGCTTCGGCGGCAAGGGCATCCTCTTCCTCGCGCCGGGGGACCGCAACGCGCGCTCCATGGTGGAGCTGCTCACGCAGGGCGGCAAGGAGCCCATCCTCGCGCAGGCCTACGTGCCGGAGAGCCGCCTGGGCGACAAGCGCATCATCCTGGTGGACGGAGACCCGGTGGGCGCGGTGCTGCGCGTGCCGTCGGACGCGGACCACCGGGGCAACATGGCCGCGGGCGGCACGCCGATGAAGGCGGAGATCACCGCGCGCGACCTCCACATCTGCCAGCGCCTCAAGCCCGCGCTCCAGGAGAAGGGGCTGACGCTGGTGGGCATCGACGTGCTGGGCGACTACCTCACGGAGGTGAACGTCACCAGCCCCACGGGCCTGGTGGAGGCCAGCCACCTGGACGGCGTCTCCTGCGAGGCGCGCGTGCTGGAAGTGGCCGAGCGGATGCACGGCGCGCGCTGACCGTGGCGCCCGTCAATCCGGAGGACGGCGAGACGCTGGACTCCATTGGCACCGCGGACGTGCGCGTGTTCCAGCGCCGCACGGGCTACCGCTTCACGCTGGACGCGGTGCTGCTGGCGCACTTCGCGGCCTCGGAAGGCGGCGACCTTCCCGGGCCGGTGCTGGAGCTGGGCGCGGGCAGCGGCGTGGTGTCGCTGCTGCTGGTGAAGCAGTTCGGCGTCGCGGGGCCGGTGGATGCGCTGGAGCTTCAGCCTGCGGTGCACGCGCGGCTGACGCGCGCGGTGGCGCTCAACGGGTGCGAGGGCCGGGTGCGGCCGGTGCTCGGGGACCTGCGGCAGGCGCGGACGTTGTTCGTGCCCGGGGCCTACGCGCAGGTGGTGTCCAACCCGCCGTTCCGCCGGGCCGAGGCGGGCGTGGTGAGCCCGGACGCGGAGCGGGCCGTGTCCAAGTCGGAGGTGGCGTGTGACGCGCCCTCCGTGGTCGCGGCGGCGCGGCATGCGCTGAGGCCGGGCGGCGGCGTGAGCCTGGTGTATCCGGCGGCGCGGCTGGCGGAGGTGCTGGGGGTGCTCACGGGCGCGCGGTTGTTCCCCCGGGTGCTCCGCGCCGTGCACGCGCGGGTGGACGCGCCCGCGACGCGCTTCCTGGTGCAGGCGCTGCGGGACCAGGACCGGGGCCTGTCGGTGCGCGCGCCGCTCATCGTGCATGGCGACGGGCCCGGGGGGTACAGCGCGGAGGTGGCGGCGCTGATGGACGTGCCGCTGGCGGAGCGTGAAGGGGCCTGAGTGCCCGGCCGTTGGGCGTGGGGGCTTGCGAGCGTCGGGGCCGGATGCGCGGATGCGTCACAACGTATGGGGCACTTCACCCACCGGACGCCTGCGTCCCGAGAGGAGAGCCCCATGAACGTGGCGATGCTCAACGAACAACCGTCGTTGCTGAAGTCGGCCGCGCTGTTGCCGCCGCGCCTGTCGCTGGGCGCGACGATGATCCACCACGGCCTGGCGAAGCTGAAGAAGGACGGCATCGCGCAGAGCGCGGGCATGTTCGAGCAACTGGGCATCAAGCCCGGCAAGCCGTGGGCGCTGGCCACGGGCATCACGGAGCTGGTGGCCGGGGTGAGCTCCATCCTGGGCATCGCGACGCGCCTCACGGCGGTGGGCGTCATCGTCACGCAGGCCATGGCCATCGCGAAGGTGCACGGGAAGAACGGCTTCGACATGACGAAGGGCGGCTACGAGTTCAACGTGGCGCTCATCGCCATCGCGCTGGGCACGCTGATGCGCGGGCCGGGGCGGGTGTCGCTGCACAGCGCGCTGGAGCGGCGGGTGAAGCGCAAGGAGCTGAAGCACTTCCGGCTGCTGCCGCGTCAGCGCAGGGGCTCGGTGCTGCTCGACGCGCTCGGGTAGGCGGGGCGAGGGCCTTCAGGGGGTGTAGGGGTGTCGCCTGCCCGGCTGCTGGCGAGCCGGGCCCGTGGGTGGCACCCCTGCCCCCGTCCCATCCCGTAAGATGCGCGGGCCATGGCCCCCCCGTCCGTCCTGCTGATGCTGGCGCTCGCCGCGCCCGCCGCGTCCGTCCCCAACTTCTCCACAGCCGAGTCCTCCGCCGCCCGCCTCACCGAAGCGGGCACGGCCTCCGTGCGCTCCGTCATCCGGAACGCGGGACCCGGGAGTCTTGAGGCAGCGGGCCTCGCGTCGGTGCGCAGCGCGATGGGGACCACGACCGTCGCGATGCGGATGCCCGCGGGCCTCGCCCAGGCCGGGTCACCCTCCCCTGCCGCGTCCGAGGCGAACACGGCGCCCGCCACGGGCGCCGCGCAAAGCCAGACAGACTCCCTCTCGGAGGCCGGCCGCATCGCCGTGGAGGCCAGCGTCGGGGCCCTGCGCGCCGCCGCCATCGCGATGCATGGCAAGGCCGCGCCGGGCCTCGCCACCGCCGTGGGCAACCCGGACGAGCACTACGCCCGGGGCGTCGCCGCGCTCCAGTCCAAGGACTCCCGCACCGCCATCACGGAGCTGTCCGCGTGCGTGCAGGCCGCGCCGTCCCGCGCCGACTGCCGCTGGGAGCTGGGCTGGGCCTGGTCCGTGGAAGGCCGCTGGGCGGACTCACTCACGCAGTGGACGCAGGTGCGCGCGCTCAATCCCAACCAGCCGGACCTGGAGGGCGCGCTCACGCAGGCCCGCAACCAGGCCGCGCTCCAGGCCAGGCTCGCGCAGCCCGTGGACAGCACGCCCCGTCCGCCCCCGCCCGCGGGCGCGAAGCTGCGCATCCGCGCCGCCGGTGACCTGATGCTCGGCACCACCGTGCCGGAGGGCTACCTGCCCCCCGAGGGCGGCGGCAGCGTCATCGCGGCCGTGCGCCCCCTGCTGGAGGATGCGGACCTCACCTTCGTGAACCTGGAAGGGCCGCTCTGCGACACCGGCAAGACCACCAAGTGCCGCTCGCCCGCGAACTGCTACGCGTTCCGCTCCCCCACGTCCTTCGGCGAGTACCTGAAGCAGGCCAGCGTGGACGTGGTCTCCACCGCCAACAACCACTCCGGCGACTTCGGCGAGGAGTGCCGCCGCGCCACCGAGTCCACGCTGGACGCGCTGGGCATCGCCTGGAGCGGGCCGCCGGGCAGCGTCGCCACGCTGGAGCGCAACGGCCTGAAGATCGGCCTCGTGGCCTTCCACACGTCCGCGGGCTGCAACCACCTCAACAACCTGCCCACCGCCACCGCGCTGGTGAAGCAGACCGCCGCCACGCACGACATCGTCATCGTCTCCTTCCACGGCGGCGCCGAGGGCGGCAAGGCCCTGCACGTCCCGCAGGGCAAGGAGATGTTCTTCGGCGAGGACCGCGGCGACCTGCGCGTCTTCACCCACGCGGTGGTGGACGCGGGCGCGCACCTGGTGCTCGGCCACGGCCCGCACGTCGCGCGCGCCATGGAGTTCTACCAGGGCCGCCTCATCGCCTACTCCATGGGCAACTTCGCCACCTACGGCCGCTTCAACCTCAAGGGTCCGCAGGGCCTGGGCATGATCCTCGAGGTGGAGCTGGACGCGAACGGCCGCTTCTCCACCGGCCGCATCCTCCCCACGAAGCAGGTCGGTGAAGGCATCACCCAGCCGGACCCGGACGCCAACGTCGTCTCGCTGGTGCGCAAGCTCACCCTCGAGGACTTCCCCGACACGGGCGCCCGCATCGCCGACGACGGCCGCCTCTCTCCGCGCAAGGCGGCCGCCACCGTCACCAACACCGTGCCGTAGCGCCGAGCCTTCCCGACAACGCCGCACCCGCACCCACGGAAGGCCACGCCTTTCGTGGGTGTTTTGCATGTCACGCTTCGCGCATCACCGTCAGGGAATGCGCGCTTTGTTGAAGCCGGGCTGCTGCCTCGGCTGCCATGCGCCTCATTGCGCCTCCAAGCGTGCCGCGCCGTGCAAGGCGCGAGTGCGCGACGTGCGCTAAGACAGACTCCGACGTGCCTGCCCATCGACTGCCACGACTGACTTCGCTGCGCCCGTTCGACTACCCCGGCTACTTCGCGGTGTGGCTGGGCGCGCTCATCTCCAACATCGGCACCTGGATGGAGACGGTGGCGATGGGCGTGTACGTCACGCAGACCACGGGCAAGGCCGAGTGGACGGGCGCCGTCGTCGCGCTGTCGTTCCTGCCCGCGGTCATCCTCGCGCCGGTGGGTGGCGCGCTGGCGGATCGCTTCGACCGTCGCGCGTACGCGGGGCTGGGCGCCATCCTCCAGGCGGCGCTCGCGGCGGTGATGACGGTGCTGGCGTTCCGGGGACAGCTGTCGGTGCCCGTCATCGGCGTCATCTCGTTCCTCAACGGCTGCGTGAGCACGCTCACCTATCCGGCCTTCTCCGCGCTGCTCGCGGAGCTGGTGCCGCCGGAAGACCTGCACCTGTCCACCAGCCTCAACTCCGCGCAGTTCAACCTGGGCCGCATCCTGGGCCCCACGCTGGCCGCGGTGGTGCTGCAGGCGGGCGGGCCCGCGTGGGCGCTGCTCGCGAACACGCTGTCCTTCTTCGCGGTGCTGGTGGCGCTGTGGCGCGTGGTGCCGCCGGCGCGCGACCCGGCCGCGAAGCGCGAGCCGCTCTGGGACGGCATCCGCCGCGGCATCACGGTGGCGCGCGACGACGAGGACATCTCGCTGGTGCTGACGGCCACCTTCTTCGTGGCCGCGCTGGTGGCGCCGTTCATCGGCCTGGTGCCGGTGTTCGCCATCCGCGAGCTGGGCCAGGGCGCGGCGGCCACGTCGCTGCTGGTGACGTGCCAGGGCGCGGGCGCGGTGACGGCGGCGCTGTGCGTGGGCACGCTCGCGGAGCTCTTCGGGCAGCGCAAGCTGCGCGGCTACGCGGCGACTACCATCGCGGTGCTGGCGGGGGTGTACTGGCTGGCGCCCACGCTCCAGGTGGCCGCGGTGTGCATCTTCTTCCTCGGCGCCAACTACCTGGTGCTGATGAGCAGCCTGAGCTCCGCCTGCCAGGGCCGCGTGCCGCGCGAGCTGCAGGCGCGCATGGGCAGCCTCTACAGCATGGTGCTGGGCGCGGGCTATTCGCTGGGCGTCTGGTTCCTGGGCGCGCTCGCGGACCGCATGAACCTGCGCTTCGTGACCATCGGCGCGGCGGCCATCTTCCTGGCGCTGGTGCTCACCACGCGCCTGCTCAAGCCCGCGCGCTTCGAGAACGAGCCCCTGGCCCAGGCGGAAGTCCAGCCGTTCTCCGACAGCGCGCACTGACGCGCGTTTCCCCAAAAAGGGAGTGCCCATGGAGCCGAAGTTCCAGGTGCAGTTGAAGATCCGCAAGCCGGTGGCGCAGGTGTTCGAGGCGGTGGTGAACCCCGCGAAGCTGAGCGGCTACTTCGTGACGACGAGCAGCGGTCCGCTGGCGGCGGGCACCACGGTGAAGTGGAGTTTCGCGGAGGCCCCCGGCGAGTTCGACGTCATCACGCGCGAGGTGATTCCCAACGAGCGCATCGTCTTCGAGTGGCCCGCGGACCGCGGCTCCCTCACGCGCGTGGAGATGACCTTCGTGCCGCTGGACGCAGGCAACACGATGGTGAAGGTGAGCGAGTCCGGGTGGAAGCCGGATGAGAAGGGCTTCGAGGCGTCCTACGGCAACGCGGGCGGCTGGATGCACATGATGGTCTGCCTCAAGGGCTACCTGGAGTTCGGCATCAACCTCCGCGAGGGCGGGGCGCTCTGAAATCCGCGACGCGGGGGAATGTCCTGGCCACACTGCCGTTCCCGCGCGTCCCGTTCCCGCCAAGGAGCCCCATGTCCTCCGTCCGCGTCCCCGCCCTGCTGCTCTCCGCGCTGCTCCTGTCCGCCCCGGCCGCGAACGCGCAGGACGCGAAACGCGCACCGGAGGCGCTGGGCCTGGGCATGGAGGGCTACCCCTACCCCGCCCCGGTGCAGTTCCTGCCCGTGACGCTGGAGGGTCAGGACCTGCGCATGGCGTACATGGACGTGAAGCCCACGGCCAACGCCAACGGGCGCACGGTGGTGCTGCTGCACGGCAAGAACTTCTTCGGCGCGTACTGGAAGGACACCCTCCGCGTCCTCACGGGCGCGGGCTACCGCGTCGTCGTGCCGGACCAGGTGGGCTTCGGCAAGTCGTCCAAGCCGGCCATCGCGTACAGCTTCCACACGCTGGCGTCGCTGACGAAGCAGGTGCTGGACACGGTGGGCGTGAAGCAGGCCGCCGTCGTGGGCCACAGCATGGGCGGCATGCTCGCCACGCGCTTCGCGCTGATGTACCCGGAGGTGACGACGCAGCTCGTGCTGGAGAATCCCATCGGGCTGGAGGACTACCGCGAGTCCGTCCCGTGGAAGTCCACCGAGGACCTCTACCAGGAGAACCTCAAGGCCACGGAGGAAGGCCTGCGCAAGTACCAGCGCGGCTACTACGTGAAGTGGAAGCCCGAGTACGACGAATACGTCCAGGTCCTCTACCGCCAGACGCTCAGCGGCGAGTACCCGCGCCTGGCCTGGGTGTCCGCCGCCACGCAGACGATGATCTACGAGCAGCCCGTGGTGCATGAGTTCCCGAACGTGAAGGTCCCCACGCTGGTGGTGATTGGCCAGGAGGACCGCACGGTGGTGGGCAAGGGCAGCGTGCCGCCCGCGCTGCTGCCGAAGCTGGGGCAGTACCCGGCGCTGGGGAAGAAGACCGCCGCCGCCATCCCGGGCGCCACGCTGGTGGAGCTGCCCAACGTGGGCCACATCCCCCACTTCGAGGCGCCGGAGAAGTGGCACGCGGCCCTGCTGGACTTCCTGCGCAAGGGCTCGAAATAGTCTCCGGATGCATCGTGTCCGGGTGGTGCGCCACGCGTCCGAGCGGGGCGGATGGGAGATGGCGCTGGCCACGCCGCCCCCGGCGCTGGCGCCGCTGGTCCGGGACTACTGCGGCTATCGCGAGGCCATGCCCCAGCCCATGCGCCGGCAGGAGCTGCCCGGCGTGCAGGTGGTGCTCATCCTGGAGTTCGGTCCGCTGCTGAAGCACCTGGACGACGCGGGCCGGGTGACGCGCCACCGCTCCGGCTTCGTCGCGGGCCTGGACGAGCGCTGGAGCACCACCGAGCACGGCGGCGTGTCCCACGGGCTCCAGGTGAACCTCACGCCCCTGGGAGCGCGCAGCGTCTTCGGCGTGCCCATGCACGAGCTGTCCCACCGCGTGACGGGCCTGGAGGACCTCTGGGGCGGCGAGGCGCGGCGGCTTGTGGAGCAGTTGGAGGCGGCGCCGGACTGGGAGACGCGCTTTGCTCGCGCGGACGCCTTCCTGCTCCAGCGCGTGGAGCGCGGCCCGAAGGTGGAGGCCGGGGTGCGGTGGGCGGTGGAGCGCATCCAGCGGACGGGCGGCCAGGTGGACATCGCCACGCTGGCGGAGGAGCTGGGCCACAGCCACAAGCACCTCATCCACCAGTTCCACGAACAGGTGGGGCTGCCTCCGAAACGGCTGGCGCGGCTGCTGCGCTTCGACCGGACGGTGGAGTGCATCAAGGCCGGTGGGCCGGTGCGCTGGGCGGAGCTGGCGGTGGAGATGGGCTACTTCGACCAGGCGCACCTGAACCGGGACTTCCGCCAGTTCACCGGCGGGCCGCCGTCCTCCCTGCTGCGCCGCTCGCTGCCCGACGCGGGCGGCTTCGAATCCGGCTCGCAGGTGAAATCCGTACAAGAAGCGCCGGAGGGGGATGGGCAGGATGCGCGGTGAAAGGAAGACATCGCCATGTCCACGCCCCTGCCCAGCATCTATCCCTTCATCCACTACGCGGACCCGGAGGCCGCCCTGCGCTTCCTGAAGCAGGCCTTCGGCTGCGAGGAGCGGGTCGTCTACCGCAAGCCTGACGGTGCCATCGCCCATGTCGAGCTGACGTTGGGCCATGGGCTCGTGATGTTCGGTGGCGCGGAGGGTGGCCGGCTGAAGATGGCCGCGTCCAGGCAGGTGCCGGTGAAGAACCAGGGCATCTACGTGGTGGTGACGGACCCGGACGCGCTCTACGCGCGGGCGAAGGCCGCGGGCGCGAGCATCGCGATGGAGCTGCACGACACGGACTACGGCTCGCGGGACTTCAGTGCGCTGGACCCCGAGGGGAACGTCTGGAGTTTCGGCACGTACCAGCCGCTCGCCGCGCCCAAGGGGTGAGACAGGAGGGGCCGTCCATGCAAGGCTTTGCCCATGAAGCTCTTGCTGGGACCCATCCTGTACGCCAGGGCGCAGGCCACGCCGGACCCGAAGTCCCATGACGTGTGGAGCTTCTTCGTCAACGTGTTCCTCGACAGCACGTCGGCGAAGAAGCCCCCAGCGTTGCGGCTGTGTTTCAAGGACGCGAAGGGCAAACGGGTCGCGGTGTTCGACCAGGCCACGGCCGCGGTGGACTTCACCGCGCTGCCCAAGAACACCCGGGGCGTGGTGTGGCGCTGGGAGGTCGTCCTGCCGCGCACGGACGTGGCCCAGCGGCTGTCCTATCACTTCGAATCGCCGGAGGAGCCCGGCGTGCCGGTGACCTTCGAGCGTCCGCCGCCGCGAGATGACCGGCCGCTGTCCTCGAAGGTCATCCCGCCAGAGCCGCTGGTGGTGTCGGACGTCGTCGTCCCCGCGAGGGGCGTGTCACCGAACATCGCGTTCTTCTCCTGCAACGGCGCCAGCCGTGCGAGTGATTGGAGCGACCTGGCGCAGCCCTTCGCGCTCTGGGAGCGGATGCTGCAACACCATCAGAAGGACCCGGTGGATCCGGCGAAGACGCCGGGGTTCCAGTTGCTGCTGGGTGGTGGGGATCAGCTCTACGCGGACTCGCTGCACAACACGATGGATGTGTTGAACGCGTTCATGAAGCTGTCCCGTTCGGAGCGGAAGTCGCTGCCGGTTCCGGAGGGGCTGGAGGAGCGCCTGCTGGTGGAATACGTCTGGCTCTACCGGGAGCGGTGGGGCGGGAGCCAGGGCATCGCGCCGTTGCTCCGGCGGGTGCCGGGGCTCTTCATGTGGGACGACCACGACATCTTCGACGGGTGGGGTTCGCACGAGGAGCTCCAGCAGGCGCCCTGGTACCGGGCCATCTACAGCGCGGCGGCGAGGACGTTCGAGGCCTTCCAGCGAGGCTGGTTGGAGCAGCCGGCGCGGGCGCGCGAGCCGGACGACCGGGGCGTGGTGCAACCCGCGCGGCACTACTTCCAGACGTTCTGTTTCTCCACGGCGGACTGCGACCTGGACGTGGTGTTGCTGGACCTGAGGAGCGGGCGGACCAGCCGGGTGATCGAGACCGAAGACGCGCATCCGCAGACCGAGTTCACGGTGATGAGCCGGTCGCAGTGGGACGCGTTCGACGCCTGGAGGGACGAGCACCGCCGGCGGCCGGAGAACGGCAAGAAGGCGAGGCACGTGCTGGTGGTGTCCTCGGTGCCGCTGGTGCACCTGCGCTTCGGGCCGGCGATGGAGCGGATGAGTGGGGGAAGCATGGGGCTGCGAGACGACCTGCTGGACCAGTGGGAGTCCGCGGTGCACCGGGGCGAGCGCACGCGGCTGTTGATGAACCTGTTCTCCTTGGCGAAGAAGTCCTACTGCGCGGTGACGGTGTTGTCCGGCGACGTGCACGTGGGGGCCCGGGCGCGGGTGCGGTCAAGGAACCCGGATCACCTGGTGCCTGCATTGGGCACGGTGGGAGAGGTGTTCATCGAGCAGGTGACGTCCTCGCCCATCGTGCATCCGCCGCCGGGGTGGCTCGCGTTCAAGGGGATGCTGGCGTTGTCGGAGGATTCGAGGGAGGACCTGCCCGGGTTCCTGCACACGGAGCTGTTGCCAGTGGGCAAGGAGCTGTACCTGCGGGACCGCAACTGGCTGTCCATCCGGCTGGAGCGGCCCAAGCACCACGACACGACCGCGCGACCGAAGCTCTGGGTGAAGTGGATCGCGGAGAAGGAGGTCCTGCCCATGGAGGTGGTGGTGGAGCCACCGCCCTTCTGAGGCTTCAGCGGACCGGAAGCTCCCGGAAGGAGATGCCCGTCCAACCGCCCTGCTCCACCGCGTCCTTGAACCGCTCCGTGCCGATGAGGACGGTGCTGTAGTTGCCAACTCGGAACAGGTCCATGTCCGTGGGCAATGAAGCACCGTCGAGAATGGGATCATCCGGAAGACGGAGGCCCAGGCGTCCGCAGGTGGCGCATGGCGGCGCCAGATCCGGCGGGAAACAATCTGGATGCAGCAGGCCTCTGGGTTCGAGCTGGAGTTCGAGGACGTCCGGAGGAGGCTTCTGCCGGAAGTACAACTCTGTCCGACATCCCTGAAGGCCACGCACGCCTGCCGACTGGAGGGCTTCGAGCGTGTCGCGCCGCAGGACGATCAGACAATCCTCAAGTCCAGCGAAGCCCTCGAACTGACCGGAGGCGCGGCCCACCAGCGGGCCGAAATTGGTGCCAGGTGGAAGTCTTGCGTTGGGAGGCGTCAGGGGACGCACCAACTCCCGGAGACGAACCAACTCGGAGAAGGGCTCTGCTCGGGGCTCTTTGAATTCCGCCTCTTCAGGCAGCTCGGACAGGTCGACCCCTGGATAGAACTGGGCGGAGACGCTCCAGGTCGCTCCACATCCGGGGCAGTTCTTCAGGCCGGGCAATCCCCATTTATGCGCGGCATCGATGAGGCCGTTGCGGCGGAAGTTGGCGGTCTTGTCGTGGCGAAGGTGAAAAAACCGGGTCATGGACGGTCAGTTGTACTTCTCGATAGGCCCACCCAGAAGCTGGAAGCGGTAGATGAGTTCCCCAGCGTGTTTGAAGATCTCCGGTGCTTGGGCGTCCTCGTTCTCCTTCCGGAACTCACGCCACGCTTGGTTCCACAATCCTCCTTTTGGTCCTCCACCATGGATGCGTCGGTGGATGTGCACAGGGATGGGGAGGGTGTACTGGTGGATGTCGATGCCTTTACGAGCGAACCACTCCGCGAGGCGCTGTTCCTGCGGGAAGATGTGGTGCTTCTGGAACTGCCCCGCCGGTAGCTGCCTCAGCGGAGGCACGGGCTTGGGTGTCCCGTACCAGGGGAACACCATCACCGGTTCCACATCTCCCGGCAGGCCCATGCTGCCGCCCCAGTTGCGCCGGGGTCCGCTTCCCGGCGCGGGCGCTACGGCTACAGGTGGCGGCCTTGGCGGCAGTCCGCGTGCCAGCACCACCTCTCCGGGCACGTCCTCGCACCGGAAGAAGCCGCAGGCCGTGTCCCCACACACCAGGGTCACACAGGCGTCGCTGCTTGCGTCACCGCACTCGGCTTCGGCTTCGTCCCAGCGCTGCTGAAGCGGCGTGCCGGACGCGCACGCGGCCATCCAGAGCACCATTGCGCAGAATGTCAGGCTTTTCGTCATCATGGAAAGCCTAGCACCTCCACAGCAATCACCTGCCTGCCCATGGACGCTCAGTGGCAATCCATGTCAGGGTTTGGCCCGCTGGACCACAAGGACTCATGAGCCGGGGGAAATCATGGAGCTATTGCTGGGACCCATCCTCTACGCGAAGGAACAGGTGACCTATGACCCTCAGGGTGAGGATACCTGGAGTTTCTTCCTCAACCTGTTCCTGAGAGGCACGGACCCGAAGCAGCCTCTCCCAATGAGGCTCTGCTTCACGGATGAGCAGGGGGCGAAAGTATTTACCTCCGAAGAGGCTCGGCCCGCGGCGGATTTCAGCTGGCTGCAGGGGCATGCATCAGGAGTCGTGTGGCGGTGGGAAGTCATCCTCCCGCGCAAGTCCGAAGCGCGGCGGTTGAAGTACCACTTCGAAGACCCTGCTCAACCCGATCGTCCCTTCTCCTTCCAACCGCCAGCGCTCCCAAAGGATCAAACGCTGTCCTATGTGTTCCCGAAACAGCCTCTGGTTGTGGATGATGTGATTGTCCCCGCCGAGGGGGCGTCACCACGAATCGCGTTCTTTTCGTGCAACGGATCCGAAGATCAAAAGAAGGACGATCAGGACAGTGATGAGTCCCGCGGTCTCTGGGAGAGGATGCTGGATGAGCACCGGTCTGCCCCTGGGCACCCCCGGAAGCCCTCCGGTTTCCAGTTGCTCATCGGAGGTGGGGATCAGGTCTACGCGGATTCAATCCGGGCGTCGATGAATGAAATGAAGCCGATCCGGAAGTTGTCGAACACGCTCCGTGAACCTGTGCCAAACGGCTTCGCGGATCGGGTAATGGCAGAGTACGTCGAGCTGTATCAGGAGCAGTGGAATGGAGCTCAAGGCATCGCGCCGATGCTGGCACGGGTCCCCGGCCTGTTCATGTGGGACGATCACGACATCTTCGATGGCTGGGGATCGTACGAGGATTTGCAGCAGACGCCCTGGTTCCAGGACATCTACAGCGCGGCGGCGCGTGCCTTCGAAGCCTTCCAGATCGGTCACCTGGAGAGTCCCAAAACACCACGGCTGCCCGATGTTGGACCCTGGACGCCTGAGCAGAAGCGCCATTACTTCCAGGCCATGACCTTCTCCAGCAAGGATTGTGACCTGGACGTGGTCATGCTGGATCTTCGCAGCGGGCGCACGAGCCCCCCGGCGAAGGGCAAGACGAAGGGCCGGGGCAATGGCGAGTTTCCGGTGATGAGCGAAGGCCAGTGGAAGGCCTTTGATGACTGGCGGGAAGCCTGTTGTCAGCGCAAGACCAAGAAAGAGGGCTACAAGGCCCATCACATCTTGGTGGTGTCCTCGATTCCCGTGGTCCACCTGCGCTTCAGCAAGGAGTTGGAGAGCCTGGCGGGACGATTCACCGAACTTCGTGACGATATGTTGGATCAGTGGGAGTCGCAGATACACCGGGGGGAGCGCACGCGACTGATCATGGACTTGTTCTCATTGGCCAAGCGGTCGAGCGCCTCCGTGACAGTGCTGTCGGGTGACGTCCACCTGGGGGCCTGGGGTCGCATCCGGTCACGCCATCCCGAGCACCAGTTGGATACCCAAACGGCGGTGGGTGAAGCCATCATCGAACAGATCACGTCCTCTCCCATCAGCAATAAACCTCCGGACCTGCTGCGGTTCCTCGGCATCCTGGCGGCGTCCAAGGACAGCACCGAAAACCTGCACTACTTCCTTCAGACGGAGCTCTTGCCCGTGGGCCACGACCTCTACTTGCGGGAGCGCAACTGGCTGGCAATCCGCGTGGAACCCTCACGACTCGACCCACCCCAGCCAAAGCTCTGGGCCCGCTGGGTCGCGGAGAAAAGCCCCCTCTCGATGGAGGTGGTGGTCGCGCCGCCGCGTCCGTTGCCTCTCAAGAAGGAGTCGCCGAAAGCGGACGGGCTGCTCCCACCCGACGGAACAGCCCGCCCTCCCCTTTCCTAAGGCAACGGCCCCTCCACCAATCGCAACACATCCGCCAGCACCCCCGCCGCCGTCACCGCGGCTCCCGCGCCGTAGCCTCGGATCACCAGCGGCGTGGGGCTGTAGCGCTCCGACAGGAAGCTCAGCGCGTTCTCGCCGCCCTTCACCGCCGCCAGCGGATGCTCCAGCGGCACCGGCACCAGTCCCACGCTCACGCCCTCCGGTCCCACGCTGCCCACGTAGCGCAGCACCTTGCCTTCCTTCCGGTGCGCGTCCACCCGCTTCTGGAAGACCGCATCCGCCTGCGGCAGCCGCGCCAGGAACTCCGGCAGCGGCCCCTTCGCGTCGAACTCCTCCGGCAACAGCGACGCCAGCGCCACCTCCTCCAGCTCCAGCGTGCGCCCCAGCTCACGCGCGAGGATGAGCACCTTGCGCGCCACGTCCGTGCCCTCCAGGTCGTCTCGCGGGTCGGGCTCCGTGAAGCCCTTCTCCATCGCCGTGCCCACCGCCTTCGACAACGGCACCCCGGCCTCCGTCAGCCCCAGGATGAACGACAGCGAACCCGACAGGATGCCCTCCACCCGGTGCACCGTGTCTCCCGTGCGCAGCAGGTTCTTCAACGTGTCGATGACCGGCAGCCCCGCCCCCACGTTCGTTTCGTAGAGGAACCTGCGCTGGTGCCGCACCGCCGTCTCCCGCAGCGCCCTCCAGTGCTCCTGCCGCCCCGCGTTGGCCTTCTTGTTCGCCGTCACCACATGCAGCCCGGACGCCATCAGCGCGGGATAGCCCAGCGCCACGTCCTCGCTGCTCGTGCAGTCCACGAAGATGGGCCGGCCCGGCCTGCGCGCCTTCGCCCACGCGCGGAACGTGTCCAGCGTGAAGCCAGTCTCACTCGCCTCCAGCCGCGCCTTCCAGCCGTCCAGCGCCACGCCCTCCGGCGCCACCAGACTGTGTCTGCTATTGGCAATGGCACACACCCGCAAATCCAACCCATGCGCCCGCAGCTTCGGCGCCTGCTGGTGGATCTGCCGCAGTAGCTCCCCGCCCACCGTGCCCACGCCCGCCACCAGCAGCTCCACCACCTCCGTGGTGCCAAAGGCCTTGCGGTGCACGTGCGCCATCGCTCGCGGCCCGTCCTCGCGTGAAATCACCGCGGAGATGCTGCGCTCACTGGACCCCTGCGCGATGGCCGCGATGCTGCAATCCACGTCCGCCAGCGCGCTGAAGAACGTCCCCGCCACGCCCACCCGGTGCCGCATCCCGTCTCCCACGATGCTCAACACCGCGAGCCCCGGCTGGTGCTCGATGGGGTCCACCTTCCCCGCCTCGCGCTCCACCTCGAACGCATCCTCCAGCGCCAGCACCGCCTTCGCGGCCTCCGCCTCTCCCACGCAGAAGCTGATGGAGGACTCGCTGGAGCCCTGGGTGATCAGCACCACGGAGATGGACGCGCGCGCCATCGCCTCGAAGACGCGCGCCGCCGTGCCGGGCACGCCCTTCAGCCCCGCCCCCGCGATGTTGATGAGCGCGATGTCCGGCAGGAACGACAGCCCGCGCACCGGGTGCCGCGACGACGGCGCCGTGGCCGTCACCCGCGTGCCCGGGTGCTCCGGCCGGAAGCTGTTGCACACGCGCACCGGGATGCCGCGCTCCCTCGCGGGGGCAATGGACTTCGGGTGCAGCACCTTCGCGCCGAAGTAGGCCAGCTCCATCGCCTCCTCGAAGCTCACCTCCTCCAGCGCGAACGCCTCCGGCACCAGCCGCGGGTCCGCGCTGTAGATGCCGTCCACGTCCGTCCAGATCTCCAACAGCCGCGCATCCAGCGCCGCCGCCGCCAGCGCCGCCGAGTAGTCCGACCCACCCCGCCCCAGCGACAGCGTCTTGCCCCGCGCGTCGCCCCCGAAGAAGCCCGGCATCAACATCAGCCCCGGTCCGCCGTCACGAAGGGGCGCGAACCGCGCGCGGATCTCCTCCACCCGGGGCGTGGCCTGGAGCGGATCCCCCGTGCACACCAGCACCTGCCTCGGGTCCACGCTCATGGGCCCAAGACCCCGCGCCTCCAGCAGCGCCGCGAGCAGCAGGCACGACGCCCGCTCCCCCAGCGCGGACAGGTGCGCGAGCACCGTCGGCGAGCACTCCCGCAGGAGCCCCACGCCCTGCAACAGCCCGCGCAGCTCGGCGCCCAGCGCCACCAGCCCCTCCGCCAGCGGCCGCGTCTGCGCGGGCTTCAGGTCCGCGCCCAGCGCCCTCGCGATGGCGGAGTGCGTTTCGTCGAACCGGGCGCAGGCCTCCTGCACGGACTCGCCCTCCTGCGCCACCCTCGCCGCCTCCACCAGCAGGTTGGTGATGCCCGACACCGCGGACGCCACCACCATCACCCGCTCGGCCTTGCGCGCCTGTTCCACCAGCGCCACCACCCCGCGCATCCGTTCCGCATCCGCGACACTGGTGCCACCGAATTTCATCACGCGCATGACACGGCCTCCTCGCGGAACGGCGGAACTCGGGGGCTGGGGGGACTCATCGGAAGCGGGGTCATGCGGGGCCTCTGGGGATTCGACCGACGGGTGTGGGGCAACGAAAAAGCCCCGCGCTCGGGAGGAGCGCGGGGCCGGGTTCGGAAGGGGGACCTTCAAGAGGTCCGCTTCGGAAGTCAGGCGGTCCGTGCTCCGTCAGGAGTCAGGCCGGTGCGAGTGCGAGTCTCGGTCAGGACGGTCCGCACGCGCGCGCCCACGGAGGACGTCGTCCCCTCGTGCCGCTGGCTGCTCCCGCTGCGTCCGGCCATGACGCCCCATCCTAGCCGCTTCCTCGCTCCCAGGTCAGGGGGCAGGCAACCAGCCCACCGTGGTGCTCGGGCGCGGCGCTGCCGACATTCAGCCTGTGTGAGCTGTCCCACCACCTTCCGGAGCAACCCATGACCAGCCGCAAGAAGAGCGACACCGCCCACAAGCCCGGCTTCGCCAAGGACCGCGTGGAGCGGGGGCTGGAGGCGGACGACACCAAGCCCCTGTACGCGGACGACGCCAAGCACTCCACCGAGGAGCAGAAGTTCGCCCTCGACAGCGACGGCCCCGTGGGCGGGCCCATCACCAATCCCCAGAGCGTCCTCGACAACGTGGATGACGAGGAGCGCGAGCTGCAGGGCCGCCGCGCCGCCGACGCCCGCGAGGCCGCCGACAGGGAGCCCACCCGGGAATGAAAAAAACCGGGGCCCCGACACCCGCGTCGGGACCCCGGCTTCAAATCCAGACAGTGAAGCGCCGCGCTACGGAGTCGCCGGCGTCTCCACCAGCGTGAGCTTGCCCAGGTTGAGCGGCGTCACCTGCTCCTGGATGACCAGCGGGTCGCCCACGAGCACCACCTGCATGTTGGCGGGGTCCAGGTAGGACTCGGCCACGCGCTGCACCTCCGCGGCGCTGGCGTTCTCCAGTCCCTGCACGGTGCGCTTGAACTCATCCATCGGCCGGCGGTGGAAGTAGAGCTGCGCGGCGCTGCCGCCCAGGCCCTCCACCGTCTCGAAGGCGCCCGGGAACGCGCGGATGAGACCTTCACGCGCGGCGGCCAGCTCCTTCTCCGTGATGGGGTTGGACTTGATGCCGGCCAGCTCCTTGATGAACTCGTTGAGCGCCGGGCCCGTCACGTCCTGCCGCACGGCCGCGTACGCGGTGAGCGGACCCACGCCCAGGCGCGTGCCCAGGTGCGCGTTGGCGCCGTAGCTGTAGCCCTTGTCCTCGCGGATGTTCATGTTGAGCCGGCTGCCGAAGAAGCCGCCGAACACCGTGGTCGCCAGCTCCAGCGGGTACTCGTCCGGGTGGCCCGAGGCGAGGCCGGGACGGCCCACCAGCACCACCGTCTGCTCCAGGCCCGGCTTGGGCACCACGCGCACCTGCTGACGCGGCGGCGCGGGCGGCGCGGGCGGCGGCTTGGGCGCCACGGCCCCGCCCTTCCACCCGCCGAAGTACTTCTTCCCCCACTCCACGGCCTGCTGGAGCGTCACGTCGCCCGTCATGATGAGCGCGGCGGCGCGAGGGCCGGTGTTCTTCACGTAGAAGTTCTTCGCGTCCGCCAGCGTGAGGGCCTCCACCGTCTTGGGCGTGCCGCCGGACGTGTGGCCATACGGGTGGTCCGCGCCGAACACGGCCTGGTAGTAGGCCTGCTGCGCCAGGAAGTTCGGGTCGCCCATGCGGCGCACCAGCTCACCCAGCTGCTGCTTCTTGCGCCGATCGAAGGCCTTCGCGTCGAAGGTGGGCCGCAGCACGACGTCCGACAGCAGGCCCATCACCGCGTCCACGTTGGTCGTGAGCACGCGCGCGCCCACGAAGGCGCCGTCCGGATCCACCGACAGCGAGGGCGAAACACCCAGGTCCGCGAACGCGTTGTCCAGCGCTACCGTGTCGCGCTTGCCCGCGCCCTCCAGCAGCATGCGGTAGGACAGGTCCGCGATGCCCAGCTTCGCGGCGGGCTCCTGCGACACGCCCGAGGCGAAGGCGATGCCCGCGAACACCAGCGGCAATTCCTTGCGCGTGCTGACGATGACGGTGAGGCCGTTGTCCAGCTTCGCCTGCTCGAACGTGGGCAGCACCAGCTCCGGAGACGGGCCCGGCTTGGGCGGCTGGGCGCGGAAGGCCTCCGCGTCCTGCGCCGGTGTCTGGGGTTGCGGCTGCGCGGCGGGAGCCGTCTCGGCGGGAGGCGTCTCCGCGGGCTTGGTGGTGGCGCAGCCGGCGACGGACAGCGTGAGGAGGGCAGTGAGGATTCGGCGGTGCATGACTAGCGGGCCTCCTTGCCCGGGGCGGAAGACGGCGCGGCCTTGTTGGCGGGCGGCACCGCGTGAAGGACGACGCGGCCGTCGGGGCGCAGCACGTCGTTGGCGAACTGCTTCACCGACGCGGGCGTGACGTCCTGGTAGCGCGCCAGGTCCTGCGCGACGTAGCTGGGCTCGCCCACGAACTGGTTGTACGTCTGGAGCGTGTCGGACTTGCTGCCGGAGCCGCCCACGGCCTGCAGGCCCGCCAACTGGCGCGTGTCATAGCGGGTGCGCGCGCGGACAATCTCTTCCTGCGTGACGCCGTCCTTGCGGACCTCGTCCAGCACCGCGTCGATCTCCTTCTTCAGTTGATCCGTGGTGACGCCGGGCCGGGCCACCGCCTCGATGGAGAAGACGGACTGCGCGCCCTGGCTCTGCTGCACGGCCTCCACGCTCTGCGCCAGTTGCTTGTCCAGCACCAGCCGGCGGAACAGGCGGCTCGCGCGGCCCGTGCCCAGCGCGGTGGCGAGCACGTCCGCCGTCGCGTCCCCGGGCTTCAGGTACGGGGCGGTGAGCCAGGACATGGTGAGCAGGGGCAGCGTGGCCACCTTCTCGTCGTGGCGGATGACCGTCTCGCGCGCGACCTTCACCGGCTGCACGTCCGGGCGCTGGGGCTTGGGGCCCGAGGGCAGCGTGGCGAAGTACTTCTCCACCAGCGCCTTGGCCTTCGCGGGGTCGAAGTCGCCCACGATGGCGAGCGTCGCGTTGGCGGGCGCGTACCACTTGCGGAAGAACGCCTTCACGTCCTCCACCGTGGCCGCGTCCAGGTCCTTCATGGACCCGATCACGTTGCCGGAGTACGGGTGCGGCGCGGGGAACAGCGCCTGCCACGCCTTCTCCTGCGCTTCACCGTAGGGGGCCGTCTCCACGCCCTGACGGCGCTCGTTCTTCACGACCTCCTTCTGCGTCTGGAGGCTCTTCTCCGTGATGGCGTCCAGCAGGAAGCCCATGCGGTCGCTCTCCAACCACAGCGCCGTCTCCAGCAGGTTGCTGGGCACGGTCTCGTAGTAGTTGGTGCGGTCGAAGCTGGTGGTGCCGTTGAGGTCCGTGGCGCCCGCCTGCTCCAGCAGGCCGATGTGCACGTCGTCCGGCACGTGCTTGGAGCCCTGGAACATCATGTGCTCGAAGAGGTGCGCGAACCCGGTGCGGCCCGGCTGCTCGTCGTAGGCGCCCACGTGGTACCAGACGTTGACGGCCACCACGGGCAGCTTGCGGTCCACGGAGAGGATGACCTCCATGCCGTTGGGCAGCGTGTACTTCTCATACGGGATGGCCAGGTTTTCGCGGCCGGGCTCCAGCGGCTTCGCCTCGGGGGTCTGCGCGAGCGCCGGAAGCCCCACGAACAGGGCCGCTGCGGCGAGGGCCTTCAATCGGGACAAGGTTCCTCCACGGTTCAGGTCGGTCTCTCGCGCGCTTAGCACGCGCCCCGGAGCCTGTAAGCCGGAAGGCGACCGGGTGGGCGTCAGGGTGCCGTGTGTTGCTCGCCGTGCGACACTGCGGACATGAGCCTGGAGGTGCCCGCTTCCCAGCAGGTCCGTTGTGCCGTCCACCCGGAGCAGCCCGCGGGCGCCACCTGTACCCGCTGCGGGACCTTCCTCTGCGCGGACTGCGCCACGTCCGTGCCGGGCCTGGGCGTGCGGCTGTACTGCCAGGCCTGCGCGGCGCGCCCGGACGTGAACTACCTGGAGGCCCTGCGCCAGCGCTACTGGGGCAAGCGGGATGAATGGGCGTGGTTGGTGGCCGGCGTGACGCTGCTGCTCTGCGTGGGCGTGGCCGCCGCGCTGGCGCAGTGGGGGCTGCGCGCGACGCGGCAGTCGCTGTTCGCGCTGGTGCTGCTCGTCCCCGTGCCGGTGGGCGTGGCCTTCTTCCTGGGGCAGCGCTGGGCGCGGCACGCGCTGGTGCCCACGCCGCTGGTGATGGCGGTGGCCGCGGACGCGCTGGAGCGCGACGGCCGCTTCCTCTTCTTCCTGTGCGCCATCCCCGGCCTGCTCATCGCGCTGCGCATCCACCGCGACGTGCGCAACCAGCTCTTCTTCCGGCTGCCGGTGTCGTCCGGAGCGCTGAAGCTGTTGTGGGAGCTGCGCTTCAACAACCCGCTGGCGCGTCAGGCCGTGCACTTCGGCTTCGGCGCGGTGTTCATGCCGCTGCTCTCACCCATCGCGGTGATTTGCGGCGTGGTGGCGCTGACGCGCGTGGACCTGAAGGCCACTCCGCCCATCGGCCGCCGGGGACAAGCCATCACCGGCATCGTCCTGGGGCTTGTCAGCCCGGCGGTCTGGGGGTTCTTCCTGGTGCCGATGCTGGACCGGTGGCTGTCCTCGATGGTCTACAAGTAGGGACGGCGGTCAGAAGGAACGGGTCTGCAGCTTGACCTGGGTGCGGATGGCGTCGCGCGCCCGGTCTCCGGCGCCCTGGCACTCGCCGCCCACCTCGTCCAGGCTCCGCTTGGGCCCCGGCCGGGGCCAGTCTCCGTTCTCGTAGCACGCGGACAGGGGCAGCTCCTTCAGCCAGGCATCCTGGTCGAACATCACGCGCAGCGAGCCACCCTCCTCCAGCGTGAGGTCGGAGGCGGCCTCGAAGGACATGGCCGTGCCTTCCGGCAGGTCCAGGTCCATGCCCCAGGCCGCGTCTCCGGCGTGGACGGTCTGGGCCGTGAAGCCGTTCTTCCCCAACACGAAGGCGATCCGCCGGTAGGTCCCGGGAGGGAGCTCCATCACGGCGCCGGAGGCTTCCCCGGACGGCAGGTTGATGCCGAACGGACCCGCGAGCGTCACCGTGGCCGGGGAACCTTCGGACTGCACACACCCGGTGCCTTCAGGGAGCCGGGCGCGCACGTCATCGCAGCCGAGCCCTCCCGCCAATTCCAGACGGATGTCGGACACCCGGACGCTCGCGTCCACCAGATGGAAGCGCATGCCATCGCCCGACTTGATGTCCGGAGGCGTGGGCGGGGACGTCATGGCCCGGACGCTGGAGGCCGGAGCCATCCCGGAAGACGCGCCCAGCAGGTTCGCGTCCAGCGAGAAGATGAGCCGGGTATGGGTTCCGGTGTTACAGCCGGACAGTCCCAGGGTCATCAAAGACAGACACAGCCAACGGGAAGTCATGGACATGGGATTACCGGGGGGATGCGAGGGACAGCTTGGGGCTGGCTTCGATGTTGTGTTTCACGCGTTCCGCGGCGCCTTCGCACGCACCCTCCCCTGTCTCTCCAGGCGCAGCGTGGTGCCGGCCCGAGGCCGGAAGTACGCAACCAGGGAATGGGGGCATGTCGGAAGCAACGCGTCAGGGGGAGCGCTTCCGGCCGGGCGTCCCGATGCGCAGGCCCCGAAGGGCTCGCGAAGCCGCAGCATGCCCCAGCGCCGGGAAAAGAGAACAGCCCTTCCCTGCCCGGGGCATCCATGGAGAGACATTTCACACGGCCGTCATGGACGGGGAGTCAGTCCCATCACGCCGCTGGCTTCGATGTCTCCGCGCAGCCGCTCCGCCGCACCCGCGCAGGCGCCCTGGCCTGTCTCCAGCCGCAGCAGGTCCCCCGAGAAGGTCAGGTCGCCGGACTCCAGACACGCCGCCACGGGTGTTTCCGCGAGCCAGGAGTCCACGAGCAGCCAGCCCTGGAGGCCGGAGCCATCCCCCGCCGAGGCGAAGTCCAGCGGGCCTCGGGGCTCGAAGCGGAGGACCGCGTCGGACTGGAAGTCCACCTCCAGCACCCGGGGCCGTCCCTGCCAGGTGAAGCTCGATCGGGACCGGAAGCTCGGCTCGGTGGACGTCCCCGGTTCCAGCCGGGCCTCGATGCGGGGATAGACGCCCGGGGGAATGGGAAGGCCTCCTCCCCTGAGGGTCAACCCCCGCCGCAGGTCCAGATCCAAAGGGCCCGCCACGGTCAGCCGGCCCGGCCGTCCCTCCGCCGCGTCCTCGCAGCCCATCACCGGGGACAGTGCGTCCCGGTAGTCAGCGCACCGGATGCCCGGCGGCAATTCCAGACGCACGTCGAACAGGGTGACGAAGGCGCTGTCCACGTGGAACGTGAGGCCGTCCGCCGACTCGAGGAAGTACTCAGGGTCCGGGAGGGGCTCGCGTGCCGCGCGCACGCGGTTCGAGTGGAGGCTGAATGACAGCGCATAAACGTCCGGCCCGTCGCCGCACGCGGAAAGACACAGCAAGGCGGCGGCAAGGCCGGAAGCACGCGAGCATGAAAGAGAGGGCATGGCGAAGAAGCCGCAGCATGCCCGGCACCCGGGGGAATGGACAGACAGTCCCGTGTCATCCGTCCACGCGGTGTCCACGCTGAAGGAGGAACCCCGGCAGGAGAGATGCCATGGCAACACAACGAGTGTGTGACGTGATGACACCGGACGTGGAGGTCGTCCGCTCGTCTGATTCCCTGAGGGTCGCCGCGGAGAAGATGCGCGCCCTGAACGTGGGGCCCATCCCGGTGTGTGATGGCGACCAGCTGGTGGGCATCCTCACGGACCGGGACATCGTGGTCCGCGCGGTGGCCCAGGGGCTGGACGCGGAGCGCACCCAGGTGGCGCAGGCGATGACCCGGGGCGTGGAGTACGTCTTCGACGACGACGACCTCTCCCAGGCGGCCCAGAAGATGAGGGCCTCGCAGATCCGCCGCATCCTGGTGTTGAACCGGAACAAGCGGCTGGTGGGCATCCTCGCGCTGGGGGACATCGCGGAGGAGCTGGGGGACCAGGAGGGTGGCAGGACGCTCGGGGCGGTGTCCGCGCCGTCGCAGCCGGCCCAGCACTGAAGCGGCTACATGCCGCCGAGCTTCGTCTCCAATTCCGACAGGTCGCGGTGCACGGCCGCGTCCGTCTCCCGCAGGCCCTCCACCTTGCGCACGGCGGAGATGACGGTGGAGTGGTCCTTGTTGAAGCGCGAGGCGATCTCCGGGAAGGAGCTCTTCGTCAGCTTCCGGCTCAGGTACATGGCCACCTGGCGCGCGTGCGCGAGCGCCTTGTGGCGCCGGTCCTCCTTCAGCGCCTCCACGGTGACCTTGTAGAAGCGGGCCACTTCGCGCTGGATGGCCTCCACGTCCACGGTGCGCTGCGCGGGCAGGATGTCGCGCAGCACCTGGGACGCGAACTCCTCCGTCACCGGCTGCTTCGTGAGGCTGTGCATCGCGGACAGCTTCACGAGCGCGCCCTCCAGCTCGCGCACGTTCTTCTGCACGTGCTTCGCGATGAAGTGCGCCACGGGGTCCGGCAGGTTGAGGCCTTCCTGTTCCGCCTTCTTCTGGAGGATGGCGACGCGCGTCTCGTAGGTGGGCTCGCGGATGTCCGCCATGAGGCCCATGGCGAAGCGGCTGCGCAGGCGGTCCTCCATGCCGGGCACTTCCGCGGGCACCATGTCGCTGGTGAGCACGATGGCCTTGTTGAGGCCGAAGAGCGTCTCGAAGGTGTAGAAGAACTCCTTCTGCGTCTCCTCGCGCTTGCCCAGGAACTGGATGTCGTCGATGAGCAGCACGTCGCACTCTTCGCGGAACTTCCGGCGGAAGTCCGTCATGCGGTGCTCGCGCACGCTCTCCACGTACTCGTTCGTGAACTGCTCGCTGGAGAGGTAGACGATGCGCTGGGTGGGGTCCTTCTCCCAGATGTGATTGCCCACGGCCTGGAGCAGGTGCGTCTTGCCCAGACCGGTGCCGCCGTAGATGTAGAGCGGGTTGTAGTTGTGGCCCGGCCGGTGGGCCACGGCCTGCGCCGCGGCGGCGGGGAGCTGGTTGCTGTCCGCGACGACGTAGGTGTCGAAGGTGAAGCGCGGGTTGAGCCGCGCGGGCCGCATCGAGTTCACCTTGACGGTGGGCGTGGGCGGCAGGTCCGAGGACGACGGCGGGGGACCGACGACGACCTCATAGGCGACGCGGCCCAGGGACGGCTCCAGCCGGGCGAGGTGCGTCTCCAGCATGGAGCGGTAGTGGTCATCCACCCAGTCGCGGAAGAAGCGGTCGGGCACGCCCAGGACCAGGGCGTTCTCGCGCACCTCCATGGGGCGCATCCGCTCCAGCCAGGTGAGGGCGTAGTGCAGCCCCTCCTGGCGGATGGCTTCCAGCGTGCGGGTCCAGATGACGCCGGCACTGGGCAGCGAAGGCGAAGGGACTTGGGCGAGGGCGTTCACGCGGAGGCTCGAAACGCCCGGGGAGGAAGAGGATCCATGGGCGTTCGGCGGTGCTAACACCCGCTCTCCGGCTGATCAAGGAACCGACCTGTAGCACGGATCAGCGGAGGCGCCCTGGCGGGTGGGGATGATCACCCGCGGTGGATCCGTCCGGTGCGGTCCCCCCACCCGACGCGAGCGCCCGCGCTCGCTGTTGATTTCCGGATGTACGACATGCCCCGCGGGGAGGGGTTGTTGTTCGTTCCGTGAATTCAACCTTGCTGCCAGTACGGCATCACAACGGAGCGGCAATGCGGATGCAGTCGTGGTGGAGCGTGGCGGTGGTGGGTTGTCTCATGGGCTGTGGCGGCGCGCAGGAAGGGGATGCGCCGGAGAGCCCGGTGGAGGCCGGAGCGGCGCAGGTGGCGCCCCTTCCGGAGACGGTGGCCGCGGATCCGTCTGGCGAGGCCGCCGGTGGGGACGCAGCCCCCGCGCCCGCGGCCGCATGTGCTCCCGGGGTGGCGCGGGAGGTGAAGCCGCTGTTCCCCTCCGATCGCGTGCCCGGGTCGCCGCTCTCCCTGGAGCCGATTCCCCTGAACCGGACCGACGTGGCGGGCACGCTCTACTTCACGCTGGATGATGGCTCGGGTGACGCGCTCTGGCGCAGCGACGGGACGGACGCGGGGACCCTGCGGCTGACGCCGGCCCCTGGCACGGGTGCGTCGATCCACCACCTGATGGCGGCCGGCGCGCGGCTGTACTTCGAGGTCTACAGCCCCGACAGCGGATCCCAGGTCTGGCGCAGCGACGGCACCGTGGCGGGAACGCAGCCGGCCCGCGAGCTGCCCGCGTGCGCCGACCACCTCGCCGTCTCCGGCTTCCGGGCGCTGGGCACGGGCGTGTCCTTCTTCAACGCCCCCTGCGCGACGGGGGGCGTGGAGCTGTGGCGCACGGACGGCACGGGCGCGGGCACGGTCCGGCTGAAGGACTTCGGATCCGCCGCGACGCTCGTGGGCGAGGAGCACACGGCCACCGGCCGCCTGTTCTTCCTCCAGGACGGGACGGGCCTCCAGTTGTGGCGCACGGATGGGACGGAGGGCGGCACGGTCCGGACCCACGTCTTCGGCGCCCAGGCCCGTCTGGCGCGGATGTTCAAGGTCGGGGACGCGGCGGTGTTCGTCGTCCAGGACCCCGAGACCGGGACGCGGCTGTGGAGCACGGACGGGTCGGCGGACGGAACGCGCCGGCTGAAGCAACTGGACGCGTCCGCGACGGTGGCGCTGAGCGAGGCCCACGTCGTGGACGCCACGGCGGTGTTCGCGCTCGTGAACGACGGCCCTGGCGCGACGGAGGTCTGGAAGACGGACGGCACGCAGGCGGGCACGGCGAAGCTGGGAGCCTTCGCCAAGGAGGGCAAGCTCCTGGGCATCGCGGGGACGTCCGCCGTCATGCTGTCCAGGACCGAGAACGGGAAGCACCTGGTGCTGCGCGGGCTGGCGCTTTCCGGCGGCGGCAGGACGTTCATGGCCACCCTGGACAACCCCTACGCGCACCTGGAGGGGGGCGTCCTGGACGAGGAGGTCGCACGGGCCGGAGGGAAGATCCTCCTCAAGCAGGCCATCTACGTCCACGGCCCCGCGCCCGTGGAGGTCAGCCTCTGGGTGACGGACGGCACCACGGACGGCACCCGGAAGCTCTCCGCGAAGCTGAGCACGCAGGATGAGTACGGCTCGCCGCTCTACGCGACCGGGACGGGCACCGTGTTCTTCACGAGCTGGACGCCGGACGTGGGCTACGGCCCGTGGGTGACGGACGGCACGCTCGAAGGGACCCGGGCGGTGCCCAACGGCTCGCCAGGGAAGCCCGCGCGGGCCGTGGGCTTCCAGCGGGTGGGGGACCGCGTCTTCTTCGCCGGCTTCCCGGGGGCGCCGGGCTACTCGCTGTGGTCCGCGCCGGTGGATCCGTTCTGCTCCGCCACCCCTACGCCGGATCCAGCTTCATGAGGACTTCGGCCGGATCCTCGTGGGGCACGGTGTGGAAGCCACACTTCTCCAGGACGCGGATCGACCCGCGGTTGTGAGCGGCGACCCACGCATACAGCGGCCGGGTGGGCACGAGCGGTAGGAACTTGGAGAGGGCCCGGGTGGCGACGCCCTGGCCCCAGTGCTCGCGGCCGATCCAATAGGCGACGAGGCGCTGGCCGTCCTGTTCCCAGCTGCCGATGTAGCCCACCACCACGCCGTCCATCACGATGGCGCGGTTGATGTTCGCGGGGCGCAGGACGTTCGTGCGCCAGTGGGTCATGAACGCATCGCGCTCCCGCGATTGAAAGCCGGCCATGCGAGCCGCTTCGGGCTCGCGCTGGTGTTCGAAGAACAGGGGGAGGTCTTCATCCGTGATGTCGCGGAGGATCATCCGGGAGACGCTACTTGAACGGGCGGCGCACCCACCGGCTCCTTGCCCCGTCCCTCCTTTTCCTACATGATCGCCCGGTCCACCCGGCGCAGGGCTGCACGGTCGGCGCTGGTGATCCTTGATTGACTTGTCCAGGAAATAGGGTTACGGACGCCCCCTTTCCAATGTACGGGTCGCGCCGGATGGTCCAGGCGCCGCCTTCAGCTCTCAGGAGTCGTTGTGTCCAAGCGCACGTACCAGCCGTCGAAGATCCGGCGCAACCGCGCCCACGGGTTCCGTAAGCGGAATGCCACCAAGGGCGGTCGTGATGTCCTCAAGCGCCGCCGCGCGAAGGGCCGTAAGCGCCTGGTGGTGTCGTCGTTCAAGAAGTAACTGGACGCACGGACGATGGCCGAGGGAGCGGCGCCGCGGGTGCCTCAGGCAACCGACGAGCGCTTCCCCAAGGCCCTTCGCCTGCTCCAGCGGCGTGAGTTCCTGGAGGTCCAGGAGGGCGGTCAGAAGATTCCGTCCGACTGCCTCCTGGCCCTCGTTCAACGCAACTCCCGGGCGCACTCCCGCGTAGGGCTCACCGTCAGCAGCAAGGTGGGCAACGCGGTGGTGCGCGCACGCCTTCGCAGACTGCTTCGCGAGCTGTTCCGCAAGCAGCGCGGGCAATGGCCCCCCGGTCTCGACGTAGTCCTGGTCGTTCGCTCCTCGGCGAAGGAAGCCTCCTTCGCTCAAGTTTCCCGTGCGTTCGACGGCGTCACCCGTAAGCTGCAACGGCTCTTTCCGGCACCTCGGGTGCCCCCTAAAGAGCCCGCCCCATGAGTCCACTCGCCTTCGTCATCGCCCTGCCCATCCGCTTCTACCGGCGGTTCCTGGGGCCGCTGCTGCCGAAGGCGTGCCGGTTCCACCCCTCGTGCTCCACCTACGCCATGCAGGCGCTGGAGAAGCACGGCGGGGTGAAGGGCAGCGCCCTCACCGTCTGGCGCCTGCTGCGCTGCCAGCCATTCCACCCCGGTGGATTCGACCCCGTCCCCTGACGGGTTGCCTCCGCCCGCCCTCCGGCCGTCCTCCGCCGGCACAGGGAAATCCATGACGAACGACCCGCTGTCGCCCCAGTCCAACGATTCGCAGAAGCGGCTGCTTTTGGCGCTCGCCCTGTCCTTCGCGGCGACCGCCGCCTACACCTTCTTCTTCGCCCCCAAGGGGCCGCCGCCGGGCGCGGAAGGCTCGGATGGCGGCGTCGAGGTCGCCGCCACGCTGGACGCGGGCACCCCGGGCATGGCCGCCGTGCCGCCGCCGGGCGCGGGTGGCGAGGACGCCGGCACCCACGCGGAGGCCCCGCCGCCCCCCGCGCGCACCGTGGAGTTCGCCCGGCCGGAGGTGAAGTACACCTTCTCCTCGGAGGGCGCCGGCCTCACCTCCGCCGTGCTCCAGGGCACGAAGATGCGCGAGCAGCAGTCCCTCACCGTCAAGGAGGGCTTCGAGAAGCTCTTCGGCAAGGACATCCCCCCGCCGCCGCAGATGAACGTGGCGCACCCGGTGCCCGGCCAGCCCCTGCCGCTCGCGGTGACGATTGAAGGCAGCGCCCCGCTGGCGGCGAACACCCGCTACGCGGTGCAGGAGGGCCCCACCGACAACGGCGGCAGCGTGGCGTTCACCGGCCGTCAGGGACCGTGGGAAATCACGAAGACGCTCCAGTGGCCGCGCGAGGGCTTCGAGTTCACCTACACGCTCCAGGTGCGCAACACGTCCGCCCAGGCGCAGACGGGCGAGCTCAAGGTGCACTACGGCCGCGCCATCGACCCGGAGTTCGAGCACGCGCCGTCCTTCTTCGGCGGCGTGGGCAACCTGAGCCGCTCCGCGTGCTGGGTGGAGGACAAGCTCCACAACCTGTCCCCGGGTGACAAGCCGCCCGAGGAGACGCGCGGGCCCATCTCCTTCTTCGGCATCAACCAGCAGTACTTCCTGTCCGCGCTCTACCCGCTGGACGGCGCGCTCAACGGCCACTGCACGCTGACCGCCACGCCCACCGCGCGCGAGGTGTCCGCGGGCTTCCCGCTCAGCGTGGCCCCCGGCCAGGTGGCCACGTTCCGCTTCGGCGGCTACGCGGGCCCGAAGGATCCGGACCTGCTGCGGCTGGTGCCCGGCCCGGAGCTGCGCGGCGTGGCCGGCCTGAACACCACGGCGTTCCACCCGATGCTGGAGGACACGGTCGACTTCGGCATCTGGGCGGTGGTCTGCAAGATTTTGCTCGCCGTCATGAAGTTCTTCCACGGCCTCGTGGGGAACTGGGGTGTCGCCATCATCCTGCTCACCGTGGTGGTGAAGCTGGTGCTGCTGCCGCTCACCTACCGCTCCATGGTCAGCATGGAGGCGGTGAAGGTGCTGCAGCCGAAGATGGATGAGATCCGCAAGAAGTTCGCGGACGACAAGGAGCGCCAGAACCTGGAGATCATGAAGCTGTACCAGGAGGCGAAGGTGAACCCCCTGGGCGGCTGTCTGCCGCTGCTCATCCAGATGCCGGTGTGGATCGCGCTGTTCACGTCGCTGCGCAACAGCTTCGAAATCTACGGCGAGCCCTTCTTCGGCCCCATCTGGCGCGACCTCACCTACAAGGACCCGACGTACATCCTGCCGCTGGCGCTGGGCGTGTCGATGATCATCACGCAGAAGATGCAGCCGCAGATGATGGACGCGGCGCAGGCGCGGATCATGACCTGGGTCATGCCCATCATCTTCACGTTCACGCTGCTCCAGTACCCGGCGGGCCTGTCGCTCTACATCTTCACGAACAACGTGCTCTCCATTGGCCAGCAGTGGGGCCTGCGCAAGTGGCTGGACCGCAAGAAGAACCAGACGGGCGGCGGGACGCCGGCGGTCGTCACCGCCGGGGGAGGCAAACGCAAGTGAGCGGGACACAGGGCGTGGCGGGCGGCGGGGACTTCCGCCCCCGGGTGGAGAAGCTGCTCACGGACATCCTTGGGCTGATGGGGTTCCCGGCGCGGTTGGAGCTGCAGGACGCCACCGACGGCAGCCTGTCCGTGGCGCTCCACTTCGAGTCCGGCGCGCCTCCGGGCGTGGAGCCGGGCAAGCGCAGCCAGGTGCTGGATTCGCTCCAGTTCCTGCTCAACAAGATGATCCACCGCCCTGGCGTGGAGCGCCGCTGGGTGATGCTGGGCGCGGGCGCGCACCCGGAGCCCCGGCCTCGCCGCGAGGCAGGGCAGCAGGCGCAGGCCCCGGCCGCCGCTCCGGCCGCGTCCGTGGCGCAGGTGGCGGCCTCCACGCCCGCGCAGCAGCCCGCCCGGGCCGCGGCGCCTGCTCCGGCCGCGCAGCCGCAGCAGCGCAACGCCCGGGGTGGGCAGCCGGCGCAGCAGGCCGCGAAGCCCGCGCAGCCGCAGGCGGCCGCGAAGGGCGCGGAGGCGGACGAGCGCTCGCTGCAGGTCGAGGAGGATCCGGCGTTCCGGGAGGCCGTCCGCAAGCTCGCGGAGAAGTCCGCCAGCCTGGGCCGCTTCTATGCGTTCGCCGCGATGAAGACTGAGGACCGCGCGCGCGTCCTGAAGGCAGTAGAAGGAGTGGGTGGAGTGAAGGTGGCGGCGGAAGGCGAAGGCCGCAACCGACGCGTGGTGTTCACCCCGGCGAAGCCCGCCCCGATGCCCAAGCGGAGCCTGCTGCCGGACGACGACGAGGACGACGTCGACGCCTGAGCGGGTGCCCCTCGAGGGGGCCCGCTCGGAGCCGCCGGCGGGCGCCTGGGACGAGGAGCGAATGGGTAAGTCGAAGGGACTCAAAGACAAGCTGTACGGCGCGGCGGTGCTGAAGATGAGCTTCCGCCTGCGTGGGGACGAAGAGTCCCCGGCCTTCCGCTTCGTCTACCCGGGCGTGCTGCGCGACCTGGAGGTCGACGACGCCGAGGTGGAGAAGTACATCGAGGAGCACCGCGACGACGTGGAGCGCGCCGCTCGCGGCTCCACCCCGCCGCAGGGGCCCCGGTAGGATTCCGGGGCGGGGGCGCGCGCCCGTCCCCCCTGCCCCGCCATGACGCCTGACTCCGCCACCATCGTTGCCCTGGCCACCGCGCCCGCCGCGGGGGCGGTGGGCATCCTCCGGCTGTCCGGGCCGGCCGCGCTGGAGGTGGCCCGTGGGCTCGCGCCCGGCGTTCCCGTGGCCCCGGCTCCGCGCCATGCGTACCTGGCGTCGTTCGTGGACGCTTCGGGCGCGGTGCTGGATGAAGGCCTGTTCCTCTACTTCCAGGCGCCCCGGTCCTTCACCGGCGAGGACGTGGTGGAGCTGCACGCGCACGGCAGCCCGCGCCTGCTGCGGCTGTTGCTCGCGCGGGCGCTGGAGGACGCGCGTGTCCGTCCCGCGCTTCCGGGGGAGTTCACGCGGCGCGCGTTCCTGCATGGCCGCATCGACCTGACCCGCGCGGAGGCGGTCGCGGACCTGGTGGCCGCGGACTCGGAGGCGGCGGTGCGTGCCGCCGCGGCCGGGCTGTCCGGTGCGCTGGCCGAGCGGATCCGCTCGCTGGAGACGCCGCTGCGCGAGCTGCACGCGGACCTGGAGGGCGTCCTCAACTTCCCCGAGGAGGCGGAGGGCGCGGACGCGGAGGCCGGCTCACGCATTGCCTCGCTGCGCTCCGTCGCGGAGGCGCTGCGCGCGGAGGTGGGCCGTGGACGGCTGGTACGTCAGGGCGCGCGCGTGGCGCTGTACGGTCCGGTGAACGCGGGCAAGTCCACGCTGTTCAACCGGCTGGTGGGCGAGGCTCGCGCGCTGGTGGACGACGAGCCCGGCACCACCCGCGATGCGCTGGAGGCCCGCGTCGAGTGGGACGGCCTGGGCGTCACGCTCTACGACACCGCCGGCCTGCGCGAGGCCCCCGGCCGCGTGGAGGCGCTGGGCATCGCTCGCACGAAGGAGCTGCTCGCGGCCGTGGACCTGGCCGTGCTCGTGCTGCCGCCCGGGACTTCGCGGGACGAGGCCGCGTCATGGACGCGCGAGGCCGGCGACACGCCCGTGCTCGCCGTCACCGGCAAGTGCGACGCGATGACCGGGGCTGGAGCCGAGGCCCTCGTCCCGCCGCGCGTCAGCGGCCTCACGGGGGAAGGCGTGGACGCGCTCCGGACCTCGGTGCTCGCGCGGCTCTGGGGCGGTGGCACTCCCTCCGCGGTGGCCCTGGTCTCCGAGCGCCACGCGGACGCCCTGCGTCGCACCGCCGAGGCGCTGGGCCGCGCGGAAGTGGCGTCCCGCGTGTCCACCCTGGAGGTCCTCTCCGGGGAGGTCGGACTCGCGCTGGAGGCCCTGGGCGAGGTGTCCGGAACGAGCGTTTCCGATGCCCTCCTGGACACCCTTTTCCAGCGTTTCTGCATCGGGAAGTAGTGCCTTCGCGGGCGGCGGTCCGCATGTCAGACCCCTCCCTAGAATGCCTCGCGTTCACCGGCGCTCCCCGAGGATTCATGACGGCACTTCAGCAGCTTCAACCCACCTCCCACTCCCTGCTCTCGGCGCTGCCGTCGGGCTGGGTCGGGGAAATCCTCGATGGCGAGCTGGTGGCCTCGCCCCGCCTCTCCGTGGCGTCCGCGCGCGCGGCCTTCATGATGGGCGTGGAGCTGGGAGAGCGCCTGGATCCGCGCCGTGGCGGCAGCGGCCGCTGGTGCTTCCTGCGCGCGCCGGAGCTGCACCTGGGCGAGGACGTCCTCGTGCCGGACCTGGCCGGCTGGCGCCGTGAGCGCGTGGCCGCTCCGCCGGAGCCCGGCGCCGCGTTCTTCACCCTGGTGCCGGATTGGATCTGCGAGGTCCTCACCCCCGCCACCACCGCGCTGGACCGGGCCCGCAAGCTGCCCCTGTACGCGCGGGCCGGCGTGTCCCACGTCTGGCTGGTGGACCCCGTCGCGCGCACGCTGGAGGTCTACCAGCGGCTCAAGCGCGGCTGGCTCCTCACCGCGAGCCACGAGGACGACGCGCTGGTGCGCGCCGACCCCTTCCCTTCCGTTCCCCTGGAGCTGGGCTCGCTGTGGCTCCCGGACGCGGCGGAGGAGATGCCCCGGCTCGTCGCGGTGCCCTGAGCCTTCAGCTCGCGCGCTTGAGGCGCGCTTCCTCGGAGGCGCGCGACAGCCGCCGCACGGCGCGCAGCAGCAGATCCGGATCCACCGGCGCCGCCACGAAGCCGCGCGCATGCACCGCCTGCGCGCGGGGCAGGTCCCGCTCCGGCGCCTTGCCCGCCACCAGCACCTGCGCGCGCAGCCGCTGCACCAGCACCTCCATCGCGGGCAGCGGCGCCACCACCACCTGCGACTCGTCCGCCGTGCACACGTCGCCCGTGCTCGCCACCTTCACCGTGAAGCCCGCCCCGCCCAGCACCTGCACCAGGCCGGCCGCCGCGTCCGCGCCCCAGCCGTACACCAGCACCTGCTCGCGCACCGTCACGCGCGGCGCCGGCGCCGGGGTCGGCATCCAGGCCGGCTCCAGGGGCGCCAGCATGGGCAGGCCGGCGTCCCGCTCGGACTCCCGCGCGGGCTCGTGGACCGGCTCCCGGACAGGCTCCGGAGCCGCCATGTCCGTCAGCTCCGCCAGGGACTGGCCCACCACCAGGGGCAGCGACTCGTCCCACTCCGGCAGGGAGAAGCCCTCCATCCCGGGACGGCGCTGCGGCGTCGCCGGCTCGCCCCGGTACAGCCGCCCGATGGCCCGGCCCAGCGCCGCGTCCGTGGCCAGCCGCGGCACCACGCGCGCCTTGCCGGACACGCTCTTCACCACGTCCAGCGTGGCCAGGCTTGCCGGCGCGGCCAGGGCCACCACCAGCACCTCCCGGACGCCCTGCCCTTCCAGCCGCAGCGGCACCACGCGGTGGGCCTCCGCCACCTTGCACGGAATCAGCCTCGCGAGCGACGCGTCCAGCGGCTGGGCGTCCAGGTCCACCGCCTCCACGCCGGACTGGGCCGCCAGGGCGGACAGCACCGCCTCCGCGGTGCAGAAGCGCTGGTCCACCACCACCTGCCCCAGCGCCACGCCCCACTTGCGCTGGTACGCCAGCGCCGACTGCAACTGCAACGCATCCACCACACCCCGCGCGAGCAGGATGTCCCCCAGCCGCTTCTTCATCGCACGCTCTCCTCCGGCCCCCCTCGGTGCTTCGGCCGGGACGACCTGCCCACCACTCCCTCCCCTCTACGGCAGGAGGGTGTAAATTTACAGCGAAACCGGAGGAGATGGGGTGCAGGTGGGTGCTGGCTGGCTGCTCGGACCCAGAAGACGCCGTACGGCCACGTGTTCCCGCGGTTTCTCCGTCATTCAACGAACCCCGCCCCAATCCTTGAGGGGGGGACGACAAAGCGGACGTTCACCGGAAGACCCGAGGGTGGCCGGATGTCGCAGACGTTCCTAGCCTGTACGCATGGCTGACGCGTGCCTGAGAGAGTTCGTGCGGATGCTCCGCGCGCGCCGCGCCGCCCCCGGGGGATTGGCGGGGGTGGACGCGGAGATGGCGGGGCTTCAGCTGGAGCCGTCCAGCCTCAAGCCCTACCTGCACTTCCTGCCGGGCCGCTACACGCGCAACCTCGTCCACCGCGACGAGGGCATGGAGATCATCCTCAACTGCTGGTCCCCGGGCACGGCCTCGCCCGTCCATGACCATGACGGCCAGGAGTGCTGGTTCAGCATCCAGCGCGGCCAGTTCCTGCTGGAGAACTACCCCTTGCTGGAGGGCGGGACGGAGCCCGGCCTCGCCCGGCTGGGGGCACCGGCGCGGGTGGGGCCGGTGGGCGCCGGTCACGTGGACTTCCGCGACCCGGGCGCCTCCATCCACCGGGTGAGCCTGGCCGGCAACGCCCCGGGCATCACGCTGCACGTCTACGCCGGACCGGTGGCCCGCTGCCTGGTGTTCGATCCGCGCCGCCACCGCTGCGCGTCGCACAACCTGCGCTACCACAGCATCTTCGGGCGGCCGGTGCGGCCCGACGAGGGCCGCGTCTCCGTCCCCCTGCACGTCTGACGCGCGCTACCAGCGCACCTCCGGCACGGGCGCGTAGAGCATGCGCCCCTCCGCGCCCTGCCCCGTGAGGCCCAGCTTCGCGCCCACGCGGTACACGGCGCGCACCTGCTCCAGCACCTGGGACGACAGGACGGCCTGGCTTCCGGCCGCCTCGTCATCGCTGTTGTCCGCTTCGTGCTTGCCCAGGAGCTCCGACAGCACCTGACCGGTGGGCCGGGGGCGCGGGAAGACGACGATGCGGACCGGGGCGTCCTTCTCCAGCTTCGCGGCCTCCTTCGCCAGCTCCAGCGCCTTGGGGTAGCCGCCGAGCGCGTCCACCAGCCCGCGCTCCAGCGCGTCCTCGCCCGTCCACACGCGCCCCCTGGCCACCGACTGGAGCTTCTCCAGCGGCATGTTCCGGGCCTGGGCGGCGCGGCTGGTGAAGTCCAGGTAGATGCTGTCCAGCTCGGACTCCAGCTGCGCGCGCTGCTCCGGGGTGAACTCCTGGTCGGAGGAGGCGAAGGTGGCGTTCTTGCCGAAGGCGATGGTGTCGAAGTTCACGCCCAGCTTCGCCCACAGCTCGGACGTGACGAACTTGCCGTTGTACACGCCGATGCTTCCCGTCAGCGTGCCCGGCTGCGCGACGATTTTATCCCCGGCCATGGCCACGAAGTAGCCGCCGCTGGCCGCGTACGTGCCCATGGTGACGATGACGGGCTTGCCCGCCTCGCGCGCGCGCTGCACCTCGCGGCGGATGGTGTCGCTGGCCGAGTAGCTGCCGCCCGGGCTGTCCACGCGGAAGACGATGGCCTTCACGGACGGGTCCTCCACCGCCTTGCGGAAGGCCGCGGCCACCGTGTCGCCGCCCATCACCTGGCCGCCGGAGAGCGGGTTGGACTGGCTCTTGCCGCGCAGCACCTCGCCCACGCCGTAGATGAGCGCGATGGTGCTGCCCGTCTGGTTCGGCCGGCCCGCGCGCTCCAGGTACTTCTCCACGTAGAGGAACCGAGCGCCCTCCCCGGCTTCCTTCTCCAGCTCGTCGTGGATCTCGTCCCGGTAGCGCAGCCCGTCCACCAGCTTCGCGTCCACGGCCGCCTGGCCCATGAAGGGCGCGCGGTCGATGAGGGCGCGCACCTCGTCCTCGGACAGCTTGCGGCCCTCCGCCACGCCCTTCACCACCTGGTGGAAGAGGCTGCGGCCGTAGGCCTCCGTGGCCTCGCGCTGGTGCTCGCCGTAGGACGCGTCGGTGAAGGTGTTGACGGCGTTCTTGTACTCGGCGCGCTTGCCGAACTCCGGCTTCACGCCGAACTTCGCGAAGGCGTCGCGCGCGAAGGGCGTCTCCATCACCAGGCCGGTGAGCCCCACGTCGCCGGAGGGCTGGATGTAGACGGCGTCGAAGGCGGTGGCCAGGTAGTAGGCGCCGGTGCCGTTGCCCGCCTCGCCGAAGCCGTCCGCGTACGCCACCGCCCGCTTGCCTGACGCGCGGAAGGCCTTCACCGCGTCGCGCAGCTCCTGCACCTGCGCGGCGCTGCCCGGCTGCCCGATGCGCACCACGAGCGACTTCACCCGGGGGTCCGTGCGGGCCTGCTCCAGCCCCTCCACCACGTCCCGCAGCGACGTGGGCTCCTCGCCGAAGGCGCCCGCCAGGGACGTGTCCAGCGTGTACTCCGGCAGCGGCTGCTG
This sequence comes from Corallococcus macrosporus, assembly GCF_017302985.1. Lineage (NCBI taxonomy): Bacteria > Pseudomonadati > Myxococcota > Myxococcia > Myxococcales > Myxococcaceae > Corallococcus > Corallococcus macrosporus. The sequence continues at coordinate 2,325,733 of NZ_JAFIMU010000007.1, forward strand.
CAGGTCCAGCTCCAGCACCAGGTTGGACGGCACGCCGGGCTTGCTCGATGCCGCGAGCATCAGCAGCCCCACCACACCCACCACGAAGAGGATGGACAGCGCCCCGATGAAGGCCAGCGCGCCAATGAAGAAGCGTTTCATCCGGAAGGACTCCTGATGTCGGCGTGCCCGAGGAACGGCCCCGACCTTGAGGCGGCCTACCATCAACGCACGCGCCGGACGACGCTTGCGTGCGGGGCAGTGCCGGGCGGCGGACGGGGAGCCAGGGCCCGCCCGTCCTGGTGGCCGGGGGGCGGGCCGGCACCCGGGCCAGCGCGAGGACCGCCGCGGTGCACACCGTCCTTCCAGGAACCAGGGGCATCCGAGCGTGGACCCGCGGGCGGCAGGCGGGCGCCCACGCGCTTCTTTCCGGCCCCGGGAGGCATGGGATGCAGAAGCGACGGTTGGGCAATTCCGACATGGACCTCACCGCGCTGGGGTTCGGCGCGTGGGCCATTGGTGGCGGCGGCTGGGCGTTCGCCTGGGGCGCGCAGGACGACGCGCAGTCCATCGAGGCCATCCAGCGCGCGCTGGATTCGGGCATCAACTGGATCGACACGGCGGCGGTGTATGGGTTGGGGCACTCCGAGGAGGTGGTGGCCCGGGCGCTGAAGGGCCGGGACACCCGGCCGTATGTCTTCACCAAGTGCGGCATGGTCTGGGATGCGCAGGGCCAGGTCAGCCGCGGGCTCACGGCGGACTCCGTGCGCAAGGAGTGTGAGGCGTCCCTGCGCCGGCTGAAGGTGGATGCCATTGATTTGTATCAGGTGCACTGGCCGGTGGAGTCCGGGGCGGAGCTCGAGGAGGGGTGGACGGCGCTGGCGGAGCTGCAACGGCAGGGCAAGGTGCGCTGGTTGGGGGTGTCCAACTTCAATGTCTCGCAATTGGAGCGGGTGCGGCGCATCGCGCCGGTGACGTCGTTGCAGCCGCCGTACTCCATCATCCACCGGGACATCGAGGACGACGTGCTGCCCTACTGCCAGACGCAAGGCATTGGGGTGATTGTGTATTCACCCATGGCCTCCGGCCTGCTGACGGGCGCGATGACGCGGGAGCGCATCCAGGCAATGCCGGAGGACGACTGGCGCCGCCGCAGCGAGGACTTCCAGGAGCCGAAGTTGTCGCATCACCTGATGTTGGTGGAGCGCCTGCGCGAGGTGGCCGCACGCCATGGCCGTTCTCCCGCGGAGGCGGCCATTGCCTGGACCCTGCGGGAGCCGGCCGTGACCGCCGCCATCGTCGGGGCGCGCAGCGCGAAGCAGGTGGATGGCTTCATCCACGCGGGGGACTTCCGGCTGACGTCGGAGGAGGTCCGCGAGGTGGAGGAGGCGCTGGGCTCCGGCTCCGCGATGGCGCCGGGCGGCATCTACGCCTGAGGGTGATGGAGCACGGGGGCTCAGTGCTCCCCTGCTCCGCTCACGGTCTGCTCCAGGACGTCGATGCGCTCCCGGTCGGAGGCCTGGATCTCCGCGAGGTGGTGGATGGTGCGGCCCACCTGCTCGAGCATCCGGCCATGGGTGCTCTTGAGCCCACCCACTTCACGCGTCAGGAACGAGACCTGCGTCGTGAGGGTATTCATGTTCTCGCGAAGAGATCCGATCTGTTGGTGAAGTACGCCCATCTGCTCGTAGAGAATCCCCGTGTGCTTGAAGAGCACATTCATGTTCGCGGAGAGCCGCTCCGTCTCCTGATTCACCGCCAGAATCGCCGCGTCCGTCCGCGCGTACTGCTCCTTCGCCTCTTCCTGCATCTCGCGGAACTCTGAGAGCATCTGCAGCATCAGGTCCCCGCCCATCGCCTTCGCCATTCCGTTCCCTCCCTGGTGACGCGCGAGTCTCCTACCAACCCATCCTGACATCGGATCCGCGCCAGGATACATGACAACCCGTGAGGTTGGAAACGCGGGACAGGACCTGCCACGGCCCGCCCTCCCCTCTTCGGTGAACGCTTGCCCGTGGGGCTCGGGAATCTCGGGATGGGAGGACCTGGTGGAGCGGTTAGAAGTCCCGTGCCCACTCCTTCGCACCCGAGGACCGCATGACGCGTCGTACCCCGCTCGCCCTGCTGGCCGGCCTGTTCCTGGCGGCCCCGCCCGTGTGGGCCCTGGCCCCGGCTCCCCTCCCGAAGCCGGCCGCTTCCCCGGCCGCGCGCACTGCCTCGAAGCCCGCCTCCCTGAGTCCCGTCGCGAGCGTGGAGGGCATCACCGAATACCGCCTGCCCAATGGCCTGCGCGTCCTGCTCTTCCCGGACCCCACCAAGGCCACTGTCACCGTCAACGTCACCTACCTGGTGGGCAGCAAGCACGAGGGCTACGGCGAGACGGGCATGGCCCACCTGCTCGAGCACCTGATGTTCAAGGGCACGCCCACCACCCCCAACGTGCCCCAGGCCCTCACCGAGCGCGGCGCCCGCCCCAACGGCACCACCTGGCTGGACCGCACGAACTACTACGAGACCCTGCCCGCGTCGGACGACAACCTGTCCTGGGCCCTCGCCTTCGAAGCGGACCGCATGGTGAACAGCTTCATCGCGCGCAAGGACCTCGACAGCGAGATGACCGTCGTGCGCAACGAGTTCGAGTCCGGCGAGAACGACCCGCGCGGCATCCTCTTCAAGCGCACCATGAGCGCGGCGTACCTCTGGCACAACTACGGCAAGGCCACCATCGGCGCCAAGGCGGACCTGGAGCACGTCCCCATCGACCGGCTCCAGGCCTTCTACCGGCGCTACTACCGCCCCGACAACGCGACGCTCGTCATCGCCGGCCGCTTCCAGCCGGAGAAGGCCCTCGCGCTCGTGCAGTCCACCTTCGGCAAGCTCCAGAAGCCCAAGGAGCCCGTGCCCCTCACGTACACCCAGGAGCCCACCCAGGACGGTGAGCGGGAAGTGACGCTGCGCCGCGTGGGCGACAATCAATTGCTCTCCAGCGTCTACCACGTGCCCGAGGGCGCCCACCCCGACTTCGCCGCCATCGAGGTGCTCACCGAGGTGATGGGCGACGTGCCGTCGGGCCGCCTCTACAAGGCGCTCGTGGAGACGAAGAAGGCCGCGCGCGCCGGTGCGTTCAACTTCCAGCTGCGCGACCCGGGCGTCATCGGCTTCAGCGCGGAGGCCCGGCAGGACCAGCCCCTGGCCCCCGTGCGCGAGGGGCTGATCAAGACCGTGGAGGAGGCCGCCAAAACGCCCTTCACCGACGAAGAGGTGAACCGCGCGAAGACCAGCCTCGCGAAGCAGACGGAGCTGCTGCTCAACAACTCCGAGCGCGCCGCCATCCTCCTGTCCGAGTGGGTCGGCGTGGGCGACTGGCGCCTGCTCTTCCTGCACCGCGACCGCATCGAGGCCGTCAAGCCCGCGGACGTCACCCGCGTGGCCGCCACGTACCTCAAGGCCTCCAACCGCACCCTGGGCACCTTCCTGCCCACGCCCAAGCCGGAGCGCTCGGAGCTGCCGCCTCCCGTGGACGTGGCGAAGATGGTGGATGGCTACAAGGGCAAGGCGCTGGTGGCGCAGGGCGAGGCCTTCGACCCCTCCCCCGCCAACATCGAGTCGCGCGTGCGGCGCGGGGAGCTGCCCTCCGGCGTGAAGTACGCGCTGCTCCCCAAGAAGACGCGCGGGGAGATGGTCAACCTCACGCTGGACCTGCACTGGGGCACCGCGGAGGCCGTGAACGGCAAGCTGCCCGCGGCCTCCTACGCCGGCAGCATGCTGATGCGCGGCACGAAGAAGCACACGCGCCAGCAGCTGGCGGACGCGTTCGACAAGCTCAAGGCCCGCGTGGGCGTGGACGGCGGCGCGCTGGGCGCCAGCGTCGGCATCGAGTGCCCGCGCGCGAGCCTGCCGGAGGTCCTCAAGCTCGTGGCCGAGGTGCTGCGCGAGCCCGCCTTCGACCCGAAGGAGTTCGCGCTCCTCAAGCAGGAGCGGCTGGCCTCGCTGGAGTCGCAGCGCAGCGAGCCGCAGCCCCAGGCCTCCATCGCGTTCTGGCGCGTGCTCAGCGCGCACTACCCCAAGGGCCACCCGCTCTACGTGCCCACGCTGGACGAGCGCCTGGCCGACGCGAAGGCCGTCACGCTGGAGCAGGCGCGCGACTTCCACCGCCAGTTCTACGGCGCCTCGCGCGGGGAGCTCGCGGTGGTGGGTGACTTCGACGAGAAGGAGATCACCTCGCTTACGGGCACCCTGCTCGACGGCTGGAAGAGCCCGGTGCCGTACGCGCGCGTGGCCCGGACGTACCAGCCCGTGCCCTCGAAGTCCCTGGTGCTGGAGACGCCGGACAAGGCCAACGCGTACTTCCTCGCGGGACAGTTGCTCCAGCTTCGCGACGACGACGCGGACTGGCCCGGCATGATGATGGGCAACTTCCTCTTGGGCGGCGGCTTCCTCAACTCGCGGCTGGCCACGCGCGTGCGCCAGCAGGACGGCCTGTCCTATGGCGTGGGCAGCAGCCTGTCCGCCGAGGAGCTGGACACCGTGGGCTGGTTCCTCACCTACGCCATCTACGCGCCGCAGAACGCGCAGAAGCTGGAGGCCGCCATCCGCGAGGAGATGACCCGCGCCGTGCAGAAGGGCTTCACGCCGCAGGAGCTGGAGAAGGCGCGCGCGGGCCTGCTGGAGTACCGCCAGTCCGCGCGGGCGCAGGACGGCACCCTGGCGCGGCAGCTCTCCAACGGCCTGTACTTCGGGCGCACGCTCGCGTTCGACGCGGACGTGGAGGCGAAGCTCCAGAAGCTGACCGCCGAGGACGTGCGCAAGGCCCTGTCCAAGCACCTGGACTTCAGCAAGGCCACCGTCGTGCGCGCGGGTGACTTCGCGGGCGCGTCCAAGCAGCAGCAGGCTCCGGTTCCGGCTCCGGCGGCGGCCAACTAGAGTCCGCGGCCCATGCCCGTGCACCTGGTGGAAGGCGACCTGCTGGACCAGCCGGTGGACGCCATCGTCAATGCGTGGAACCGGAACATCATCCCCTGGTGGCTGCTGCTGCCCCAGGGGGTGTCCGGGGCCATCAAGCGCCGGGGCGGCACGGCCCCTTTTCGGGAGCTGGCGCGCGTGGGGCCCATGCCGCTGGGCTCGGCGGTGGTGACCGGGCCGGGGCGCCTGCCCTTCCAGGGCATCATCCACGTCGCGGGCATCAACATGCTCTGGCGCGCGTCCGAGCGGTCCATCCAGGACTCGGTGCGAAACGCGCTGGAGCGCGCGGGGGAGCACGCTTTTCGCTCCGTGGCGTTCCCCATCATCGGCACGGGCTCCGGGAGCTTCAACGAGGACCGCGCGCTGGAGCTGATGCGCGAGGCCCTGGCGGATGCCCCCGCTTTCGACGTGCGCGTGGTGCGCTTCCGCCGTTAGACGCAAGCGCACCTCTTCACACGCGAAGCGAGGGTGACATGATCGACCTGTACACGTGGGGCACGCCGAACGGCTTCAAGGTGTCCGTGGCGCTGGAGGAGCTGGCGCTGCCGTACACCGTGCACGCGCTGGACATCTCCACCGGCGTGCAGAAGCAGCCCGCGTTCCTGGCCATCAACCCCAACGGACGCATCCCCGCCATCGTGGACCGCGCGGAGGGCGACTTCGCCGTCTTCGAGTCCGGCGCCATCCTCATCTACCTGGCGGAGAAGACGGGCCGGCTGATGCCCACGGACGCGAAGGGCCGCTCGCGAGTCATCCAGTGGCTGATGTTCCAGATGGCCGGCGTGGGCCCCATGCAGGGACAGGCCAACGTCTTCTTCCGCTACTTCCCGGAGAAGCTCCAGCCCGCCATCGACCGGTACCAGAACGAGACGCGCCGCCTCTACACCGTGCTGGAGAGCCGGCTGAAGGACCACGAGTACCTGGCCGGGGACTACAGCATCGCGGACATCGCGAACTGGGCGTGGGTGCGCTCGCACGACTGGGCCGGCGTGTCCGTGGAGGGCCTGCCCGGGGTGCAGCGGTGGCTGGCCGCCATCGAGAACCGCCCCGCGTCGCAGCGCGGACTGGACGTGCCCACGCCGCGCAAGCAGGAGGACGCGAAGACCGCCGCGCAGCGCATCGAGGGCGCTCGCGCCCTCATCCAGCGCTGAGGCGCCCTCCCCTCCCCTGCCCCGTCGCATGGACCCGGACATCCGGCCCGGGTGTGCACATGATGGGGCCGTTCAAGGCTCCTGAATCGGGGAGCCCGGGGAGTGGATGACATGCAAGCGGTGCGGAGCCTGGGCCGGTGGGCCGGACTGTGTCTGGCATTGGGACTGTGGGGCGCGTGCACGCCGAGCGGTGGCACCGTGCGCGCGTCGCGGGACAACGTGGCGCCGGACGGCTGCGCGCCGGCCACGTGCTCGCAGGCGATGGTGGCCTGTGGCCGGACGCCGGATGGGTGCGGCGGCTTCATCGACTGCGGCGACTGTCAGGCAGGCACGTGCAAGGAGGGCCGCTGCGTGGCGCCGCCCGTGCCCGCCGAGCCGAAGAAGGACGCCTCCGGTCCCCTCAGCACCTGCACGCCCGGGTGCAAACCCAACGAGTCCTGCGTGGACGACCGCTGCGTCTGCCAGCGCGCGACGTGCGCCACGCGGGGGCTGAAGTGCGGCACCGCGGACGACGGCTGCGGCGGCGTGTTGCAGTGCGGCGCGTGCGTCCCCGCGTGCAGCCCGGATGAGATGGAGTGCTGCGGCGCGTGCATCCCGAAGTCCGAGGGGCGCTGCCCGGAGAACGTGCACTGCCCCAGCCAGTCGAATCCCCCGGCCACCCGCTGACGCCGTGCGGTTCCGGGCCCTCTGTGAAAGGGCCCGGAACCCGGAATGTCAGACCCCCCCGCTATACCCTTCCCCGTCGCGCACACGGGCGGTCCGCCGGCCTCGCTGGTTCGAGTCCGAAAACCCCATGCGCCCTCACCGCACGGGCAGGCGTTGGCTCCCGTGTGTGCGACGCCATGTGAAGGCACGAGGGACGGGGGACTCGTGCAGGCAGGTCCCATGGATGCCATCGCCGTCGACGGGCCAGAGACGCCACCGGTGTGTCCGGCGCGCCCTTGACGGATCCACGATGACTGGTGCGCGCGAGGCGGGCGGCGTTGTTACCCCTCCCACCGTCCGCCTCGCGTGCTCCCGAACTCGGGCACCCATGTCTGTGATTGGGCCAGGGGCAGGGCAGGGGAGGAACCAGCCGGGTGGGCGACGGTGTCCGCTCACCCCGGCTTGCCATGGACGCGTCCGGGCGTGATACCCCCCGGGACGCGATGGAACTCCGATACGACATCGTCGTGGTGGGGCTGGGCCACGCGGGCTGCGAGGCGGCGCTCGCGTGCGCGCGCATGGGCCTGTCCACCCTGGGCGTGACGCTCAAGCGCGAGCGCGCCGCCGTGATGAGCTGCAACCCCGCCGTGGGCGGCACCGCGAAGGGCCACCTCGTGCGCGAGCTGGATGCGCTGGGCGGACAGATGGGGCGCGCGGCGGACCTCGCGGGCACGCACGTCAAGACGCTCAATCCCTCCAAGGGCCCCGCCGTGCAGGCCACGCGCGTCCTCTGCGACCGCGATGCCTACGCCGCCGGCATGCAGGCCGTGCTCTTCGCGCAAGCCAACCTCACCGTGCTCGAGGGCGAAGTGGCCGCCGTCGTCGCGGAGGAGGGGAGGGTGAAGGGCGTGGTGCTGGGGGACGGCACCCAGGTGGTGGCCCGCGCGGTGCTCCTCACCACCGGCACCTTCCTGCGCGCGCTCATGCACGTGGGCGAGCAGAAGGAAGTGGGCGGCCGGCTGGGGGACGAAGCCGCGCGTGGCCTGTCGGAGTCGCTGCACGCGCTGGGCTTCACGCTGGGCCGCTTCAAGACGGGCACGCCCGCGCGCCTGTCCCGCGACAGCATCGACTGGGACGCCGTCACGCCGCAGCCGGGGGACACCGGCGTGCGGCCGTTCTCCTGGCGCACGCGGCTGGAAGAGGGCCTGCCGTTCCCGCGCCAGCCCGCCGTGATGTGCGGCCTCACCGCGACCACGCTGGCGACGCACCAATTGCTGCGCGACAACCTGCACCGCTCGCCGCTGTTCCAGGGGGACATCGTGGGGCGCGGGCCCCGGTACTGCCCATCGCTGGAGGACAAGGTGGTGCGCTTCGCCGCGCGCGAACGGCACCAGGTGTTCCTCGAACCGGAGGGGCCCACGTCGCCGCTCGTGTACCCGGCGGGCCTGTCCACCAGCATGCCCGCGGACGTGCAACTGTCCTTCCTGCGCACCATCCCCGGCCTGTCCCGCGTGGAGGTGGTCCGCTACGGCTACGCGGTGGAGTACGACTACGCGCCCCCCACGCAGCTGCACCCCACGCTGGAGACGAAGGCCGTCGCGGGCCTGTACTTCGCGGGTCAGCTCAACGGCACGTCCGGCTACGAGGAGGCCGCGTTCCAGGGACTGTGGGCCGGCATCCAGGCGGCGCTCGCGGTGAAGGGCGAACCGGCGCTGGTGGTGGGGCGGGATGAAGCGCACGGCGCGGTGCTCGTGGATGACCTGGTGACCCGGGGCGTGGACGAACCGTTCCGCATGTTCACCAGCCGCTCCGAGCACCGGCTCCGCCTGCGCGAGGGCAACGCGGACCTGCGGCTCGCGCGGCACGGATACCGCGTGGGGCTGTTGCCGAAGGAGGCCCTGGAGCGCGCGGAGGCTCGGGCCCACGCGGTGACGGCGGAGGTGGCGCGGCTCAAGCGCACCGGCCTGGCGATGCGGCTCAAGCGCCCGGAGGTGACGTACGCGCAGCTCGCCCAGGAGCGCGAGGACTTCCCGGCCCTTACCCCCGACGTGGCGGAGGAGGTGGAGGTGGAGGTGAAGTACGAGGGCTACATCGCCCAGGCCGCCCGGGCGGCGGCGCGCGAGGCCGAGGCCTCCGACCGCTGGCGCATCCCGGACGCGTTTCGCTTCACGGACGTGCGCGGGCTGAGTACGGAGGCGGTGGAGAAGCTGTCCGCGCACCGGCCCGGGACGGTGGGGCAGGCGCGGCGGATTCCGGGCCTGACGCCGGCCGCGGTGTCCCTGCTGCTGGTCGCGCTCAAGCGCGGGCAGGGGCCGTCAAGTGATCAGGAACAGGGCTGTGGATAACGTGTGGACATTTCTGGGGATGAAATTCTCCTGAGTGATTCCAAGGACTTGAAGGGCCCTTCGGGGTGGAGGTGTTGTGGATAACGCGCGGTTCGCAGATCAGCTGGCATCCGGATGCAGTGCGTTGGGCGTGACGGTGGGGCCGGACGTGGGGCCCCAGCTCCAGCGGCTGATGGCGGAGCTCCTGAAGTGGAACGCGAAGGTGAACCTCACGGCCATCACCGCGCCGGAGGAGGTGCTGGAGAAGCACTTCCTGGACTCGCTGGCGGTGCTGCCGGAGGTGACGGGCGCGACGTCGCTGCTGGACCTGGGCGCGGGCGCGGGCTTCCCGGGACTGCCGCTGCGGCTGGCGCTCCCGGGCCTGGGCGTGACGTTGGTGGACACGGTGGGCAAGAAGATCGCGTTCATCAAGGCCGCCGCCGCCAGCCTGGGACTCACCGGCGTGCGAGGGCTGCACGCGCGCGCGGAAGGCAAGCCGGAGACGGAGGGGATTCCACGCGCGCAGGTGCTCATCGCGCGCGCGTTCATGGACCTGCCGGACTGGCTGAACCTGGCGCCCGCGTACGTGGAGGAGGGCGGGCGCGTGGTGGCGATGCTGGGCAAGGCGCAGACGGACGCGGAGCTTCAGGCGCGGGCCGCGGAGCGGAACCTGCGCGTCGTGTCCGCCCGGGCGTACCGGCTGCCGTTCTCCGGCGCCGAGCGTCAGGTCGCCGTGTTCACGAAGGGGTAGGGCAGGGCGCGGTTCACGAACCTGTCCGACAGTCGGACAGGTTTGGAGCCTCCCGATGCGTGGACCCCACCGGAACGGTGATCCGCTCGGGAGGAATGGCCTGACGTTCCACGGCGTGACGGACTCCTCCCGCAGCCCCGGGCGCGCAGAGCTCGCGCGCTTCCTGCGCAGCCGCCGTGAGCGCTTGCGGCCGGAGGACGTGGGACTTCCCTCGGGTTCGCGGCGGCGGACACCGGGACTGCGCCGTGAGGAACTGGCGCGTCTCACCGACGTGGGCGTCAGTTGGTACACGTGGCTGGAGCAGGGGAGGGACATCCACGTCTCGGAGCCGCTGCTGGAGCGCCTGGTGGTCGCGCTCCGCCGGAGGGGCGCAACGCGCTGTGGGCGCTGTTCATGGATCCGGACCGGCGCGCGAGCATGCCCACCTGGGAGGCCGCGGTGCGCCGGGCGGTGGCGGGGTTCCGGCTGGACGCCGCGAGGGCCGCGGACCGCTCCGAGTTCGACGCGCTGGTTGCACAACTTCAGGCCGCGAGCCCGGAGTTCGCGCGCCTCTGGAGCGAGCACGACGTGGTGGAGACTCCCTCCATGTTGAAGGTCATCCTCCTTCCGGAGCTGGGGCCCATCGAGTTCGAGAACGTCACGCTCACGTACTCGGAGCCGGACGGCCGGGAGCTGCGCGTCTCCTTCTATGCGCCGCGTCCCGGGCCTGGCCTGGAGCGCATGCGGAAGCTGTTTCCGCGCTCGGGCGGAGCCTGATCAGGTCCGCGTGTAGCACTGGATGAGCGTCGTCCCAGTCTTGCCACACTGGCTGGCGGATCCGCCGTCATAGCCCCGAGCGACGCACGCCGAGTAGACGTTCATGGGGATCTTGCAGGGGTTGTTCGTGCTGACCCAACGGTAGACGGTCAGCTCCTGCTCGGCCGTACCGAGGTTCGCGGGCGTCTCGGTCGCGGGGGCCTCGTCGATCATGTCGTCCTGGGGACCGCAGCCGACGGCGAGGGTCGTCACGGCGAGCGCGAACGCGAAACGCAGAGTCTTCTTCATGGGATGGCTCCAGTCATGCCCCGGCCGGGGCGATGGGGCGGTGTCCGGCAGGGGGCTCGGACACCGCCGTGTTTCGAGACGGAGCGGATACGTGGTTCGAAAATCCCGGTTACATCGCGGACCCGCGCATCACGGCGTGAAGCGGATGCCGGTCCATGTCTCGCTCGCGGTCCACAGCCGGTCGGCCCGTTTCGGATCCACGGCGTAGGCCTTCACGCCGCGCCGGACGGTGCACTCCGCGGGCGCGACCTCGGCGATGTCGACGTTCTCGCAGTACACGCCACCCATGCCTTTGAGTTGATCACTGGTCGCGCACCACACGGTGGTCGCCGCGCCCTGCTCGGGGGGCTTCAGCGGCTCCAGCTCGTTGGAGTTTTCGATGGAGGCGCGGACCTCGTCCTCGGACATGGACCGGACCAGCTCCGTGAGGATGCCGCCGGGGTGCATGGCGAACGCGCGCACGTGGTGGGCCTCGCCGCGCGCATCGAGCCCGACGGCGAATTGGATGTTCGCGGTCTTCGACTGCCCGTAGGCGACCCACTTGTCGTAGGGGCGCTGGTGGAAGTGCGGGTCCTCGAAGTCGACGTCGGAGAAGAAGTGGCCGCGTGACGACAGGCACACCACGCGCGCGCCGTTCGCCTGCTTCAGCGCGGGCCAGAGCCGGGCAGTGAGCTGGAAGTGGCCCAGGTGGTTGGTGGCGAGCTGGGATTCGAACCCGCGAGCGCGGCGCGGGCCTTGTCGGGAGTCCGGGCGGGAACGATGACGGTGGCACCGGCGGCCTGGAGCGCGCGGGTGGTCTCCAGTCCGATGCCCGCGCAGCCACCGGTCACGATGGCGACCGTGCCGTCCAAGCGGGTGGTGCCCAGCACCTCGCGAGTCGTGGTGGTCGCGCCGAAGCCGGAGTTCAGGGGCTGCTGTTTCGGGGTCATGGGCACAAGGTGCAGCCCCGGGTCCCGCGCGAAAGGAGCGTCAATTCATCCTATGAGTGGCACCACCCGGCTGCGGATCCCGGAAGGGGAGGGCGGTTCATGGACACGGTGAAGCTGCGAGTCGCGAGACCCGCCAGGGACCTGGACGCGGTGGTGCGCTTCTACGGGGACGGGCTGGGCTTCGAGGTGCTCGGCTGGTTCGAGGACCACGCGGGGTTCGACGGCGTGATGCTCGGGCATCCGGGAGCGCCGTATCACCTGGAGTTCACGGTGGAGCGCGGACACGAAGCGCCGCGAGCCCCCACCGAGGACCACCTCCTGGTGTTCTACGTGCCGGATCCGGAAGCGTGGGTGGCGCGGGTCCACCGCATGGAGGCCACGGGCTTCAAGCCGGTGCCGTCACGCAATCCGTACTGGGACGCGAACGGAAGGACCTTCGAGGATCCGGACGGCTACCGCGTCGTGCTTCAACGCGCCGCCTGGTCCCGCTGAAGCGGGTTCAAGGCAGCGCGAGTTCCACGTGGAACACGGGCGGCCTTCAGTCCGCACACGGACCTGTGTGGAAGGACACCGCGATGTTGGAGGTGTCCGGCTTGAAGCGCTTGATGAAGCGCAGGGCAGGGGACCGGGCGCTCATGCGGTCCCGCATGTTCCACGTGGAACACGCCTCGAGAAGAGGCGGCTCTGGTCGCCCAGACTTCGGCTTTGAGCGTGAAGCGCGGCAGGCCGAACGAGAACAGGCAGAAGGAGACGCCACGCTGGCTGCTCGTTCCGCAATCGGCGTGTGAGGCAGGTGCTTCATGGAATTGAGCGCGGACCATGTTCCACGTGGAACGTCCTGCTCGGCGCTGAATGAGCGCAGGTCGTGAGGCACGCTCTTCACCGGATCCGTTGCTTGAGCCAGCAAGGCTCAAGCGAGTTGCCGCAAGGCCGTCGCGGAGAACGGCGTGACGCCGTGAGCGTGTTCCACGTGGAACGTCTGACTGCTTCTTCATCGCCCATGCTGGATGAGGACCAAGCCAACTCACGGACGGTGGCCACATCGGCTCCGCGATGGAGGCATGAACTCGGCTGTGTGAGCCGGTGCTGCATGGGCGTGTTCCACGTGGAACGTCCCACCATGCATCCATCACCTTGTGCCGAACGAAGCCGAAGCCAACGCACGGTTCGCGGACCGCATCGGATGCGCGCAACGCGAATAACGGTGACGCCGCTCACAAGCAGATGCCGTGTGATGTGAGCGTGTTCCACGTGGAACGCCCTGCCGTGCCTCCATGGCTTCGTGCTGGATGGGCCCGAGCCAACTCACGAACGGTGGCCCCATCAGGTCATCGGATCCGCGATGCGGCATGAGCGTGTTGATGTGAGGTAGCGCTTCATGAGCGTGTTCCACGTGGAACGTCCTGCCGTGCACCCCTCGCCTCGTGCTGGATGGGCCTGCGCAACTCAACGAACGAGGCCCGTGGAGAAGGACGCTGGTTCGTTGGCTGATGCCGCGTGCGCGTGTTCCACGTGGAACGTCGTGACTGATCAGCACCAAGCGATGGCGGATGAGCTCATGTCGCGACACGAGTAGGGGCCACGCTGGATGCCGGACTGACGCCTCATCGTGCACCTATTGAGGAGCGGGCGTGTTCCACGTGGAACGTCCTGCCGAGGCCTCACCAACTGCTGGTAGCCGGGACCCTTGTCGCGACACGGGTAGGGGCCACGCTGGATGCCGGACTGCCGCCTCCTCGATGCGCGTGCCCGTGTTCCACGTGGAACGTCGTGCCGGATCCTCACCAAGCAATGGCGGACGAGTCCATGTCGCGGCACGCGTTGGGACCACGGCGGATAACGGACTGGCGCCTCATCGTGCGCGCGTCGATGCGCGGGCGTGTTCCACGTGGAACGTCGGACCTGGGCGAAGCGCCTTCAACGACGCGGCTCCGGGAAGCGCGGAAGAGATGCCGTCGGGTCGTTCATGTGAAGCGCCTCGCCAGCGCTGCTCGCGGGGGTAAGAGCAGCGGACCTCTCGACGTCCGCATGAGCGTTGAGCACGTGAGGCGATGCGGCTTCAGCAGGTCGTGCCAGAGGCTGAGCAGTGATGGCGTCGGGTCGTTCATCGCTGCGTGGTGAGCGCAGTCGCTTGGGGCGTGTTCCACGTGGAACGCCCAACCACTGGACTGGAGGCAGCGGCATCGCCACGGTCCCGCTACCTCCGTGATGCGCGACCTTGAACGCGGTGTTCGTCGCGCGCGATGTGCAATGGGTGGAAGTCTCAAGATGCGGTCTTCAAGAAGCGCGGCTCCGCGAACTGAAGCCTGACAGCACCTGCCGATGGCTTCAGTCGACCGCGCCGTCGTTCTGCGTGAACGGCCGTCCTTCCATGCGGCTCGTCCGGCGCCGTGAAGCGGGACATCGCATCCGCGACCTGTCCGGGTGCTGAGCCGCGACGATGAGGTTCGCGCCGCGCGCTGGTTCACGCATCCGATGGAGTGCTCCTCAAAAACCGCCAGCCCACGAAACGGAGTCGGGGCCGGTGGAGGCATGCGCCACGCGTGGTGGCTCGCGCGTCCAATGGGGTGCTGCTCAGAAACCGCCAGCTTACGAAATGGAGTCGGGCTGGGTGCCGAGCAGTGACGACGCGGCATGTGCTCGCGTGGTGGTTCGCGAATCCGGTGACGTGCTCTTCAGGAACCGCCAACCGTCGCAACGACGCCGGACCGGATGCCGAACCGCGATGATGGAGACCGGCTCATCCGGTGATGCACTCACCAGGAACCGCCACCCCACCAAGCGGAGCTGGCACGGTGGGGTTGATGCACCGGTGCGTGTTCCACGTGGAACGGCGGGACGGTCAGTGCCCACTCAAATCCGGGAGCGATGGCCGACCTGTCGCCGCGGCGGTCGTGGCCATCGCGGCACCGCGCACACTGACCTCGGTCCCGCGAAAGCGCGGAGTGGGCCAGGGCGGTTGAATGGCGCGTCGGACCGGCGGCCAACCAATGCGCGGTTCTCAGGCGGTCACTCAAAACAGGTGATGGGGCGAGCCCATGAAAAGCGAATGAGGCCCGCGCGTTCCACGTGAAACGGCGGACCCGAAAATCGCCGGGGCCTGAATCCGGACTTCACCCCGCGCGACCCCCCGAAAAAACCAACCACCCGCCGGAATCCATCGCCACGAGCAGCCGGGCAGGCACGCTTCGACCCCCTCCTTCGCGCCTATTCCCGCCACCCAGAGGCCCCCGAGCGAGGGGCCGGGCAGCGGGTGCCGCCTGCTCGCGGATGGGAAATTGATCCGTCCTCGAACCCCGTGCTAGCTGCCTGATCAGGCTCCGATTCGCGCGCACGTCCGCGCGAACCGCGGGCGGGGCCCTGGCGTCAGCCGGGGCGAGAGAGGATGGGCCACGTGGGTCGTATCATCTGCATCTCCAACCAGAAGGGCGGCGTGGGAAAGACCACCACCGCCATCAACCTCGCCGCGAGCCTCGCGTCCGCGGAACGCCGCACCCTGCTGGTGGACATGGACCCCCAGGGCAACGCCGGCAGCGGCCTGGGCCTCAAGCGAGACGCCCTCAACGGCACCGTCTACGACGCGCTCCTCGGCGGCCGCCCCGCCTCCGAGCTCATCCACCCCACCGAGCTGCGCTTCCTCCAGGTCATCCCCGCCACGCCCGACCTCACCGGCGCGGAGGTCGAACTCGTCAACCAGGAGCGCCGCGAGTTCCGCCTGCGCGAAGCCCTGCTGCCGCTCAAGGACAAGTACGACTACATCATCATCGACTGTCCGCCCTCGCTCGGCCTGCTGACGCTCAACGCGCTGGTGTCCGCGGACTCCGTCCTCATCCCGCTCCAGTGCGAGTACTACGCGCTGGAAGGCCTGTCCCAACTCACGCACACCATCGACCTGGTCAAGCAGGGGCTCAACCCCTCGCTGAAGATGGAAGGCATCCTGCTGACCATGTTCGACGCGCGCGCGAACATCGCGCACCAGGTCGTCGACGAGGTGCGCGGCTACTTCAAGGACCAGGTCTTCCAGGCCGTCGTGCCGCGCAACGTGCGCCTGTCCGAGTGCCCGTCCTTCGGCAAGCCGATCATCCTCTATGACATCAAGTCGAAGGGCTGCGAGAGCTACCTGGCGCTCGGGCGCGAGCTGATGCGCCGGGACTCCCCCAAGCCGTCCAAGCGCCGGGTCGCCTGACCGGTCTCCTCCTTATTAGGGGTACCCCTCCATCGTGCAGAAGACCGCAGACACCCAGAAGCGCGCCCTGGGCCGGGGCCTGTCCGCCCTCATCCCCCAGGCCGCCCCCGCCGCTCCGGCGCCCGCCGCTCCGCCGCCGAAGCCCGGCGTGCTCAAGCTGGCCATCGAGTCCATCCACCGCGACCCGCAGCAGCCCCGCCGCCACTTCGACGAGACGAAGCTCCACGAGCTCACCGAGTCCATCAAGGCGCAGGGCCTGCTCCAGCCCATCCTCGTCCGCAAGAACCCGAACAAGGGCGGCGAGGGCTACCTCATCATCGCGGGCGAGCGCCGCTGGCGCGCGTCCCAGGCCGCGGGGCTGAAAGAGATCCCCGCCATCGTGCGAGAGGTCACGGAGGCGGAGTCCTTCGAGCTGGCCCTGGTGGAGAACCTCCAGCGCGCGGACTTGAACCCCATTGAAGAGGCGGACGGCTACCGGCGCCTGGTGGAGGAGTTCAAGCTCACGCAGGAGCAGGTGGCCCAGAAGGTGGGCAAGGAGCGCTCCACCGTCGCGAACGCGCTGCGCCTGCTGGCCCTGCCCCCGGACGTGAAGGCCATGGTGGCGGACGGGTCGCTGAGCATGGGCCACGCGCGCGCGCTGCTCGGCGTGCCCCGGCTGCCGGAGCTCCAGAACCTGGCGAAGCAGGTGACGGAGAAGAAGCTGTCCGTGCGCGACACGGAGCGGCTGGTCCAGCAGGGCAAGTCCGCGAAGGGCGGCAAGGACGCAGGAAAGCCGGCGCCCAAGGTGAGCCCGCAGGTGAAGGCGCTCACCGAGGAGCTGCAGCGTCGGTTGGGAACAAAGGTCCGTCTGTCGGAGAAAAGCCCGGGAAAAGGCACCCTGGAAGTCGACTTCTTCTCCTACGATGACCTCGACAGGCTGTTGAAGCTTCTGAGGAAGGAGTAGGGCGTGGCGCTCCTTGGCGGGAAGAAAGACGAAGCACCCAGCAAGCCCCTGTTCAAACGGGAGGAGGATTTCGTGTCGACGCGTCCGGGTGAGGTTCACACGCTTCTGGGCAAGGGAAGCGAGTTCGAGGGGAAGCTCACCTTCGAAGGTCAGGTTCGAATCGACGGCAAGTTCAACGGGCAGATTGTCACCAAGGACGTGCTCGTCATTGGCGACGGCGCCCGCGTGCAGGCGGAGATCCAGGCCGGCACCGTCATCATCAACGGCACCGTGGAAGGCAACGTGCGCGCCACGCAGCTCATCGAGCTGAAGCAGCCGGGCCGCGTGAAGGGCAACCTGGAGACGCCGTCGCTCTCCATGGACCGCGGCGTCATCTTCGAGGGCTCCCTCAAGATGGAGAACATCGGCAAGGGCGGCGGCAACCCGCCCCCGCCCGGAGAGAAGAAGTAACGGTGCGCGTGTTCGCGTCCAACGCGAGGCGGACCCCGAGGCTCCTGGGCCTCGGGCTCGTCTCGCTCGGCGTCCTGTTCGGCGGCTGCAAGGGCTGCTCGGACGAGAAGCCGTCCGTCGAAGGGATGACGGAGGACGCGGGGCTGCGCTCGGGCGTGAAGGTGCCGCTGCCGCCGGGCTGGTCCGCGCAGGTGGCCACCGACGGCAGCTTCCAGGCGGGCCCTCCCGGCCGCCCGGCGCTGCGTGTGGATTTGAAGCCGGGGCAGGGGGAGGAGATGCCCTCCTCGGAGAAGCTGGCGGACACCGTCCGTCAGCAGATGAAGCAGTTCACGCTGTCACTGGACCAGGAAGAGGACACCCCTTCCTTCTCCCTGCTGCGCGTGACCATGGCCCCGTCCCTGACGGACGGCGGTCTGGGCCCGGAGGCGCCCGCGTTCTTCGGCGCCCGGCGCGTGGGGGACGACCTGTTCCTCTGCGCCAGCCTGCCCGGCGCTTCCACCGAGGAAGTCCGCCTGGCCACCGAGGCCTGCCGTACCATCCAGGTGCAGGCCGCGCCCCGCTGAGCGTCTCACCCGGGCTCGCGGCCTCCTTTGAAGAAGGAGCGCGAACCCATGGACGACTGGCGCAAGAATCTCATCGAAGACGCGGCGGGCATCGACGCGTTGCTCGCGCGCACGAAGCGCATCGCCGTGCTGGGCATCCGTCCGGAAGCCCAGGCGGACAAGCCCGCGCACGCCATCCCGAAGTTCCTCAAGGACCACGGCTTCACCGTGCTGCCCGTGCCCACGCACGGCGAGCAGGGGAGCATCCTGGGTGAGCCCATTTCCGCGTCGGTGAAGGACGTGCCCGGCGAAGTGGATGTGGTGGAGGTGTTCCTCCGGCCGGACGACATCAACGCGCACGTGGACGCGATGCTGGAGAAGAAGCCGTATGCCGTCTGGTTCCAGCTGGGCATCCGCAATGACGCCGCGGCCGAGCGGCTGGCCCGCGCGGGGATCCGCGTGGTGCAGGACCACTGCATGAAGGTGGAGTGGAAGAAGCGCCACCCGGAAGGCCGATAAGCGACAGCGGTGGGGGGCTCGGGAACGTCCTGCGCGTCCCGGGTGTCCCCATTACGTGAGACGGGTGATGTTTCTGGCGACTGGCACGGGGAGGGGATGGACTTCGGGACCGGCCCGGGGTGCAATTCCGTCCACGCCCTGTCAGCTGAGGTCTCCAGGACTTCCCCAAAGCCGTCCGACTTCCTAACCTTAGCTTCCCGGCCTGTGTCGAGCGCCCGCCCGGCCCTGGCCTTCACGCTGTGCCCCCTCGTAAGGAGTCCGCGCATGACGCTCACCGAGATGCTTCCCCTCCCCCTGGCCGCCGTGGAGATCGGGCCCCTGGGTGAGCAGCTAGCAGCGGCGGGGGGCCTGGTCATCACCGCGGCGGCGGCGTTCTGGGCGGCGTGGACGCGCCCGTCGCAGCAGCCGGCCCCGGTGCCGGTGCCCGTGCGCCGCAATCCGCCGCGCCGCCGCTAGGCATCTCCCGCGGCACCCGTCGTCGAAGTTCCGTCTTCGGGCCCTGGCCCGGCGCGCTGGAAGGCAGCGCCGGGCGGCCCCCGTCTCAGCGCTTCATCGCCAGCGAAAGCGCGAAGTCTCCGTCCGCGTCCGTCCACCACGCGGCCAGGTCGAGGCCCGCGTCGCTGAGCTCCGCCTGCACCTGCTCGCGACAGAACTTGCAGCTCACCTCCGTGCGCAGACATTCGCCTTGCGCGAAGTCCACGCGCCGCCCCAGGTCCGCCAGCCACACGGACTGGGCCTTGCGTGAGATGAGCCGCATCTCGATCCACTTGTTCGCTTCGTCGAACGGGGCCAGGTGCTCGAAGGCCTCCGGGTCGAAGTCCGCGTTCAGCTCGCGGTTGAGCACGCGCAGCACGTTGCGGTTGAAGTCCGCCGTCACGCCCGCGCTGTCGTTGTAGGCGGCGAAGAGGCGCTCGCGGTCCTTGATGAGGTCCGTCCCCAGCAGGAGCCCATCCCCCGGCTTCAGTCCCGACGCCAGCTCCCGCAGGAACAGCGCGCGCTGCGCGGGCTTCAGGTTGCCGATGGTGCCGCCCAGAAAGGCGATGAGCCGGCGGCCGCCGCCCGGGATGCGGCCCAGGTGCTGCTCGAAGTCGCCCACCACCGCGTGCACGGTGATGCGCGGGTACTCGCGCGACAGGCTCTCCGCCGCCTTGCGCAGGAAGGCCTCGCTCACGTCGAAGGGCACGAAGCGCTGGAGCTGTCCGGCCGCGTCCATCGCGTCCAGCAAGAGGCGCGTCTTCTCACTGGTGCCGCTGCCCAGCTCCACCAGCGTGTCCGCGCCGCTCAGCCGCGCGACGTCGTCCGCGTGGGCGCGCAGGATCTCCCGCTCGCGGCGCGTCGGGTAGTACTCCGGCAGGCGGGTGATGTCGTCGAAGAGCTGGCTGCCGCGCTCGTCGTAGAGCCACTTGGGGCTCAGCTCCTTGGGGCCGTGGCACAGCCCCTCCAGCACCTCGGCGCGCAGCGCGCGCTGCGCGTCCCCGGGCCTCACGTGCACGTCCACCTTCACGCCCGGCGCCTGGGAGCCGTCCGCGACGCGTGCCTCGCCCTGCTCCGTCCTCATCCTCATGCGACCCTCACCTCACGTCCCGTGCACAGCGAAAGCCGGCGAAGATCTGTCGCCGGATGGGGAAATCCCAGTTGCGGAAGCTGTTGCGCACCGCGACCGGCGCGCTCGCCCAGGCGCCGCCGCGCAGCACCTTGGACGTGTCACCGAAGAAGACCTCCGAGTACTCGCGGTACGGGAAGGCCCGGAAGCCCGCGTACGGCTGGAAGTCGCTGGCGGTCCATTCCCAGACGTCGCCCAGGAGGCCGAAGACGCCGTCCGCGCTGCGCCCCGCGGGGTGGCTGCCCACGGGCGACGGGCCCCAGCGCGTCCCGCCCAGGTTGGCGTGCGCGTCCGTGGGCACGGCATCGCCCCAGGGGTGCGCGCGCGGGACGCCGTCACTGCCCTGCGCGGCCTTCTCCCACTCGGCCTCCGTGGGCAGGCGCTTGCCGGCCCAGCGCGCGTACGCGTCCGCCTCGTACCAGGACACGTGCTGCACGGGTTCGTCCTTGGGCAGCCGCTCCACGGTGCCGAAGCGGCGGCGCAGCCAGACGTGCTGACCCTGAGGACTCCAGAAGAGGGGATGGCGGATCCGCTCCGCCTGCACCCACGCGAAGCCCTTCGGGTCCCACCAGCGCGGGTCCTCGTAGCCGCCGGACTCCACGAACACGAGGAAGTCCCCCGTGGTGACGGGGTGCGCGTCCAGGAGGAAGGGCGCCACGTCCACGACGTGCCGGGGGCGCTCGTTGTCGTAGGCCCACGGGTCGTCGCTGCCCAGGCGCACCGGGCCGCCCGGGATGAAGACCTCGTGCTGGGGCACCGCGCCGGGCTGGGGGCGCGGGGCCTCCACCGGGTGGTACTCCACGTTCGTGATCAGTTGCAGCGTGGCGGCCAGCGTCTCCGCGTGCTGCTGCGCGTGCTGCGCCACCATGCCGAAGACGAAGCCGCCGTGGAGCAGCGGATCCGCGCTGTCCTCGGGCAGCGTCTCCAGGTGCGCGGCCACCGCAGCGCGCACGCGGGTGGCGTAGGCCCAGGCCGCCTCCGGCTCCAGCAGGGGCAGCGTGGCGCGCGTGTTCCGGGGGTGGCGGAAGGCGTCGTAGATGGCGTCGAACGCGGGGTCCGTGAAGGCCGGAGCCCCCAGCGCGCGCAAGAGCCACTGCTCCTCGTAATTGGCCACGTGGGCCACGTCCCACACCAGCGGGGACATGAGCGGCGAGTGCTGCCGCATCAGCTCCGCTTCCGGCAGCGGCGCGAGCATGGCCTGGATGCGTTCGCGCCCCGCCTCCAGCTCCCGCCAGGCACGGACCTTCCAGGGCGTGGCCTCGCGGACACGGGGGATTGGCTGCTCCAGGCTCCTCAGCGACATGGTCGGCCCAAGGTAGGAAGGGGCTCCGGGGCCCGCTAACCCCCCGGGCCCCCCGAGTGGAGGAACCCGTGAGGGAGCACACGTTTGCGAGCCCGCTTCCCCTCCGGGTTGACCCGCAGTCCTAATCAGCGGGGCGGACCCTGTCGGCGAATTCTGGACTGAAAGGTTCGTTTTTGCCCAAACGACGCTGCCGGAGCACGGCTCCCGAACCGCCCGGCGTGGCCGCCCCGGCACCGGGTGAGTCCTTCTCCAGGGCAGACATTTGTCCACCAGTCGTCGGGGTTTCCCGGGAAGGCATGTCCGTATGGGGGAGGGGGTCTCTATGCTGCGGGACATGGTCCAGCCCGTGCCGCACAAGCCCGTGCTCGTGGTGGAGGACGACGAGGATGCTCGCGCCGCCATCGCCGAAATCCTGGAAGCCGAAGGCTACGAGGTGGCCGTCGCCGCCAACGGCCGCGAGGCCCTGGACGAGCTCCAGCACCTGCCGCCGCCCAGCCTCATCCTGCTGGACCTGCGCATGCCGGTGATGGACGGCCCGGAGTTCCTGCGCCACCTGCGCGCGGACTGGCCCCGGCTCAAGGCCGTGCCGGTGCTGCTGCTGTCGGGCGTGGGGACGGAGGCGCTGCCGGACACGGGGGGCCTGTTGAAGAAGCCCATCGTCCCGGACGAGCTCGTGGCCACCGTGGGGCGGCTGTCCGGCCGCACCGCGTGACACAGGACCGCGGGGTCAGCCCACCCGCGTCACCGCGAGCAGCGTGAGCGTGCTGGCGCGCGGGTCCTTCTCGTAGAGCAGCTCCAGGTCGTGGCCCTCCACGCGGTGCCGCGCGGGCCCCGCCACCGAGTCGTGCTGCTTCGACCGCTCCGCCAACCGCGCCAGGGTCTGTTGCAGGGCCTCGAAGGTCTCCGAGGACATGCGCCCCACTTCACGCCACGCAGGCGGCGCGTAGTGGACGCGGTAGGGCAGGACCAGGCGGTTTCTTGCGGAAGACTGGGACACGGGTTCGGTTCCTCGACGCACCTCCGCTCTTGCGAACCGCGTGCCTGCCCGTGGGTGCCGGGAATTCCGGGCACTTTCGCGGTGGGTCATCGCCGACGTCTGAAGAAGTTACGGACTCGTCCAAATCGTAGGGGAAGAAATGACTGTCCGTACGGCAGGTCTGGAAGGGGGATGACAGGGCCCCTGTCCGCCCGTCCGGGTGGGGCTGGGGCGGGCCACCGGTGCGGGGTGCTGCCCCCTTCGGCGCGGGGTGCGCAGCGTTGAACAGACGGGCCCGCTTCCGGCGCCCGCGCCCCCCAAGGAGGCACACCCATGGCGCCGAGGACATCCACCCCCTGGTCGGTGACGAACGGGCTGCTGTTTGGCCTGGCGGCGGGCGTGTTGCTGGCGCTGGCCCAGACGGCGCTGGCGGTGGCCGCGGGCGAGGGGCCGCTCGTGCCGGTGCGGATGAGCGCGGCGGTGCTCTTGGGGCCGCAGGCCTTCACGCCGCAGGTGTCCACGGCGGTGGCGGTGGCGGTGGGGCTGGGGGTGCACCTGGTGGCCGCGGCGGGCTGGGGCGTCGTGTATTCGCTGCTGGACGCGATGCTGCCGGTGGACGGGCGGGGGCGCTGGGAGTTCCAGGCGGCGGTGGGGATGCTCTTCGGCATCTTCGTGTGGCTGGTGGACTTCCAGTTGCTGGCGCGCGGCTACTTCCCCTGGTTCCTGAGCGTCCCGCAGTTCCTCCAGATTGTGTGGCACGCGCTGTTCCTGGGGCTGCCCCTGGCGCTGCTGTTCACGGCGGCCGAGCGCCGGCGCTCGCCCGTGGCGGAACCCACGCCCTGAGAGGGGTCCGGCCCCTGGCGGGAGGTGGGAAAAAACGCCAGAGGTAAGGTGACATGACCCGACCTTCAGGGTTATGCCCTTCGGACGAGGCCATGGAGGCGCTTCGCACCGGGGACTGGCAAGGGCATGGACACTGAACTGGCGGGAATCCTCGGGGCGGCGGCACGGAACGTGCGGGTGAAGCTGGGCCTGACGCAGGCGGACGTGGCGGACCGCATCGGCATGGCGTCGGAGGTGTATGGCCGGCTGGAGCGCGGCCACATGCTGCCGAGCGTCCAGAACCTGCGCCGGCTGTGCGTCGTCCTGAACATCCCGCCGCACGACCTGCTGGGCCTGGGGGACGAGTTCGCGGCCCCGCCGCCGAAGGAGAAGCCCCGGCCGCGCGGTGACGAAGAGGTGCCGGAGATGCGGCGGCTGATGCGCAACCTGCGGCGGCTGACGCCGGTGCAGTTGAAGCTGATGAACCTGGTGGCGTCCGCGATGCAGCAGCAGAAGAAGAAGCCCTGAGAGGGCGCGGCGTTAGACTGGGCTCACCATGGTCGAAGAGCTGGTGCGCAGGCTGGACCTCAAGCCCCACCCGGAGGGCGGCTACTACCGGGAGACGTACCGGGCGGCGTTCCAGGTGCAGACGCTCCGGGGGCGCAGGTCCGCGGGGACGGCCATCTACTACCTCCTGCAGCGGGGCGAGTTCTCCGCGTGGCACCGGGTGGTGGGCGCGGACGAGCTGTGGCTGTTCCACGACGGGGAGCCGCTGGCGTTGCACCTGGTGCACGAGGACGGCCGGCTGGAGTCCACAGTGCTGGGCCGTGACGTGACGCGGGGCCATCAGCCGCAGGTGCTGGTGCCGGCGGGGGTGCTGCAGGCGGCGGAGCCGCTGGGCGCGTACACGCTGGTGGGCTGCACGGTGTCGCCGGGGTTCGACTTCGCGGACTTCGAATTGCCGGACGCGGAGGCGATGGTGTCCCGCCACCCCACGCACGAACTGCTGCTGCGAAGGCTGGCCCGGCCCGCGAAGCGCTGACGCGCGGTTCAGGTGCCCCAGGGGCGCAGGGGCGTGAGCAGCCCCGCGGCCTGGAGGCGCGCCTGCACGTCGGCGGCGAGGGCGACGTGGTCCGGGTTGGAGGCGGAGAATTTCTCCTGCGTGAGGGTGATGAGCGTGCCCCGGTCTGGCAGGTGCTCCACCTGGACGGGGGAGGGCAGCGGAGGCACGGGCCCGCGGAAGTCGGCGAGGTAGGTGACCCAGCCGACGAAGGTGCCGGAAGGGGATGCTGCCACAAGGTCCCGGTGCTGTTCAGAGGTCGCCAGGGCGAATTCGGGTTGCCATGTGAGCGCCATGGCACGCACCACGCGGGTCATGACAGGCGCGGTCAGCACCCGCTCCGCGACTGGGCCTCGGGCCGGCGGTTCCAGCACGCAGACTGAGTTCACATGGGAGGAGGATCCTCCGCAGAAGCCGTTGACCGCAGAGGTCTCGTCTTCGTTCTCGCCCGCCCAGAGCCAGAAGTTGGAGCTGCCGCGAAAACGGTTGCCCTTCCGGCCGAGGAGGCTCGCCAGTATCAGCGCATCCGTCTGGACCTGAAGCTTGCGAGCCTCTTCGTACGAGTCAGCCGCTTCATGCCAGCGGTCCCATGAGGGCTCGAGCGGGCCAAGCTCCCGGAGGAAGGCTTCCAGGTGCCGGGCGCAGGCCTCCACAGGCTCGGGCCGGGCCAGCCAGTAGCAGCCCGCGTAGTACGTCTCGGTCATGGCGCGGGCTCCTCATGGGATGGGAGGGAGTGGCGGGATATGCACGACTTCAATCGCGAACCCAAGGCGGCTGAAGGCTCCGCGAAGGAAATCCGCGAACGGCTTCTCCGCCACGATCCATCGGATTCGTCTTCCATCCGCCAGCTCAAACTGGCGCTGGGCCTGAGATCGCAGTCCATTGAACCCATTGAAGAACTTCTTCAACTGCGCGTCATTCTCAAGGAACTTCGCGTAGCCCTCACCCTTGGCTTCAAGCAGAAGATCCTCCACTGAGTCATAGCCGTCGAAGTCGACCTCTTCGTCCCCCTGTTTGATCCGGTACGCGGAGCCCTTCTGTGCGCCGGTCACCTGGGCCTGATAGTCGCGGGCACGGTCGGACATCGACTCATTCACCTGCACCCATTTACCTGGACCACCCGTGCTCCCGCTCGGAGGCGGGCCCATCGCGGCCATGGTCACCGCCGTGGACGCGAGCGTGACCTCCACCACTCCGCCCACCACCGCCACCGCGCTCACGTCCAGCACGTGCGCCACGCTGAAGCCCGCCTGCGCCGTGCCCAGCCTCACCGCGTCCGGGAAGCCCGGCATCCACGTCAGCGCGGATGACAGCCCCACCGTCACGCCGTGACTCACCAGCACCGTGACGGCGAGCACGAAGATGCGCGCCACCTCTGGCCCCAAGGCCTGTGCGAACACGTGCGCCGCTTCTTCCAGCTCCTGGATCGTCGTCGCCCGGTCCGTCGCCGCCTTCAGCGCCGCGCATGCCTGCACCACCATGAGGAACGACTGCACCCCCACGTACGCCAGGAACACAGCGGCAATCACCGCCGCGGCCTTGGTGAACACGGGCTCCGGTGCCGCCGCCAGCACCACCCAGGACGCAATCGCTCCCGAGACCACGGACACGAAGAACGCCGGGTTCACCGTGTCCTCCAGCGCGTCCCCGATGCTCGCGCGCAGTGGGGCCAGCGACATGCCCACCGCGAGCGTCAGCCGGTCCATCTCTCCAAAGCCCGCGCCGTCCTCCAGCAACGACAGACAGTCCCCCGCGGCCTCATGCGCCCGGCACCACCGCGCGTACCGGTCCCGCAGCATGAACCCCAGCCCCCGGTCCAGCTCCGCGCCCTTCCTCGCCACCGCGCGCACCACCTTCGGTGAGCGCACCGTCAGCGGCACGTCCAACACCAGCCGCGCCAACGCCGCCTCGAACTCCCGAGCACTGACAGGCACCCGCCGGTCCCACGTCACCGGCGCATACGTCCGGGTCCCCCGCTCCGTGCGCAGCCGCACCGTGGGTCCACTGGCGCATCCCGTGAGCAGCACGAACAACACCATCCACACGCCGGCCCTGTGTGCACGCATGCCGTGCAGCATGGGCCCCAAGGACAACGGGGCGGAAGGCCCTCGCGGACCTCCCGCCCCGAAGGGGCACCGCCGTCAATGACAGACGGTCAGTTGTTCTTCACCGTGAAGCTGAAGCTCTGGATGACGAAGTTGTCCACCGCGTCCGTCATCCACACGTCCACCGTGTGCGTGCCGTCCAGCAGCTCGCGCGTGTCCAGCTCCGCGGTCCACGTGCCGTTCGACTGGAGCGTGCCGGCGCGGATGCCCGACCCGTCCCGCGTGAACGCCACGTTCTTGATGCTGCTCAGCGCATCCGTCACGCGCGCCGTCAGCGTCACCACGCCGCTCACCGTGCTGCCCGGCGCGGGCGTCAGCAGCGTCGCCACGGGCGCCTGCGTGTCGTAGCGCACCGTGCGCGTCACGCGCACCGAGCGCAGCGCCTCGTTCGTCACGTCGATGGTCACCGTGTTCACGCCCGACGCCAGCGTCAGCGACGTCTGGATTTCACCGCCGCCGCGCGGCAACTGGAACATCTGGCTGCCAATCTTCACCGTCGTCGCGGACACGGAGGACACCCGGACCACGTACGGCAGCGTGTTGTTCGCGCGAGGCCCGAACGTGGCCCCGTCCGCGGGGTCCGTCGTCACCGTGGGCGTGCCCGAGTCCACGAACACGTGCACCACCGCCTCCGTCACGTTGTTCGCGGAGTCCGTCGCGCGCACCAGGATGCCCTGCTCGCCGAAGTTGGGCAGGCTCACCGGGTGCGTCACCGAGCCGGTGCCGAACTCCAGCAGCGTGGTGTTCACCCACTGCGTCTCCACGCGGGTCGGCGTCTTGTCGTCGATGAGGCTGGTCACGTTCACCAGCCCGCCCACCACCTGCCCGTTCACCGGCGACTGGATGGTGATGACCGGCGGGATGCGGTCCACCGTCAGGTTGATCTGCTTCGTGGTGACGCCGCCCAGGTTGTCGCGGCCCGTGAGCTGGATGATGTTCGGGCCTTCCACCAGCTCCACCGGGATGTAGACCAGACCGCCGCTCAGCTCGGGGTTCACCACCACCGGCGTGCCGCCGTTCACGATGAACGCCGCGTAGGTGATGACCGCGCCGTTGGTGGCCGGCTTCACGAAGCCCCACGCGTTCAGCGTCGTCTCGCGGAGGAACGCGGGCTGGTTGCCCATGATGACCTCCGGCGGCGTGTACGGGTAGGCGTTGATGTTCAACGTCTGCGCCGCCGTGCTGCCCAGCAGGTTCGGGCTGTTCGGCTGCAGCGTCACGCCCGAGTACACCGCGCGGTAGTCCTGCGCGCCCGTGGCCTTCCACGTGTCCGTCGCGATGCTCCACGGCAGGCTGAACACGCCGTCGCCGTCCGCGTCGTCATCCGCGCCAATGGCCACGCCCGCCACGAAGAAGGTCACCACGCCCTTCAGCGGCCCCGTCACCACGGCGTTGTTCGACGCGTTCCGCACCCGCGCGGACAGCAGCGTCGCCTGGCCAATGGTCACGCTCGCGTTCGCCGCGGGCGTCAGGATGGCCGTCGTCGTCGCCACGCCCGTCACCGGAGGAGGCGGCGGCGTGTACGTCTTCGCGCGGGCCGAACCGGACACGCCCGGCGCGCCACCGGAGGCCGCCGTCACCGTGACCTCGGACAGCAGCGAGGGCAGCAGGTTCGCCGGAGCGCGCACCGTCAGCGTCACGGTGGACTCCGCGCCAGAGGCCAGGAACACCGTGGGCCGGCTCAGCGTGGCCGTCCAGCCGGGCAGTCCGCCCGCGGCGCTCAGTGTGTACGTGTCCGCCTGGTAGCCGTGGTTCTTCACCTTGAACGTGTAGGTCGTCTCCGACGTGGCCGGGTCGTAGATGGGGAACATCTTCGTGTCCTCGCCCACCACCGACACCTCCACGCTGAAGTCGCCGAAGCACGCCAGGCCCAGCGACGCGAACGTCGTCGCGATGTCCCGCGCCGCGGAGCCCGGCTCCCAGCCGCCGTCGGCCGCCTGCTTCGTCTTCAGCCACTCAATCGCGTCGAACAGGCGCACGTTGCTCGCCGGCTCCTTGCCCGCCAGGCACAGCGCGTACACGGCGATGCCCGTGGCGAAGTCGTCGGACGCGCCGTTCGGCAGGCGGCCCCAGCCCTTGCCGTTCACCATGGGCATCGCGATGAGCTGGTTCGCCAGCGTCTGGATGGTGGCGGTGTTCACGCCATTGGCGCCCGCTCCCGCGGCCTTCAGGCCCACGATGGCCCACGACTTCTGGAACGTGTACGGCATGCCGTCGTCGAAGACGCCCGTGGTGGCCGTGTTGATGTTGGCCCGCAGGTACGCGGCCGCCTTGTCGATGGCCGCCTGGTACTGCGCCGCCTTCGCCGGGTCCACGCGCTGCTTCGCCTGCGCCAGCGCCACGATGTAGCGCGCGGTGATGGGCACGTTGCCGTGGTTCACCGGCGTGCCGTTGTGGTCCTCGTTCCACCGGCCGCTGGCCTGCTGCATGCCCAGCGCCCAGTTGGCCGCCATCACCAGCGCGCTGCTGTACTGCGTGGACACGTACTGGTCGAAGCCCGCCAGGCCGAACGACGCCCAGCCTGTCTTCGAGTTCGGGAACGAGGTCCCCTGATACAGCCAGTGGCCGGAAGGAAGCTGGTCCGACTTGATGCGGAAGGAGATGGCGTCCAGGTTCTCCTGGAGGGTGCGCCCGTTGGCCGTCGTCTGCGCCATGTTGTAGCCATTGGCCTTGGCGCTCGACATGCCGAACACCGCCGCACCCTGGCGGTGGCAGGCGATGCAGTTCTCATGAGAGGTCCAGTTGGCCACGTCCGAGGCCAGGAACTGGATGGCCTTCTGCGTGGCCTCCGTGTTGGTGGCGGCGGCGGCCGGCAGGCTGAAGGCGGACAACCACAACGCCGCGAACACGACGAGTCGCGCCGCCCAGGAGGGCGACGTACGGAAAACAGCGGATGACATGGGGAGACGTCCAGGGGCCTACGGGTGGGCCCACCTGTCTGGACGAAGTGCCCCGCGACAGGCGTGCGGGGCAAGAATACTCAAGATTGTCTGTAATTGTCCAGGGACGGGGGAATGCAGGAACGCCTACTGACCCCGGGTGCGCTTCCACAGCTCGCGCATCAGGATGACGCCGAACTGCGAGTCATTGAGGATGTAGCGGCGCCACAGGCGCTTGGGCTCGTGGGTGAGGCGGTAGAGCCACTCGAAGCCGGCCTTGGCGATCCACTCGGGGGCGCGCTTGGCGGTGCCGGCGATGAAGTCGAACCCCGCGCCGATGCCGATGGCCACCGTGGGCCCCAGCTTCTGGGCCACCTGGGAAATCCACACCTCCTGCTTGGGGCTGCCCAGCGCGACGAAGAGCAGGTGCGGGTCCTTCTCCCGGATGCGCGCGACAATGGGGTCGTTCTGCGCGTCGCCCGCGTCCAGGTTCACCATGGGCGAGTCCCAGCCCACGACCTCGATGCCGGGGTACTGGGCCTGGAACTGCTTGCCCACCTTCTCCGCGACGCCCGGGCCCGCGCCCAGCAGGAAGATGCGCCACTTGCGCTCGGCGCCCAGCTTCACCAGCGGGAGGATGAGGTCGGAGCCGGCGATGCGCTCCGGCAGGGACACGTCCAGCATGCGTGACGCCCAGACGATGGGCATGCCGTCCACCACGGAGAGGGTGGCCTTCTGGTACGCGTCGCGGAAGCGCGTGTTCGTCTCCGCCAGGACGACGTGGTCCACGTTGGCGGTGAAGACGTAGCCGCCCTGGTGCGCGTCCACCAGCTCGCCAATGGCCGTGATGGCCTGGGGGAAGGTGAGCTGGTCGATGGACAGCTGGCCGATGTTCAGGCGCGGGCGGGAGGAGGCGGGAGCGTGTGCGGTGGTCAAGGCGTCGTCTTCACTTCACCGTGAGGTCCAGCACGGTGATGGAGTAGGGGGGAAGGCGCTGCGAGAGGGCCTGCTCGGCCTTCTTGCCGGTGGCCTGTTCGGTGAAACCGCCGGGCGCGCCCGAGTACCCCATGACGCGCACGGTGTTGAGCGAGCCGCAGCCCTTGAACTCCAGCTGCGCCTGGGCGGGCTGCTCGGGGTCGAAGTTGAGCACCACGGCCGTGAGCTTCTTGCCGGAGGCGTCCCGGGACGCGAAGAGGCTGGTGCCCTCCGGCGCGGTGGTGGCCAGGCCGTTGTCCTGGAAGCGGCCGCCCCTGCCGTCGAAGTCGCGGTACGCGCGGAACGCCCAGAACGTGGGGCTGTTCTCCGCGGGGTACTGCCAGAAGAACGCGGACGTGAGCCCCTGCTGCCCGAAGCGGCCCAGGGCCTCCGCCTGCGCCAGGCCGCCGCTCATGTGCTTCATGGCGCCGAAGTTGTACTCGCCAATGGACATGCCCCGGCCGGGGTAGTTCTCCGCGATCCACTGCTTCACGCGCGGAATCAGCTGGATGGGCTCGGCGATCCAGGACTCGTCCTTGTACGTGGGGTCCCACAGCGCGCGCGTGGAGCGGATCCGCCGCGCGTTGGTGTCCGGATCCGTTGCGCCCTCCAGGCCCAGGCCCACGTTGGTCTGCGGGTAGAAGTGCACGTCCACCACGTCCAGCAGGCGCACGCCGGTCTTCTTCTCGTAGTCGCGCAGCTCGCGCAGGTACCACGCCAGGAGGGGCACGTCGCCGTGGGCGCGGCGGTCGGTGTACGGCGGGCGGCCGGGAGCGAAGTCCGCGGCGGACCAGAAGTAGTTCGTCCAGCCCCACTCCGCGGGACCGGCGATGACCGCCTCCGGATCCGCCTTCCGCACGGCGGTGCCGTAGTCGATGGTGCGCTTGAGCAGCTCGTCGTAGGTGAGCGGCTCGGGGTGCACGTCCCGGTGCGTGGAGCTCCAGAGGGCGGGCTCGTTGTCCAGGATGTACATGTTCACGCCGCGCTTCGCGGACTTGAGCGACTTCACCCACTCGCCAATGAACTCCGGCGGGGCCTGCACGCTGGTGGTCGTGGGCTGGCCGGGCACCAGGGGCGTGCCGTCGCGGCGCACGCCGTTGCCGCCCGCGGGCTCCGTGTCGTCCTGGGCCTGCTGCGGGCCGAACTCGGACACCGGGAAGCCCACGGAGGACGTGTCCTTGGCCACCCAGCCAATCAGCGGCAGCGTGAGCGCGGACTGCACGTTGTTCTTCCGGTTGGACTCCAGGAAGTCATCCGCGCCGAAGCCCAGCTGCACGTTGCGGAAGTACCAGTCGTTGCCGGTGTTCCACGCGCGCCCCAGCTTCCAGTTGTAGCGGGACGTGGGGTTGCCGCCCCAGCGGCGGATGGTGGCGCCCAGCTTCCACTGGTGCGTGTCCGTCGTCTCCTTGTTGCCGTCCAGCGCGATGCCGTAGATGAGCGGGTTGATGGGCTTGGACGGCGCGGTGCAGTCGATGACCATCTTCGACTCGCGGCCGTCGCCCCGGCCCATGCGCCCGCCGCCCGCGGCCCGGGCCGCCGCCACGTCCGGCGACAGCGGCACCAGCGCCACCTTGTCGAAGAGCACCCAGTCCCGGGCCACCTCCTTCGACGCGCGGAACACCAGCCGGTCGAAGGGCTCGCTGCGCGGGTTGAGGACCTCCATGGGCACGACGACCTCCGCCCACTCGCGGTCCTTCTTGACGATGAACTCCGGGCTGATCCGCACGTGCGGGAACGTGGCGGCGCCGGGGGCGTCCAGGCGTACGTCCAGGAACTCGCCGTAGGCCTCCGGCGCGGTGAAGCGGAACGTCAGCGCGCCGTACGCGCCCGGCAGCTTGGGCCGGTAGAGGATCCACCCGCCGTAGTTGAACATCCGCAGGCGCGCGGGCGCCCCCTTGGGCGTCTCACGCGGTGCCCAGCCGATGTCCTTCCAGCCCGCCTGGAGGCCCCCGTCGTAGACGGCCACCGTGTCCGTGGGGGCGGGCGGCGAGGCCGGCTGCGTGGCGTCCTTCGAGGCGCCCTGCTGCGCCATCGCCACGCCCGCGCCGCTGCCCAGCACCGCGCAGGTGAGGATGACGGTGCGCTTCCACCGCGCGTGCTTCGCCCTGTCTGCCATGACCTTCTTCAACGCATCCCCCGGAACGAACCCGGCACAGCGGATCAACTTCAAGCAGCGAGACGGCTACAGCGGGACCTCGTCCAGGTCCTTGCGCGGGAAGATGCGCGCGGGGATGCCCACCGCGACGCTGTCCGGCGGCACGTCCTGGAGCACCACCGCGTTCGCGCCAATGCGCGACCGCGCGCCGATGCGCACGGGGCCGAGGATGCGGGCGCCCGCGCCAATCCAGACGTCGTCCTCGATGACGGGATAGCCGTTGTCCTTGGCGGTGCCCACGGTGTTGTTGCCGTAGAAGCGCACGCGGTCGCCGATGCGCGCGTCCCCGCCGATGACGACGCCCAGGCTGTGCACGAAGTACACGCCCTTGCCCAGCGTCACGTCCTTGCCGATTTCAATGCCCATCACCGCCGTCTGCGCCACGCGCAGCACGTGGTTCACCAGCGGGATGTGCAGGGCCAGCGCCGCCTCGCGCGCGCGGTTGAGCGCGGTGATGCGGTACGAATCACTGGTCAGCACCACCTTGGCGATGGACTTCGCGTCCGACGAACCGGTGGCCGCCTTGGCCATCTCCAGCGCGTCCGAGATGAGGGCTCCGAACATGGCTTTCATCCTTGGGGATTTCCCCGGCCCTGCAGGTAGCGAGCGACGCCCTTGGCCACGCCCCGCCAGCCGCCGGCCTCCGTGCGGGCGCCGCGCAGGTACTCCATGCCGTACGCCACGGAGGTGCCCGCGAACGCGGCGCCCGTGAGCCCCAGCTTGTCCGCGACGGTGGAGGCCTTCACCACGGCCTCCGTCAGCTTGCGGGACGCTTCCGGCGCCACCACCGCGGAGGCGAGCAGCGGGCGCGACAGCAGGTTCGTCTCGAAGAAGAGGCGCCAGGGGTTCACGCCCTTCACGTCCGGGTGCTTCACGGACACGTGGGTGTCGAACATGCCGTAGCGGTGGGCGCGGCGGATCCACTTCTCGAAGCTGACGTGGTCGCTGCCGTGCAGCACGTACGCGTCCGGCGCGAAGAGGAACGCGCAGCCGGCCTTCTCCAGGCGCACGCCCAGCTCCACGTCTTCCGACTGGCCCAGCGTCTTGTCGAAGCCGCCCACGCCCACGTAGTCCGCGCGGGGGAAGGACACGTTGCCCGTGTAGAGGTGGTTGCCGCGCGCCTTCGCGCCGGGGACGGACAGCTCCTCGGCCATGCGGTTGTTGAGGTACGCGTACCAGCGCTCGAAGAGAGGCATCTCCCCGATTTCGGGGTCCGGCCGGATGCGGCCCAGCACCACGTTGCGCGAGCCCGGCGGGTGGTGGGCCAGGTGGCGCGCGAGGAAGTCGGAGGCCACCTGCATGTCGTCATCCGTGACGAGCACCGTGGCGCCCCGCGCGGCCAGCACGCCCCGGTGCCGCGCGGCGGCGGCGCCCGCGTTCTGCTGCACCTCCACGCGCAGGGTGTAGGGCAGCTTGAGCGCGGACAGCGGCCCCTTCACGTCGGAGGCGGAGCCGTCGTCCACCACCACCACCTCGAAGTCCTCGGGCGGCAGCGTCTGGCCGGCCAACTGCTGGAGCAGGCGGGTGATGAGGGGCAGCCGGTTGTACGTGGCGATGACGACGCTGAGCCGGGGGGCCGGGCCAGCGGAGGAGTCGGAAGGGCTCATGGCTTCTTCTTCTTGGCGGCGTCGGCGCGCTTCTGCTTCTTCGTGGGACGCGGGAAGGTGACGCTGCCGGCGAAGCGGTCCTCGCCCACCAGCTCCAGGGTCTTCCGCGCGGAGCCGAAGTCCGTCTCGCCCAGCGTGACGACCAGCAGGGCGGTGTCCGCGGCCAGGGCCAGCGGCAGGCTCGCCGGGTGCGTGAGCAGCGAGTCGATGACCACGATGACCCGCTCGCCCTGCTCCACGCGGCGGCGGACCTCCAGGACCATGCGCGGGGCGCCGGCGGGCTCGATGCCGGTGGCGTCCACCAGGCGCAGAGGCGGCTCCGGGTAGGGCGAACCGGCCTCCATCAGCGCCTGGGCCGCGTCCAGCGCGGGGGAGCCGGGGTGGGCGGGGACGACGACGAGGTAGCTCCAGGCGCGGCGGTCCAGCGCGAACCACAGCCGCGACAGCTCCGGCGAGGGCACGGCGCTCGCGGGCGGGGTCTCCTCGGAGGGTGACGGGGGGCTTGAATCGGCGGACATGGGAGCGCGGACGGTATAACGCAATGAGGCGTCATGACCCAACGACCCGGGCGGGCGGGCAGGCGAAGGAGCGCGCCACCGGTCTGCTGTCACGCCTGACACCCCCACCGCATCCCCTGGCCCCTTCCGGGCGCGGGGAGCGAGGGGGACGCGGCGTGTTATGGATGGGGCGTGCAGAAGATCGGCTACCTGATTCCCGAGTTCCCCGGACAGACCCACATCTTCTTCTGGCGCGAGCTGCAGGCGCTGCCGGGGAAGGGTGTGTCGCCGGAGCTGGTGTCCACCCGTCCGCCGCCCGCGCGCATCATCAGCCACAGCTGGGCCCGCGAGGCCATGTCGCGCACGGAGTACCTGGCGCCGCCGCCGCCCCTGGGCGTGCTGAGCGCCGCGCTGGAGATTGCCCGGGCCATGCCCACGGGCTGGGCGCGGGTGCTGGCCTCCATCGCCCGGGCGGAAGGGCTGGACGCGAAGGGCCGCGCGCAACTGGTGGCGTTCGCGGTGATGGGCGGCCGGCTGGCGTCGCTGGCGCGCGAGCGCGGCTGGACGCACGTGCACGTGCACTCCTGCGCCAACGCGGCGCACGTGGCCATGTTCGCGCACCTGTTGTCGGGGCTCACGTACAGCATGACGCTGCACGGGCCGCTGGACGACTACGGGCCGAACCAGCGGGAGAAGTGGCGGCACGCGAAGTTCGCCTTCGTCATCACGAAGAAGCTCTTGGCGGAGGTGCGTCAGGCGCTGGCCGGGAGCCTGCCGGACCGGATTGAGCTGGCGCCCATGGGCGTGGAGCTGTCGCGCTTCCAGCGCACGGTGGCCTACGAGCCGTGGTCCGGAGAGGGCCCGCTGCGGCTGTTCGCGTGCGGCCGGCTGAACCCGTGCAAGGGGCACGCGGACCTCATCGACGCGGTGGGGATGCTGCGCAAGAAGGGCATCGACGCGCGGCTGTCCATCGCGGGCGAGGACGAGGCGGGCGGCACCACGTACCGCAAGGTGCTGGAGGCGAAGCTCGCGCAGGACGGCCTCACGGACGCGGTGACGCTGCTGGGCGCGGTGAGCGAGGACGTGGTGAAGGACGGCATCCAGCGCTCGCACCTGTTCTCGCTGGCGAGCCTCCAGGAGCCGCTGGGCGTGGCCATCATGGAGGCCATGGCCATGCGCGCGCCGGTGGTGGTGACGGGCGCGGGCGGCGTGAAGGAGCTGGTGGACGACGGCGTGGACGGCGTGCTGGTGCCGCCGCAGGCCCCCGCGGTGCTGGCGGAGAAGCTGGAGAAGCTGGCGCGGGACCCTGCGGAAGCGGTCCGCCTGGGCGAGGCCGGCCGCCGCAAGGTGGAGGAGCAGTTCAGCAGCGAGCGCAGCGCGGACATGCTGGCGCGGATGCTGGACGCGCGGCCCTAACGCACGGCCTTCCAGAAGAACAGGGCGGTGGCGCGCTTGCTGCGTTTGTCGCCCTGCCCGAAGTACGCGGTCGCCGAGTGCACGAAGTCGGCTCGGTAGACGATGAGGCGGTTGAAGACGTTCTCCACCTCCACGTCCTGCACCCACGCGTTCGCGGGCAGCCGCGTCACGCCGAAGGCCTGGGTGAGGTTGGCGCAGCCGGGAGGGCAGGTGTTGCCGCCCAGTCCGCCCGTGGACAGGCGCAGCCGGTAGAAGGACGTGCCCACGTGCCTCACGGGCGGCCGGGGGTGCAGGTAGATGACGCCCGCGAAGTCACACAGCGCCAGCGAGTCCACGTGCGGCTTGGCGGTGGACTCCTTCTCCCCCACCAGTTGCACGTGGTTGTGTGACAGCGAGCCCTGCGCCGGGGCCTCCTGCTTGAGGCCGCGCACGCCGGCCTGTTCGCAAATCCAGCGCTCCACGGGCGCCAGCTCTTCCGGAGTGAGCGCGTGGGGCGCGCGGATGCCGGGCCAGATTTCGGGGCGCCAGGGCGCGCCCTGGGTCCAGTCCTCGCGGGCCAGGTTGCGCTCGTAGACCTCCAGCGCGTTGGGCAGGACGTTGTCCTTGATCCAGTAGTCCCGTCCCAGCTTCGGCTTCCGGTACGGAAGCACGTCGCGG
This sequence comes from Corallococcus macrosporus, assembly GCF_017302985.1. NCBI lineage: Bacteria > Pseudomonadati > Myxococcota > Myxococcia > Myxococcales > Myxococcaceae > Corallococcus > Corallococcus macrosporus. Next base: position 2,362,213 of record NZ_JAFIMU010000007.1, read on the forward strand.
ACGGCCGACTCGGGGCGCCGGGTTTCGAGCACGAGGGAATGCCGCCTTCCTGCCTCGCGGCCAGCGCCGGATCCGTCATGGGGTGTGGGGCAGGAGGATCCGGCGCCGGCCGCGGGACAGGGGACGTGTCAGCAAGAACCCTGCCGTGGTTTCACGCGTGTTTCATGCGCCAAACCGGGGCGTTCTGCCCCACGCGCCCACGGGTTCAGCGGATCCGGGGCGTTTTGCCCCACGCGACGCGGGGCCGGTCAATCGCCCCGGAGGGTCTTCGTCGGCAGGAGCTGCTTGGGGTGACGACTGCTGATCATCCCAGCCAATTTGTGTCGGAAACCCCGGGACGCATGCCCCCGGTGGACACCCGAAAGACAGACACTGGATGCATTCGCGACAGCGGCGGTGGAAATCACCGGGTGGGATAGGATTTCCAGACACTCTGAGTAATTCAGGTAAAGGGTGCGAAGCCTTATTTGGAAACCTTTGTCATCATGGTCATGCACGGAACGCGGCTCGGGGGGCACTTCCATGGCTGACAAAGAGATGCAGACGTTCGCGGAGCTGGTCATCCAATTCCGTTCTGGGCTCCTGAAGCACGCCCAGCGCATCCTGGGGAACGCGGCGGACGCGGAGGACCTGGTGCAGCACGCGCTGGACGAGGCGTGGAAGGAGCGGCTGCATCTCCAGGGGGCGGAGGCCTTCCGGGCGTGGACGGGGCGGGTCATCAACACGCGGGCCATCAGCCTGTTGCGCCACCACCGCGCGGAGCAGCGCAAGGCGGTGAACGCGGGCTGGGTGACGGTGCTCGCGGACGACCCGGAGGAGGCCGAGGGCGGCGAGCTCTGGACCTTCATCCAGGAGAAGGACCTGCGCGAGGCGGTGGAGCGCCTGCCGCCGCAGCAGCGGGAGGTGTTCCACCTGCGCGCGCAGGGGCGCTCCTACGTGAGCATCGGCGCCCAGGTGGGCCGCTCCACGGGCACGGTGGGCTGGTGGCTCCACCAGGTGCGCGAACAGCTGCGTGAGCGGCTCCAGCCCATCGCGGAGCAGCGCAAGCTCTCCGTGGGCATGCGGCACTGACTCACACGCGGGCGCTGTTTCCCGTCCGGGCAGGCAGCACGGCTCCGGCCTTCTCCTCCGGGAAGGGCAGGGGCGTGGCCTCCGCGCGCAAGAGCGGCAGCCCGTGCGGCTGGGCCTGGAGCCAGGCCACCAGTTTCTCGCGCACCAGGCAGCGCAGGTCGAACGCCTTGCCGGAATCCGCCGCGCTCACCAGGGCGCGCAGCTTCATGGTGCGCTCGCTCAGGTCCGTCACCTGCAGCCCCTGCACCTTGCCGTCCCACAGCCCGTTGGACTCCTTCTCCAGGATGCGCTTGAGCTCCGCGCGCACCGCGGGCACGTCCGTGCGGAAGTCCACGTACAGCTCCGCCGTGCCCAATATCTCCGGGGACACCTTGCTCCAGTTCTGGAAGGGCTTCTCCAGGAACTGCGTGATGGGGATGACCAGCCGGCGCAGGTCCCACACCTTCACCACGACGTAGGTGAGGGTGATCTCCTCCACCCAGCCCCACTCGTTCTCGATGATGACCGTGTCGCCAATGCGCATGGGCTGCGTGATGGACAGCTGGATGCCCGCCAGCAGCGTGGACAGCGACTTCTGCGCGGCCAGACCAATGGCCAGCCCCGCGATGCCCGCGGACGCCAGCAGCGACACGCCCACGTTGCGCACCGCCTCGAACTGGAGGAGCAGGAGCGACGCGGCCACCAGCACCACCGCCACCTCCACCACCCGCCGCAGGATGGACAACTGCGTGCGCAAGCCCCGCACCCGAGCGACGTCCGTGCCCTCCGGCGACTGAGCGACCTTCTGCTCCACGAACCGCGCCGCCCGGGTGAGGAAGCGCAGCACGAACAGCGCCACCGCCACGATGACCACCGAGCGCGCCCCCAGGTCCACCGCCGCCTCGGCCTCCACCGGCATCCGCAGGAACCGCGCCCCCGCCGCCGCCAGCATCCCCGCCAGCACGAAGCGGATGCTCCCCCGGCCCGCCGCCAGCAGCTCGTCGTCCCAGCCGGACTTCGTCAGCCCCGCGGCCCGGGCACCCACGCGCAGCGTCACCGCCTCCACCAGCCGCCCCAGCCCCCACGCCCCCATGAGCACCACCGCGAGCCCCAGCCACTGCCACGCCGCCAGCGTCCCCATCGGGCGCAGGAACACGGGCGGCAGCAGCTCCAGCAGCGGCGACCGGGGCTCCAGCCCGACCGTCTGGGCGAAGGCCACCCCGGGCCCCAGCAGCAGCACTCCCCACGACCACGGCGTCACGAAACGGCGCACGGCACGCTCCTCATCCGGTAGATGATTTGAACGCAAACAATCATCCCTGGCCGGAGCTGTCCACCGGGGATGACGCGAGACGCCAAGGGCCGGCCGCAGGGCGGACAGGCCCGCTATGACTTTCTTTGAATTCTGGTTTTGTAGTTTTGGCCGTGCTATGCGCTTTCCCGGTTCCCCTCACGGGAGCGGCGAGACGGGATGCGCGGACGGATTGCATGGACGGTGGGCGTGGCGTTGCTGGTGGGCTGCGCCGGCACGTCCTACTTCCAGAGCGGCAGCGAGACCCTCTTCGGCCAGCGGGGCGCGCGGGTCTGGGTGAAGGGCCCCTGGCCGGCGGTGCACCCCTCCGCGGACGTGGACGAGGTCATCGACCAGCTCTGCCCTGCGGTGATGGCGCTGGACCGGGCGAAGGAGCGCGACTACGGCCAGGAGTACTGCGGGCTCATCTACTCGCTGGGCTCCGGGGAGTACTACGCCAGCTGGCCGTCCCCGCTGGGGCGCACGACGCTGGTGGGCGCGGACCTGCACCGCAAGAGCTGCATCGTGCCCTTCGCCGTCCGGGACGACCGGGGCTCGCCCTCCACGCTGGCGGACTTCCACAGCCACCCCTGGTTCCCGTCGGGAATGTCACAGGAGGACCGCTGGAGTCAGTCACAACGTTGGACCCTGCGGGTCCAATTTGATTCAGGATGCACGGTGACGAAGCTGGTCCCGTACAAGGGCGAGGCGCGTCCCGGCGAGGTCTACCTGCGGCAGGGCAAGGCGTGGAAGCTCATCGGGTACATCCACGAAGCGGACAAGGACACGGGCTTCATCACGCCCGTGGAGGACTAGATGGGGCGCGAGGGTTCGGCAGTGCGGCGGGTGGTGGTGAAGCGCGGGCTGGCGGCGCTGCTGGCGTTGCCCCTGTGCGCCTGCGCGCTCTTCACGCGGCCGGTGCGGCCTCCCCATGCGCCGCCCGAGGAGGCGGCCCGCTTCCAGTTCCCGCAGGACCTGCCCGCGGAGGGGCGCACGCAGACGCCCGCCCTCGTCGCGGCCGCCACCCAATTGGCGATGGACGACTTCCGCCCCCTGGACCTCAAGCCGCACAAGGGCGCGACCGCGGACGAGCTGTGCCTCTACCGGCGGGACTCCTTCGACGTGTGGACGGCGCCCGGGCCGGAGGGCGTGATGTTCGTGCGCTTCGTGCCCCGTCAGGACGCGTGCAACTCCGAAGGGCCCGTGACGGACGCGAGCGCCACGTACGCCATCGACACGCGCGGGTGGCGCATCCTGGCCATCCAGCGCTAGGCCAGCGCCAGGCCCGCGCTAGGCCGCCGTCGCGCCGGTGGGCGGGACCTCTTCCGGCGCCGCGCGCGTGAGGCCCAGCACCTTCTCCCGCTGGGGCCACGGCCACGCGCCGGTGACCATGGCCAGCTTGCCCGCGAGCACCGACGCCACGGCCACCTGGAAGGTGCAGATGTACGAGATGATGCCCATGTCTCCGAACACCTGGTTCAGGTAGGACGCCACCACGCCCACGATGACCAGGCACGCGGTCCGGTGTTCCGCCGCGTACGCCCGGTGGTACGAGCGCGCCGCCAGGTACACCGTCACCACCAGGTACATCCACACGCCCGTGAACCCGAACCACCCGCCGAAGGCCAGCAGGCCCAGGAGCGAGTTGTGCGGATGGAAGCGGTACGTGGGGAACACGAACGCGATGTTGGGCAGCGGGTAGGGCTCCAGGAACTCGTGCCCGTAGCCCGTGCCGAACACGGGGTTCGTGTTCCACGTCGCGATGAGGTTGAGGTTCTCGATGTCGCGGTAGTCCAGCTCTCCTTCGGCGTGCTGCCCCTCGATGATGGACTTGAAGGTCTGCACCGGCTTGAACGCGCCGCTGTTCGAGTTCCACCCCACCAGGAAGTACACGACCAGCAGCGGCGAGCACGCGATGAGGCCGCGCGTGAGGGCCTTCTTCAGCGGCGTCCACGGGTTGAAGAAGTACGCCGCCGCCAGCCCGCCCACGAGGCTCACGTACGCGAGCCGGCGGTCGTTGAAGAGCATCCCGATGAACACCAGCACCATGATGATGATGCCGCGGATGGCATGGCCGGACTTCGGCTTCTCCAGCCAGCGCGTGATGCACACGGTGAGCGCGAAGATGAACGTCATCGAGTCGGAGTGGCAGGTCGTGTACTCGACCTCCAGCCCCTGCGCCGGCACGATGACGAGCGCGAAGTAGGTGCTCACCGCGGACTTGGTCAGCGCCGCCGCGATGATGGTCTTCGCCACCAGCGGCCAGTCCTCCGGCCCTCGCAGGCTGTACTGGTACATCATCGCCACCAGCGGGAGCACCGCGGCCTGGTGCCACTGCCAGAGCGAGTTCTTGATGTCCCCGCCCCGCACGATGCCCCACACCTCCATCCACATGATGGAGAAGAAGGACAGCGCCAGCACCACCGCCAGCGGCCGGGGGATGGGCACCACCGGCGGATCGATCTTCGACTTCGTGGCCCGCCGGTAGATGCCAATGCCAATGGCGCCGATGATGAGCCCGTCGATGAGCGGGAAGCGCAGCGCGCCAATGCCCACCAGCTCATGCATCTGGGTGAAGAGCAGCTTGCCCAGGGGGAACAGCGGCGAGGGCCAGAACATCGACTGCGGGCGCTCGGGTGTGTAGTCCACCGCGAGCACCAGGTAGAGCACCGCGATGGCCAGGTAGCGCAGCGGCATCTTCAGGATGCACCACACCACCGTGAGGGCCAGCACGGGCGCCAGCGTGACGATGGGGTCCCCGTTACCCACGGCGGCCGCACCCAGGGTGACGGCGCCCAGGCCCACGACCATGACGATGTACTGGAGCCAGGCGGCGGGGGAGGGTTTGAAGGCGGCCATCGGAGCGAGGGGGAGGCTATATCCCGGGCCCGGGTTGGGATAGATGCGGATGCCGTATGGCTGGCTCCCGACCCCGCGTCCTCCTGATTGCTGAGCTGTGCAACCCAGACTGGGTGAGCGTTCCCCTGGAAGGCTGGTCCCTGGCCAGGGCGCTCGCCGAGGTGGCGGACGTGCACCTGGTCACCCAGGTCCGCAACCGCGAGAACATCCTCAAGCAGGGGCTGGTGGAGGGGAAGGACTTCACCGCGCTGGACTCCACGCCGGTGGAGCGCCCGCTGGAGAAGGTGGGCGAGGTGCTGCGCGGCAAGGCGGGCGTGGGCTGGACGACGGCCACGGCGCTGAGCGTGCTGCCGTACTACTTCTTCGAGGAGCTGCTCTGGCGGCGCTTCGGGGACCGCATCCGCGCGAAGGAATTCGACGTGGTGCACCGCTACACGCCCATCTCCCCCACGACGCCCAGCACGCTGGCGGCGCGGTGCGCGGACGCCGGGGTGCCCTTCATCATGGGCCCCATGAACGGCGGCCTGCCGTGGCCCAAGGGCTTCGGGGACGCGCGCCTGCGCGAGCGCGAGTGGCTGAGCTACATCCGGGACGTCTACAAGCTGATGCCCTTCTACAAGTCGACGCGGCAGAACGCGGCGGCGCTGATGATGGGCTCTCGGGCGACGCGGGCGCAGCTGTCCCAGGAGTACCAGGACAAGGTGGTCTACATCCCGGAGAACGCCATCGACGTGCGCCGCTTCGGCAGCGCGAAGGCGGAGCCGCCGAAGCCCGGCGAGCCGCTGCGGGTGGCGTTCGTGGGGCGCTTCGTGCCGTACAAGGGCATGTCCATGCTCATCGACGCGGCGGCGCCGCTGGTGCGCGAGGGCAAGGTGCAGGTGGAGCTCATCGGCGACGGCGCGGAGATGCAGAACCTGCGCGCGCAGGTGGCCAGGAGCGGGCTGGAGAGCGGCGTGACGTTCGCCGGCTGGGTGAAGCACCAGGAGCTGCAGGGCCGCCTGTCGAAGAACCACATCTTCGGCTTCCCGAGCGTGCGCGAGTTCGGCGGCGCGGTGGTGGCGGAGGCCATGGCGCTGGGGCTGGTGCCCATCGTGATGGACTACGGCGGTCCGGGAGAGATCGTCAGTCCGTCCACGGGCTTCGCGATCCCCATGGGCACGCCGCAGGAGATCGTCGAGCGCGTGCGCGGGGTGCTGGAGAAGCTGGTCGCGGATCCGTCCGTGATTGGCCCCATGGGCGAGCGCGCGCGGGCGCGCATCTTCAAGCACTTCACCTGGAAGGCGAAGGCGGAGCAGGTGCTGGAGGTGTACCGCTGGGTCTCCGGCGAGCGAGGCCAGCCGGACTTCGGCATGCCGCTGGCGGACTGAGGGCGCGGTGAGCCCCTCCCTGCTCCAGCGCGCGGTCCGTGGCTTCGCGGTCTACGACCTGTGCGTCACGCTGCCGTTCGCCACGCCGTGGACCGCGGGCGCGATGCTGGGGGTCATGCGGTGGGTGCACGAGGGACTGGCGCCGGGCGGTGAGCCCATGCCGGCCTTCGCTCCCGTGCACCTGTTCTTCGTCGCCCTCTTCGGCGTGCTCGCCGTCATGTGGGCGCTGATTCGCATCCTCCAGCCCACCGCGCTGCATGGCGCCATCGACACGGTGGGCCGGGGGCTCGTTACCTCGTGGATGGTGCTCGTGCTCTCGCAGGGGGCGACGCGGATCCTTGGCGCGTTCCTCGTGATGGAGGCCGCGGGCATGTTCGTGCAGGGCGCGCTGCTGCTCGGCGCGCGGCGAGTCGCTGCGCCCTCTTGAACGGAGGCCCTTGCCTCTGCACCAAGGTGCAGGGGTTAGGGTCTTCGCATGAACCCTGATTCGTCCCTGCTTCGCCGTGTCGTCTTCGCCAGCGCGCTGTACGACTTCGTCGTCACCGTCCCCTTCGCCACGCCGTGGACCGCGCAGGCGGTGCTGTCGAACCTCCAGTCCGTGCACCAGGCGCTGGGGATGGGCGGTGATCCACTGCCCGCGTTCTCGTCCACGCACCTGTTCTTCGTGGCCCTGTTCGGCACCATCGTGACGCTGTGGTCCGTCGTGCGGCTCTTCCACCCCACCGCGTTCAATGGCGCCATCGACACCGCGGGCCGGGCGCTGTTCTCCACGTGGATGGCGTGGGCCCTCACGCAGGGTGCGACGCGGGTGCTCGTGGGGTTCCTCGTGCTGGAGCTGGCGTGGATGTTCGCCCAGGGCGGTGCCATCCTCGGCGCCAGGAGGTGGCGTGGTGGCATCCCCGCGACGGCCCGTTGAAGCAGGCCCCTTGCGCATCGGAGCGCTCGCCCGCGCGTCGGGCGTGAAGCTGTCCACGCTGCGCTTCTACGAGCGCCGCAAGCTGCTGCTGCCCATGGATCGCAGCGAGAGCGGCCAGCGGCTCTACGGCCCGGAAGCCGCCATCCGCGTGCGCTTCATCCGCCGCTCACAGGAGCTGGGCTTCACGCTGAAGGAGGTGTCCGCCGTCCTCGCCCTCACGGACCGGCGCGGCACCCCCACCCGAGACGTGACCCGCTTCGCGGAGGCCAAGGTGCAGGCCATCGACGCGCGCATCGACGACCTGCGCCGCATGCGCCGCGCCATCACCACGCTGATGGCCGAGGGCTTCTGCCCGCCGGACACCGTGTGCCCCATCCAGGCGTCACTCGGCGCGACGAAGCCCCCGGCGAAGCGGAAGCCCCGCGCCTGAGCGCGCTACCGGCGCTCCGCCTCGCGCGTGGTGCGCACCCACTCGCCCTTCTTCTCCGCGCCGGGGCCGCGAATCATCAGCCACACCTTCCACACCACGTAGATGGGCGCCCACGCCAGGTCCAACAGGCCGCGCGGGCCCACGCCGGACACCCACCAGCCGCGCAGCACGTACAGCGCCAGCGACATCAGACCGAACGACGCCAGCGCGGACGCCGCCACCGCCGTGCCGCCGGACAGCCACACCACCCCGGCCGCCAGCACCGAGCCCGCCACCGTCGCCAGCACCAACTGGCTCAGGGGCGGCACCAGCACGTCCATGGACAGGTCCAGCAGCAGCCCGCTCTTCTGCTTCAGCGCGTCGCTCAAGAGCGGCCAGCCGTGCAGCTTGCGCATCTGCGCGCGGCCACCCTCCCAGCGCTGCCGCTGCGAGCGGCTCTGCTTCTCCGCCGTCACCATCTCGCCCAGCACCTCCGCCTCCCAGGCGTAGTGCACGCGGTGCCCCGCGCGCGCCAGGCGGATGCCGTACTCCAGGTCCTCCACCACGCTGAACGCGTCGTGCGGCACCTGCTTGAGCACCGCGTGCGTGAAGCACATGCCGTTGCCGCGCAGGCCGCAGGACACACCCAGCCGCTCGCGCCCCATGGAGCGCACGCGGTGGAACATGCCCAGGGCAATGGTCATCAGCCGCGTGCGCCACGACGCCGTGGGGTTCATCACGCCGTAGTGCGCCTGCACGCCGTGCGCCCCGTCCTCCAGCCGGCGGGAGAACGCGTGCAGCAAATTCGAGGACACCACCGTGTCCGCGTCCACCACCACCACCGCGTCCGCGAAGCCGTCACGCTGGCTGCGCTCGAAGGCGTGCGCCAGCGCGTAGCCCTTGCCGCGCTTCTCCGCGTCCTGGCGCTCCAGCACCGTGGCGCCCGCTTCCCGCGCCTTCTCCGCCGTCTTGTCGGAGCAGTTGTCCGCCACGACGATGATGCGCCGCAGGTGCGCCGGGTAGTCCACCGCGGACAGGTTCGCCACCGTCCGGGCAATGCCCAGCTCCTCGTTGTGCGAGGGGATGATGACGTCGAACTTCCGCGCCGCCGGCGACGGCGGCACCGGCGCCGCCTTGCGCCCCGACAACAGCGTCAGGAGCAGCAGGTAGCCGCAGCCCACCACCACCGGCAGCAGTCCCACGCACAGCGCCACGTCCACCCAGGTCCAGACCGTCACGACAGTGTCACCCCCGCGCACGCGCCGCCCTTCCCAGGACGGCCGCGCGCTCGAATCCTCAGCGCCGTTCCAGCTCCGCCAGCACCGGCAACTTGAGCAGCCGCTCCACCTGCCACTTTTCCAGCACCCGGCGGCGCAGGATGTCCAACGCCACCGCCGCGAACACCGCCAGCGCCACCCCGCCCACCACACCCGCGATGGCGATGAGCTTCGGGTTCGGCTTGGACGGCTTCTCCGGGAAGAGCGCCGGCAAGAGCACGCTGTAGCGGTGCTTCATCGAAACCTTGGAGATCTCCAGCTCCGTCTGCGCCTGATCCAACCGGCGCAGCTTCTCCTGGTGCCGCATCACCACCATGCGCATCCGGTCCGTGGCCACCGCCACCTCCGGATCATCCGGCGTGCCCAGCATCGCGCCCGCCATCGGGCCACCGAAGCCCGCCGCGCTCGAGGCCTCCGTCGCGGAGTCCACGTCCGTGCCGCCCATGCGCAGGTACTCCTGGATGAGCGACTGCTCCTCGGAGCGCAGGGACGTCAGCTGCGGCGAGTCCGCCTGCATCGTCGCCACGCGCTGCTCCAGGTCGACGATCACCGGGTGCTGCGGGGAGAAGACGACGCGCTGCTCGGCCAGCTGCGCGCGCAGCTCCGTGAGGCGGCGGCTGCGGAACTCCTCCACGTCGCGGATGGCGCGGCGCTTGGCCTGCACCAGGAACTTCAGCTGCGCGAGCGCGTGGTCCGTCTGCAACAGCGCCTGCCGCGCGCTGGCCTGCTTGGGGTCCGCTTCCTTCTTCTTGCGGCGCGCGTCCGCGGCCTTCACCGCGCGCTCCAGGTCGGAGATGGCCTGCTTGATGTTCGCGGCCTCGTTGGCCACCTGGCCCTGGAGGATGTTCACGGACTCGGAGATGGCGCCCATCTCCGACTCGTGGCGCATGTCGAGGAAGTTCTGGGACGCGGCCTCCACGATGTTGAAGGCCATCTGCGGGTCGCTCCAGTCCACCCCGATGGTGACCGTGCCGCTGCCTCCTTCCGCCATCACCGTGAGGCTGGTCTCCAGCATCGCGATGAGCGCCTCCTCCTTGTCCTCGTCGGACATGGGGGGCGGGGCCTTCTTCAGGTACTGCTCCTTCATGCGGCTCATGGGCGAGCGCATGTGGTCCCAGTACTCGATGAGCTTCGCGTGCTTGATGACGGACTTGAGGTTGCCCCGGCTGAGCACCATCTCCCACGCGGCGCGCGTGGGCTGATCCGCCTCCACGGGGATGGAGCGGCCCGGGTTCACCAGCGAGGAGATGATGAGGTTGCGGTACGTCAGCATCCGCGTCTCGACGTGGTACTTGCGCGGCATCAGCTTGGCCGCCAGCGAGCCCAGTCCGCTCATCACCGCGATGATGCACAGGCCCAGGAACCAGTGCCGGAAGATGGCCCTGCGCACGAAGCCCAGCCCGTCGAACAGGAAGCCCCAGTCGATGAGGTCGGCCGGCGCGTTCGTCTCCTCGCGCTCGGGGACGTACGGCGGGGGCGCGGCGGGGCGCGGCGTGCGCGGGGCGGGCGTGGTCATGCGCTGCCCCGGGGAGCGGCGGTCTTCAGCACCTGGCGCACGCGCTTCTCCAGCTCCTCGGGCGTGAAGGGCTTGCCCAGGTAGCCGTTGGCGCCGGCCTCCTCCGCGTACGCCTTGTCCTCCGGCAGGTTGCGCGCGCTCACCATCAGCACCGGGATGTGCGCGATGGCGGGCGTGCGGCGGATGTGCTCGCAGACGTCGTAGCCGGACACGTCCGGCAACGTCAGGTCCAGGCACACGAGGTCCGGCTTGAGCTCGCCCGTCTTCAGGTACTCCATGGCGGCCTTGCCGTTGGGCTGCTCCACCACGTTCTTCACGCCCATCTGCTGGAGCATGTCACGCAGCATGACGCGGAACATCGGAGAGTCCTCCACGAGGAGGACGGTGAGCTGGTTGAGCTCCATCACGTCTGACGCCTTTCCTTCCCTCACCCGAACCCGTACTTGGGCACGAGGACGAGCACGCCATATGCGTACGCCACGTTGAAGAGGGCCACCCAGAGGATGGCCTTCTTCATCCCCCGCCAGGGGTGCGCATCGCGCGCGGCCGCTCCGGGCAGCGCGATGGTGGCAACGAGGACGGACAAGAGGATGAGCTTCGCCATGTCGGGAGCCTCAGAGGATACCCGTTTTCTGGACCGTCAGTCCCAGCGTCGCGGACCACACCGTGCGGGCCGCCTCCACGTCGGGCGAGCGAGTCCATGCCGTGCGGGTGTCCACCTCCAGGGCCACCCACCGGTTCAACGTCCAACCCGCGCCCACACCGCCCACCACCTGCCGGTCCCCCACGGCCCCGCCAACCGCGAAAGCACTGCCTGCGGTCCCGGAAAGCCGGAAGCGCGGCCCCAGCGCCCAGGTGCCGTTCAGCGTCAGGTCGGCCCTTGGGTAGACGAGCCCCGTCAGCCGGTCCACGAAGGGCGTCACCCGCGCGGAGAGCCGGCCGTTGAAGTCCGCCACCCGCGACGGCACCCGGTGGGACACCGCCAGCGTCAGGTCCGGGAGCAGGTCCAGGCGCTGCGCCGGGTCCGCCACCGGGGTGTCCCCGACCTGAAGGGTCGTCAGCCGCCGGCCACCTGACGCGGTGGATGCCGGGGTGACGTCCGGCGTTTCCGGGTCGTCCGTGGCGGCGTCCTCCGTCGCGCGGACGGAGTAGGCCACGCCCACGCCCACCCCGGCCTCCAGCGACGTGCGCCGGTCCAGCCGGTGCGTCCAGGCGCCGGTGAAGGTCGTCACCGTGGCGCGCGCGCCGGTGGAGAAGCGCGAGTCCGTGAAGCCCACCGTGGTGGCCAGGGTGTGCCGGGGCGCGGGGGCGTACCCCAGGGAGAGCTGCGCGCGCGGGCCGTACTGGAAGGGCACCGCCTCCTTCGCCGCGTCGTCCAGGCCGCCGCTGGCGGAGAAGCCCGCGCTGCCGGACAGCCGCCAGCCCGGGCCCAGCCACACCGTCTCCGCCGCCAGCGTCGTCAGCGAGGACAGGAAGAACACCGTGTCCACGCCCTCCGGCAGCGGCTGGATGGGCACGTCCGGGACCGGCGTGTCCCCGGGCACCGTCGGGTCGTCGCCCAGGCCGCCGCCCAGGGGCAGGTTGGTGAAGAGGTTCACCTGGCCCAGCACGAACTCCTGGGTGCCGTGCAGGGTGAGGCCGCGGGACGGCCGCCAGTCCCCCAGCAGGCGCCCCACGTGCTGCACCTCCGTGCGCGGGTTGGTGGTGGCCTCGCGGAAGGAGATGCGCGGCGCGTACTGCACCTCCGCCACCGCGCTGCCGTCGTCGTACTTCAGGCCCACCGTGGGGACGATGTCCATGTCCGCCGCCACGGGGGCGACGGGCTCACCCGTGGCCTGCTGCTCCATGGAGCGCGCGCGGGTGTCCACGCGGGCCGCGGTGCTGTACGTCACGGCGGAGGAGGCCACCTCCAGCCACAGGCTCGCGAGGGCCGCGTCCAGCATCCGGCTACTCCACCACCACCACGTCGCCGGGGCGCAGACGGAAGGTCGCCGCGCGGCCCTCGCCGCGGATGATGTCCTCGTAGCTCACGCGGATGCGCGTGGGCTGCTCGGCCTGCGGGTCCTCCCGGCGCAGCACGAAGATGCGGTCGCGGTGGGCGTAGTCCGTGAAGCTGCCCGCGGCGCCCAGCGCCTGCAGCAGCGTCGCGCCCGGGTCCAGCACGTGCGCGCCCACGTTCGCCACCTCGCCCAGCATCGTCACCGACATGGGGCGCGCTTCCTCCAGCGACACCGTGACGACGGGGTGGTTGATGAAGTCCTTGAGCCGCGTCTGGATCTGCTGCGCCAGCAGGGCCGGCGAGTGGCCCGCGGCCTCCACGTCGTCCAGGAACGTGAGGCTGATGTGGCCGTCCTCGCGCACCTTGGCGCGCGTGGTGAGCGCCTCCTGGCCAAACACCTTCACGTTGAGCACGTCGCCGGGGACGATTCGGTACTCCGCGTCCGACGCGACGGGCTTCTCCTGGTAGTCGTTCACCCAGGTGTACTTGCCCAGGCCGCCGCACGCGGGCAGCAGCATCAGCAGCCCGGCGCACGCGAGGGCGCGGGAGGCGGGACCGCGGAATCGGGACGGGCGGGACGGCATGGCGCTGGGGCTCCTCACGCGGCGGGGGCGGCCGGCACGGCCACCTCCGCTCCATTACCACCGCGCTGGCGCGCCATGCGCACGACCTGCAGCAGTTCCGCGGGGCGCACCGCGCCGGTGCCCAGCACGCCGGCCACGTAGGTGGCGGCCGTCAGCCCCAGCCGGGGCCACGGCGCCAGGCCCGCGCCCAGGAGCACGCGGTCCAGGGCCACGCACACCCCGCACACCCCGGCCGTCTTCGCCACCATGACCAGCGAACGCCGGTCGAAGGAGTTCCTTCCCATGCGGCCGAGGAAGAGCACCGTGACGATGACCTCCGTCAGGAACATGGACAGCGCCGTGGCGGTGGCGCCGCCGGACGGGCCAATGCGCCCGTACAGCCACGGGATGAGCGCCAGGTTGAACAGCGGGTTCACCACCGCGCCCATGGTGGCCGCCAGCGTCACCCACCACTCCTTGTTGGACATGGTGAGCCAGATGCTGCTGACCATGGTGACGTAGGCCATCACGAAGATGGGGGACAGCACGCGCAGGGGCAGCGCCGCGGGCTCGAAGCCGGGGCCGCACATCAGGCGCACCCACAGGTCCGCGCCCAGCACCATGGCCATCATCACCGGCACGGTGAACGCGAGCACGCCCTCCAGCGAGCGGCGCGTCAGGTGCGACAGCTCCTGCGGAGAGCGGGCCGCCGCGCGCGACATCATGGGCATCAGCACCCAGCCGAAGATGGGGGAGATGAGGAACGTGAGGCCCGCGATGCTGAACGCGCCGCCGTACCAGCCCACCTCCTCCTTCGACGCGAGCTTGCCCAACAGCGACATGTCCGTGCGGCCGTTGCACGCCAGCGCCGCCGCGGTGAGGAAGAACGGCAGGCACGCCTTCATCACCTTCTTCGTCGCGGCGATGTCGATGCGGAACTTGAGGTTGAGGTGCTCCTTCGCCAGCTTCCAGCTGATGATGAGCTTCACCGCCTCCGACAGCACCATGGGCACGGCCAGCCACTGCAGGCCCACGCCGAACGCGGCCATCAGCGCCAGGCCGCCGCCCCAGACAATCTTGGTGATGACGTTGGAGACGGACAGGCCCGCGACCTTGCCCTTGGAGTGCAGCAGCGCGGCCATGGACGCGTTGACGACGATGAGCGACTGGGCCACCGCGAACCACTGCACCAGGTGCTGCACCTCCGGGGGCTCGCCGGTGTGGTGGAGCACCAGCGCCAGCGCCACCATGAGGACGAGCGTCATCGCCAGGCGCAGCAGCATGGTGGTGCCGAAGAAGTCGCTCGCGTGGTCCGGGCGGACGGGCACCTCCTTGCGGATGTACGTCTCCAGACCCAGGTTCGTGGCCACGAAGAACGTGGCGGCGAACGCCTCCGACCAGTTGAAGTAGCCGAACGCCTCCGGGCCCAGGTAGCGCGGCATCAGCGCGCGGATGCCCAGCGCGATGGCGTACGTCACCATCAGCGAGCCGCCGAGCTGCAGGGTGCTGCGCACCGCGCCGCGCACTTCGTTCGCACGGGCGCCGTCGTCGGCTTCAGCGGAGGGGGAGATAGGACTGTTCACGGTCATGGATGATGCGGGCCTTCAGGGGGCTGCTGCGCACTCAAGGGGGGGAAGGCCCGCCCCATGGAAAGACAAACGGGCCCGGCGCGTCAACGCCGGGCCCGGGAAGCACACTCCGGTCGCTAGCTTGCCCCGCGACCGGTGATGACCACGGGCACCGTCTGCAGGAGCAGGCGCAGGTCGCCGGTGAGGCTCCAGTGGTCGATGTACTGCATGTCCAGGTACATCCACTGCTCGAAGGAGATCTGGTTGCGGCCGGAGACCTGCCAGATGCAGGTGAGGCCCGGACGCACGGACAGGCGGCGGCGCTGCCACGTCTCGTACTTCGCCACCTCGCTGGGCACCGGCGGGCGCGGGCCCACGATGCTCATCTCACCGCGCAGCACGTTGAGGAACTGGGGCAGCTCGTCGATGGAGAACTTGCGGATGAACCGGCCGATGCCGGTGATGCGCGGGTCGTTCTTCATCTTGAAGACGGGGCCCGTCTGCTCGTTCTGCGCGGCCAGGCGCTCCTTGAGCTCCTCGGCGTTCACCACCATGGAGCGGAACTTCATCATGTAGAACGGCTTGCCGTGCTGCCCCGTGCGCAGCTGCTTGAAGAAGATGGGGCCGCGCGAGGTGAGCTTGATGGCCGCCGCCACCACCAGGAACAGCGGCAGCAGCGCCCACAGCGCCACCGCGGACACCGCGATGTCGAACAGGCGCTTCATGGCCATCTGGTGCGGCTTGGGCGCCACCGCGGCGAAGTGCAGGTAGCCGTCCGCCACCGCGCGGGACTCCACCGGGCGGGCGCGGTCCAGGCGGAACGAGTGCGCCGGCAGCGCGAACGGCACGCCGAAGCGCTCCGCCAGCTTGATGGCCGCCTGCATGGACTCGCCCTGCTTGAGCGTGTTGCCCGCGATGTAGACCTCGCTGACGGGCAGCGTGCGCAAGAGGCGCTCCAGCTCGTCCGCGGGCCCCAGCACGTCCGCCGGCAGGCTGTCGCCGGAGGCGTGGTCCTCCGGGAAGCGCACGTAGCCGAGAATCTTGTGACGGCCGCGCTTGAGCAGGTCCTCGCCCGTGTAGCGGCCCATGGCGCCGGTGCCCACGATGAGCACCTCCTCCGTGGGGGCCTCCTGCGAGGCCACCTGGCGGAAGACGCCCAGGCGCAGGAGCAGCGCCACCGGCCAGAAGATGAAGAGCAGCGGCGCCAGCCCCACGTGGGCCGCCGCCGGCATCGCCAGCTCCAGCACCGCCTGCACCGTCACGACGGCCAGCGTGGTGACGGACACCAGCGCCACGTGGTCCAGCTTGCTGCGCTCGGCGAAGCGCGAGTCATAGAGGCACAGCGCCGTGCCCGTGATGAGCCACACCAGCACCGCCGTCACCACCATGCTGGGCAGCTCCCAGCTCATGGGGAACGTCAGCCCACCGCGCATCCACGCGGACCCCAGCAGCACCCCCACCAGCAGCGCCACGTCCACGGTGAGGTTCAACTTCGCCGCGAAGCCCGGCGCCAGGCGCGGCGGATCGGTGACCTCGGTCGAGGCCGCATTCACCGTCGTCGCGGGAGCCTTGACCTCGGCGCTTGCAGTCGCACTGCTCATCGTGTCCACCCCCCTCTGCTCACGTTCAGGTTTCGCAGAGGATACCGTCTAGGCTAGAAAAGTTTAACCAGGAGGAAATGCAAGACTGCCAAATTGTGCGTCGCGGCGCAACCACTGCTCAGCAAGAAAGACATGACTTCAGGTGAAAACTTGGAGCCATCCGCCGGACGTCTGATGCGACTTTACTTGCCGGGACATTGAAGTCTGGCGAGTCCATTGGATCTTCCGTGGACTCCAAACTGACCCGGCCGGGTCGTCGACTGCATGTACGATGCCGGTCTGACACCTGGCTGCCTGCTCCTTCACCGCGGTGGGTCATGGCGAAAGTCATGAGGGATTCCCGAGGGTTGGAGGTGGGGCTGCAGGCGTTCTGTCGCCGTGTAGACGTTGCAGCGGCCGTTCCTTGAGAACGCGGCCAGCGTCACACCGGCACGCAGGGCCAGGTCGATGGCCAGGGAGCTGGCGGCGGACACGCTGACGACGACGGGGATGCGGGCGCGGGCGGCCTTCTGGACGATTTCGAAGCTGGCGCGGCCGCTGACGGCGAGGACGGTGGGTGCGGTGGGGAAGGGCGGTGTGGGCAGCCGGCGCGGGCTGCGGACGGCGCCGGCCAGGACCAGCGCCCCCACCACCTTGTCCACGGCGTTGTGGCGGCCCACGTCCTCGTGCGCGGCGAGCAGCTCTCCGTTCGCGTCCAGCGCGGCGGCGGCGTGCACTCCGCCGGTGAGCTCGAAGGTGTGCTGGATGTCGCGCAGGCTTTCGGTGGCGCGGGCCACGGTGCGCGCGGAGAGCACGGGGCCGGGCGCCACCACTTCGCACGTGGCCATCAGGTCGTCCACGTCGCGGCGGCCG
Source organism: Corallococcus macrosporus (assembly GCF_017302985.1). Lineage (NCBI taxonomy): Bacteria > Pseudomonadati > Myxococcota > Myxococcia > Myxococcales > Myxococcaceae > Corallococcus > Corallococcus macrosporus. The sequence goes on from NZ_JAFIMU010000007.1 coordinate 2,379,481, forward strand.
CACACGCCACACGCGGAGGTGGTGAGGGTGCCGCGCCGGGTGGCCTCCACGCGCTCCACGTCGAGCACGGCACCGGCGGCGGGAACGACCTCCAGCACGTTGCCGTATCCTTCCTCGCCGGGGTGGCCGCAGTGGAAGAGGCTGCCCAGGTCGGAGCCATCTTTAAGGATGCCTTCCGCGAAGAGGAAGCCCACCGCCAGCTCGCGATCATGGCCTGGGGTTCGCATGGTGGTGGCGACGGTGTCGCCGCTCACGCGGATCTCCAGCGGCTCCTCGACAGCCACGCGGTCGTCCTCCGCCGCACGGAGCGTGTCACCGTCGAAGCGGCGCACGTCGCGGTGGGTGACGCCGCGCGGTTCGGGACGAGAGACCTTCCGTGGGGCGGATTGATCACGCAGCCACGCAGTGAGGAAGTCCGCGACGGCGCGTGCATTCACGGGCAGGCGTTGACGCGAGGCGACGGCGGGCGGGAGCGCGGGCGCGTCCGTCACCACGGCGAGCACTTCTGGACGCGAGGCCGCGAGCGGTGCCTCGAGTCCATCACGCCACACTTCCAGCTTCGGGAGCGGGCCGTCCTTCCAGCCCTCCACCAGCAGCAGGTCCACGCGGCCGGCGTCGCGCGCCAGCAGCGCGGGGGACAGGGCTTCGCGGGTGGTGAGCTGCGTGCCGTCCGGCGTGGCGAAGCCGGTGAGCACGGCGCCCGCGGCCTCCAGGCGCGCGGTGTCGCTGCCCTCGCGGTGGAGCGGGTGCGCGTCCGACGAGTGCTTCACGTACGCCACGCGCAGGCCGCGCGAGGTCAGCTCTGGCAGCAGGCGCTCCAGGAGCGTCGTCTTGCCGGCGCCGGACCAGCCGATGACGGCGAGCGCGGGAAGCGGCTTCACGCGGCCTCCACGGGCTGGAAGTCCGGCTGCTCGAAGAGCTGCACGTCCACGGACTCGCCCTCGGCGAAGTCGGCGCGGCCCGCGGGGAGCACGGCCCAGCCCCGGGCGGCCACGTTCTGGAGAATCTGTCCGGCGCCCTGGGGACGCAGGCGCGCCCACGGCTCCGCGCCGTCGTCACGCGCCTCGAGCGCCGAGACGGTGACGAGGTACGTGAGCCCCGCCTGCTTGTGGCGGGACTCGGAGAGGCGGGCGCGGGTGACGCGGCGCTGTTCGAGGACGCCCTGGTGCTTGAAGAGGAGCGGCCGCGCGAATTGATCAAACGCGACGGTGGCGGCGCCGGGGTTGCCGGGCAGCACGACGACGGCGGTGGAGCCCAGGCGGGCCACGGCCATGGGCTTGCCGGGCTTGAGCGCGACGCCGTCCACGAGGAAGCGCGCGCCCATGCGCGTGAGGACGCGCTTCACGCAGTCCTTATCGCCCACGGACGCGCCGCCGGTGGTGATGAGCACGTCGACCTGGGGCGCCAGGTGCTCCAGCTTCGCGTGCAGCTCCGCCTCGTCATCGCGCGAGCGGTCCAGGTGCGTGACGTTCGCGCCGGCCTCGCGGGCGAGCGCGGCCACGAGGACGCGGTTGCTCTCGAAGACCTGATGCGGTTGGGCGGGCTGGCCGGGAGGGACGAGCTCATCCCCGGTGGCGACGACGGCGACGCGCGGCGCGGGGCGCACGAGCGCGGTGGCCTCCCCCAGCGACGCGAGCACGCCGAGCACGGTGGCGTCCACGCGCTGGCCCGCGGCGAACAGCGGCGTGCCGGGCATGACCTCTTCACCGGCGCGGCGCAGGTCATGGCCGGGCGTGACGGAGACGAAGAGGTCCACGTGGGTGCCGTCGTCGGTGGGGCGCGCGGCCTCCTGGCGGACGACAGCGTCGGCGCCGGGGGAGAGGGGGGCGCCGGTGAAGACGCGCGCGGCCTCGCCGGGCTGGAGGGTGCGGCGCGGCAGGTGGCCGGCGTAGACGGTGTCGACGATGCGCAGGCGCGCGGGGCGGTCGCGGTTGGCGCCCCGGGTCTCCTCGGCGCGCACGGCCCACCCGTCCATGGCGGAGTTGTCGCAGCCGGGCAGCGCGCGAGGCGCGGCGATACCAGCGGCGAGGAACCGGCCATGAGCTTCCAGCAAGGGAAGGTGCGCGGGGGCCGCGGGCGCGATGGCATCGAGCGCGGCCAGTCGCGCGGCGGAGAGGGGAGTCAGCGGCATGCGTCCAGAAGGGGAGGCCGGACTCTACGACGGGGTGCGCGTGCCTTGTCCACGGGGGGAACGGGGCCTGCGGCTGCTCCCTCCCTCTGGGGCTTGGCGAAATCCCGGGAGTGACGTGTTTTCCGGCCACGAGGGAGGTGTGTAGGGTCGGCGGACATGGACGGATCCGCGACCTTTCCCGACGTGACGCTGGCCATCCTGGCAGGAGGGCAGGGGACCCGGCTGGGCGGTGTGGCCAAGGGGCTGCTGAGCGTGGAGGGGCTCACGACCCTTGAACGCCTGCGAGCCTTCGGGTCGCATTTCGAGGACGTGCTGCTGGTGGCGAATGTTCCGGAACCGTACGAGCGCTTCGGACTCCGGACGGTGGCGGACGTCGTGAAGGGCAAGGGAGCGCCCGGAGGTGTTCACGCGGCCCTGGGAGCGGCCCACACGTCGTGGGTGTTCGCGGTGGCGTGCGACATGCCGTTCGTCACGGAGGCCGCGGCGAGGGTGGTGTTGGACGCGCGGGCGGAAGACGTGGACGCGGTGTGCTTCGAGCAGGACGGACGCTGGGAGCCGCTCTTCGCGGCCTACCGCAAGGAGCTGGTGACGCGGTGGGGCGAAGCACTGGCGGAGGATCCGTCCATGAAGCGCGTGCTGCTGCGCTTCCGCACGAGGACACTCCCCGTGGACGCACTGCGCACGGTGGATCCGGAGCTGCGCGCGCTGGCCAACGTGAACACGCCAGAGGATTTGGCGCGCTACGGCGTCACGTTGCCTTGAACCTCACGGCTCCGGCTGCGTCACCATGAACCGTGCATACGGTGCCTCGGGCCGTGGCGCCGTGCGTGCCGCGCCCTGGCCCAGCACCGGCAACGGGAAGCTCAGGGGCTTTCCGTCCGACGCGGTCGTGTTCCCATCCACCTGCGCCGCGCCCAGGCCCTGGCGCTGTCCCTGGAACGTGGCCTGCGGGTTCCTCGCGGAGGCCTTGCCCGCCTGGATGATGCCGTAGCGCGCGGCCACGGCTCCCACCGTGGACAGCACGTCCGCCGTCACCTGCTTCCACCTGGACCGCCCCGGCAGCACGTCCACCACCAGCCCCGCCATCGAGCACGTCCGCGACAGCATCCACAGCGCTCCCGAGGCACCCGTGCGCAGCGGCCTGCCCACCTCCGCGACCTGCCGCGCCTCCAGCTCCACCGCCTCGCGCGTGAAGAGCTCCGCCACCTTGCCCGCGATGCGGAAGCGGCGCAGCACGCGCTCCTCCGCTTTCGAATGCGGGAACAAGGACAACAGGCTCCCCGCGCTCGCGGTCGCGGAGGACATGAAGAACAGCGGCAGCGTGCGCCCCACCTGCTGCCACAGCGGCACCGCCGTGTTGCTCACCAGCACCGCCGTGTACCCCGCCAGCGGCAATCCCAGCAGCGCGCCCATACGTCCCGCCACGCGTCCCAGCGTGCCCAGCACCCCGGGCCTCCGCCGCAACACCCACGCCGCCGAGTTCACCGCGCCCGAGCCCGCCAGCACCCACGAGCCCACGCTCATGGGCGACGTGGGCCGGAACACGCGCAGCATGTTCAGGAAGCGCGACGGCCGGCCCAGGTCGTGGATCAACAGCCCCGCGCTCACGATGTCGCCCGCCGTGGCCACCGTGTGACAGCGCTCGGCCAGCCGCTCCAGCCGCCGGCCTCCGAAGGACTCCAGCGCCACCCCGAGCACGCTCGCCGCGCCCGCCACCCCGCCCACGTAGAAGTACGCGGGCACGGTCCAGATCCACAGCGGCTCCTTCAGCACCGGCATGCCGTAGTAGCTCGGAGCCTCCGCGCTGTCCGGCCCGGACCTCGACGGCACCGTGGACAACACGTCCATCCCGTGCCGAGCGGGCTCCGGATCCTTCACCCGCTGCTGCGAACCCTCGCCCTCGAGGATGCCCGCGCGCGAGTCGATGTTGCGCCCGTCCGTCTTGCGCTGAAGCCGGTCCAGCAGCGTGTCGTCGCTCATCAGCCCTCCCGCCCCAGCACCACCGCGCCCACCGCCACGGCCACCATGCCCACCGCGCCCATCGCCACCGACGCCCACGACCGCGCCGCCTTCTTCGTCGGCACCACGGGATCGGGCGGCAGGTTGTAGACCTCCGGCTTGTCCAGCAGCAGGAAGAACGCGTTGAGCCCGCCCGTGCCCGGCTGGTTCTCCGCGTCCTTCCCGTACAGGTACGCGTCCGTCACGCCGCGCTGATGCAGGTCGCGCACCCGCGTCTCCGCTCGCGCGTGCAGTTCGTCCAGGTCGCCGTACTGGATGGACGCCGTGGGACAGGCCTTCGCGCACGCGGGCGTCTGGTCGTCGCCGATGCGGTCGTAGCAGAGCGTGCACTTCCACGCGCGCCCGTCGTCCTCGCGCCGGTCAATCACGCCGAACGGACACGCGGACACGCAGTAGCCGCAGCCGTTGCACACGTCCGGCTGCACGTAGACCGTGTCGAACTCCGTGCGCACGATGGCGCCCGTGGGACACGCCTCCAGGCACCCCGCGCGCTGGCAGTGCTTGCACACGTCCGACATCATCAGCCAGGAGAAGTCCCCCGCGCCCGACGCCTGCCCCTGCAACGGCACCGGCCGCTCCACGAACGCCACGTGCCGCCACGTCGACGCGCCCAGGTGCGCCGTCTGGTCGTACGACATGCCCGTGAAGTGGAAGCCGTCGTCGGGAAGCTGGTTCCACTGCTTGCACGCGACCTCGCACGCCTTGCAGCCGATGCAGAGCGTCGTGTCCGTGAAGAACCCCTTGCGGCTCCCCATGCGCCTATCCCTTCCCCTCGGGTTCCTGTGACTCCGAATGGTCCACTTGCGGCGTCACGTCGCGCGGCACCTCCGGCAGCACGGGCGCGGGCGGCGCCGCTCCCGCCGCGGCCCGCTCGCCCGCGCGCAGCCGTCCCGCGCGCAGGTCCGCCGTGAACGCCTTCGACTCCTGGATGTCCACGTTCTGATCCGCGACGAACGCGGTCAGCTCGTTGGCCCCTTCACCGCGCACGCGCCCCGTGACGCCCCAGTGGTACGGCAGGCCAATCTGGTGCACCTGGCGCCCCTTCACCTTCAGCGGGCGGATGCGCTCCGTGACGAGCGCCCTGCACTCCAGGTCCCCGCGCGCCGTGGCCAGCGTGCACCAGTCCCCGTTCTTCAGCCCCTTCTCGCGCGCCAGCTCCGGGGAGATTTCACAGAACATCTCCGGCTGCAGCTCGCTCAGCCACGACAGCCAGCGCGACATGCCGCCCGCGGTGTGGTGCTCGGTGAGCCGGTAGGTCGTGACGAGGTACGGGTAGCGCGGGTCGCCCCAGGCGCGGTGATAGGGATTGTCCTTGCGCCGCCACTCCTCGCGCGTGGGGCTGCACTGCTGCGCGTAGAGCGGGTTGGGCACCACCGACTCCATGGGCTCGTAGTGCGTGGGCAGCGGCCCGTCCATCATCCCGCTGGGCGCGAAGAGCCAGCCCTTGCCGTCCGCCTGCAGGAGGAACGGATCATTCCCCGCGAGCGTGTCCAGCCCCGTCGCGCCCTCGGGGGGCCGGTACTCCGGCGGCCGGTCCGCGATGAAGTCCGGGACGTCCTCGCCAGTCCACTTCTTCTCTCCGGCGTCCCACCACACGTAGCGCTTGCGCTCGCTCCAGGGCTTGCCGTTCACGTCCGCCGACGCGCGGTTGTAGAGGATGCGGCGGTTGGCGGGCCATGCCCAGCCCCACTCGGGCGCCACCCACGTCTGCTCCTGCCCCGGCTTGCGCCGCGCCGTCTGGTTGACGCCGTCCTTGTAGCAGCCCGAGTAGATCCAACAGCCGCACGCCGTGGAGCCGTCGTCCTTCAACGCCGTGAAGCCGTCCACCGGCTTGCCGTCCGCCACCGTGTAGCCGTTGATCTCCTTGAGCACCGCCTCCGCGGAGGGCTCCGCGTGCGGCCCGTGCGTGGGGTAGTCCCACGTCAGGTCCAGCAGCGGCGCGTCCTTGGGGTCCGTGGAGTCCGCGTAGAGGGCGCGCAGCTTGCGCCCCAGGTGGTAGGCGAAGTGCAGCTCGCTGCGCGTGTCCCCCCTCGGCTCCACCGCCTTGTGATGCCATTGCAGCAGCCGCTGCGTGTTGGTGAAGGTGCCGTCCTTCTCCGTGTGCGCGGCGGCCGGGAAGAAGAAGACCTCCGTGGGGATGTCCTCCGGCCGCACCTGCCCGGACTGCACCTCCGGCGCCGTGCGCCAGAACTCCGCCGTCTCGATGAGGGTGAAGTCGCGCACCACCAGCCAGTCCAGCTTGCGCAGCCCCTTGCGCTGGAGCGCCCCGTTCATGCTGCCCACGGCGGGGTTCTCCCCCATGACGAAGTAGCCCTGGAGCTTCCCGTCCGCCATGTCCGCCACCGTCTGCATGTGCGAGTGGTTCCCCGTCAGCCGGGGCAGGTGGTGGAAGAGGTAGTCGTTGTCCTGGGTGGCCTTGTCCCCGAACCACGCCTTGAGCAGCGACACCGCGTACTTGGGGAACTCACTCCACCAGCCGCTGCCGGACTTGTTGTTGCGGATGTAGTGCTCCAGCCCGTCCGTGGTGGGCTTCGCGTGCGGCATGGGCAGGTAGCCCGGCAGCAGGTTGTAGAGCGTGGGGATGTCCGTGGAGCCCTGGATGGACGCGTGCCCGCGCAGCGCGAGGATGCCGCCCCCGGGCCGGCCGATGTTGCCCAGCAAGAGCTGGAGGATGGCCGCCGTGCGGATGTACTGCACGCCCACCGAGTGCTGCGTCCAGCCCACCGCGTAGCAGAACGCGCTGGTGCGCTCCGGGTTGGAGTTGTCACACAGCGTCCGGGCCACCTGGAGGAACAGCGCCTCGTCCACGCCGCACACCTGCGACACCACCTTCGGCGTGTAGCGGGAGAAGTGGCGCTTGAGCAGCTGGAACACGCAGCGCGGATGCTGGAGCGTCTCGTCGCGGTGCTCCTCGCGGACGTCCACCCGGTGCTCGTGCCCGCCGCCGCCCGCGCCCGGCTCGTCCGTCAGCTCCTTGTGGCCCGCCGCGGGCACGGCGCCCGGCACGTCCTGGTACTGCCAGGTCGCGATGTCATAGCGGTTGTCCTTCGGCTGGAAGCCGCTGAAGAGCCCCTCCAGGTCCTCCGTGTCCTGGAAGCCCTCGCGGATGAGCGTGGCCGCGTTGGTGTACTGCACCACGTAGTCGCGGAAGTACCGCTCGTGCTCCAGCACGTAGTGGATGAGCCCGCCCAGGAACGCGATGTCCGTGCCCACGCGGATGGGCGCGTAGAGGTCCGCCACCGCGCTGGTGCGCGTGTAGCGAGGGTCCACGTGGATGACCTTCGCGCCCCGGGCCTTCGCCTCCATCACCCACTGGAAGCCCACCGGATGGCACTCGGCCATGTTGGACCCCTGGATGAGGATGCAGTCCGAGTGCTGCAGGTCCTGCTGGAACGTCGTGGCTCCACCGCGGCCGAACGTGATGCCCAGACCGGGCACCGTGGACGCGTGTCATATTCGAGCCTGGTTCTCCACCTGCACGACGCCCAGCGCGCTGAACAGCTTCTTGAGGAGGTAGTTCTCCTCGTTGTCCAGCGTCGCCCCGCCCAGGTGCGCCAGCCCCAGCGTCCGGTTCACCCAACGGCCTTCCGCGTCACGCTGCTGGAACGTCGCGTCGCGCGTGCGCTTCACGCGTTCGGCCACCTTGTCCATCGCCTCTTCCAGCGGAATGGGCTCCCACTCCGTGCCGCCGGGGCGGCGGTAGAGGACCTGCTGGACGCGTTGCGTGCCCGTGACCAACTGGAACGTCGCGGCGCCCTTGGGACACAGCCGGCCGCGCGAGATGGGGGAATGCGGGTCGCCCTCGATGTCGAGGATGCGCCCGTCGCGCACGTGCACCTCCTGCCCGCAGCCCACCGCGCAGTACGGACAGATGGACTTCACCACCGCATCCGCGGACTTCGTGCGCGGCTCCAGCGAGCGGCTGCGCGCCGTCATCGCCGTGTCCCCCAGCGCGCGGCCATCCCCGCGGGTGAGCTGCCGCAGCACGGGCCAACCGTTCAACAGGTCGCGGAACTTCAAGGCCGCTCCTCCCCAGTCCGGGCGCGCACGCAGGACCCCGGCCCTCAAGATGGGGACGCGAGGCGGAGGAGGCCAGTGCCGCGAAGGCCGGGGGCCGTGGAGCGAGGGTGGGAGCAAGCGGGCAGGCATGAAAATGCACCGCACGCGAAATCAGACCGGGGGGCTCCAGCCGTTATTTCTCCACGGTGCCAACGCCTCGTCCGGCTCCACCCTCTCCTGGGGCCTTCACACGCCTCCAGGAGGAGCCGGACGACCCACAGCCACGAGATGGCCGGACGTGGCGGAGAGCGAGTGGAGACACTGCATGACAGACAGTGCCCCCCTCATCCTCTTGATCGAGGACGAGGAAGACATCCGGGACGCGGTCGCGACGCTGTTGGAGATGGAGGGCTACCGCGTCGCGCAATGCATCCATGGCGAGGACGCGTGGAAGTGGCTGAAGTCCCATCCCCGCCCGGACCTCATCCTGCTGGACCTGATGATGCCGGTGATGGACGGACAGGCCTTCCTCGCGCGGCTGTCCGAGGAACGCATGCTGGAGGGCGTGCCCATCATCGTGCTGTCCGGTAGCCCCTTCCGTCCGCCGGGCGCGTCGGCGTACCTGCGCAAACCCGTGGCGGTGGATCCGCTGATGGAGGCGGTGCGCCACTTCCTGCCCGCATCCGGGGAAGGCCCGTAAGGACCTCGCACGTCGTGAAACATGTGTCGCGTGGCGCGATGCGGCTTCCATCCAGGACTCGCGATGGAGCGGGACCTGTGGAATCCTCGCGCCCCGTCAGGTCCCCGCCTGGTCCATTCCCCCTCATTCAAAGGACGACGCTGATGCCGCACGGCGCGCTGAATCTCCCCGAGGACGTCGCCCGTGATCTGGAAGCCCGCCTCGCCGCGACGACGCCGGAGGACACGAGCCGCGGCCTGTTCTTCCTGGGCGTGCTGGACGCGGTGCGCTTTCTGGGCGGACCGGAGGCGGTGTCGCGCTGTCTGGAGCAGGTGGGCGAGACCGCCGACTTCATGCCCATGCAGACCTATCCGTTCCCGCGCTTCCTGCGGCTGTCCTACGTCGCGGCCGAGCAGCTCTCGCCGCTCGTGGGCGGCCACGAGGCGGCGCAGCGGCAGATTGGCACGCAGGCGATGCTGGACTTCCTCAACTCCATGTTCGCGCGCGACTTCGTGCAGCAGGCGGGCGGCGACCCGAAGCGGCTCCTGGAGCTGATGCACTCCGGCTACCGCACGGCGCTGAACTTCGGCGAGCGCACCGTGGAGTGGACGGGGCCCACGTCCGGCCGGGTCATCATGAAGCGCTCGCTGATGCCGGTGCCCTACAACGAGGGCATCCTCCAGTCCGCGCTGGAGGTGACGGGCGTGCAGGACGTGCAGGTGCGCGGCCAGGCGCAGTCACTGGTGGACGCCGTCTACGACGTCTCCTGGTCCTGAAGCCCCCGTGCGTCCTGCCCCCCGGCCCGCAGGGCAGCCGGGCGAGGGAGGGACGCGCGGAGCAATTCGGGGGCCTGGCCCGTGCCAGGTCCGCCTGGAAGCCCCACCTCTTCCGCCAGAGAGGGGCGAAAGCGCATGGCGCGTCATGAGGATTTGAGGGGGCAGGTGGCCATCGTCACGGGCGCGTCGAGCGGCGTGGGCTGGCAGTCCGCGCTGCGCCTGGCGGAGGCCGGGGTGCGGCTGTGCGTCACCGCGCGGCGGCAGGCGGCGCTGGAGCGGCTGCGCGTGGAGGTGCTCCAGCGCGGCGGCGAGTGCCTGGTGTGTGAGGGCGACGTCACGGTGGCGGAGGACGTGGAGCGCGTGGTGCGCGAGTGCGTGGCGCACTACGGCCGCGTGGACCTGCTGGTGAACGCCGCGGCGGTGCAGTCCTACGGCGACTTCGACCAGCTGCCCTGGGAGCACATCACGCGCGTGTTCGAGGTGAACTGCTTCGGCTACTTCCGCTTCGCGCGCGCGGTGCTGCCGCACTTCAAGAAGCAGGGCCACGGTCACCTGCTCAACATCCAGTCCATGCTGTCGGCGGGGTCCGCGCCGCTGCTGTCCGCGTATTCGGCGTCCAAGCACGCGACGCTGGGGTGGGCGCAGTCGCTGGAGCTGGAGCTGAAGGGCACGGGCGTCCAGGTGTCCAACGTGCTGGTGCCCTCCGTGTCCACGCCCATGTTCGACCACGCGCCCACGATGCTCGGGAAGAAGCCCGTGCCGGTGCCGCCCACGTACGACGTGGACTTGGTGGCGAAGGCGGTGGTGCGGCTGGCGAAGCGGCCGGGCCGCACGTCGGTGCCGGCGTTCCTCCAGGGGCGGCTGATGCTGTGGCTCAACGGCGTGGCGCCGTCGGTGGGCAAGGCGGTGCTCTCCCGCTTCGGCGCGAGGATGCAGACGACGGACACGCCGCTGTACCGGCCCGAGGGCAACCTCTTCAGCCCCGTGGCCGAGGGCGTGGGCCCCCGGGGCAGCGTGCCGCCGACGCCCGCGTGGAAGCGCTTCACCGCGACGCTGGGCCTGGCGGCGCTCACGGGCGGCGTGGTGGGCGGCGCGGTGCTGGGCGCTCGCGGCCTGGCGCGCGCGGCACGCTGAAAAGGCCTCCGGCCCCCCTCCGTGGCGCGATCAGGATTTTCCTGATCGCGGCCCGGATGGTGTCGTGTCAACGAAGTGGGGTGGTGGCGGCAAAACATCCTCGCGTTGCGGCGGGCTTTGGCTAGAAGGGGCCCCGCATGCGCACCGGGAAGGGTCGGCCGGGCGCGAACGTGAGGAGAGACGTCAATGCGTGGAAACAAGTGGACGGGCCTGGCGCTGGTGGCGGGACTCGCGGTGTCTTCGCAGGCGGTGGCGGCGGAAGAGCCGGACCTGAACAGCAACCCGGGCCGGGCGTCGTCGTTCGGCAACGCGGGCCAGATGGTCATCAGCCAGGAGCTGAACGGCTTCATCGGCTACAACACCGCCTCCGAGGTCTTCCTGGTCCGCCTGGAGCCCTCCGCGGACTACTTCCTCCAGCAGAACCTGTCGGTGGGCGCGTCCGCGCTGGTCGCGTTCGGCTTCGGTGACAGCACGGTCGTGGGCCTGGGCGTGGCGGGCCGCGTGGGCTACCACCTGCCGCTGAGCGAGCGCGTGTCGCTCTGGCCCAAGGTGGGCTTCGGCGTGCAGTTCGGTCACATCCCGGACAACAGCGACGTGAACTTCGTCCTGGACTTCAACGCCCCCCTGCTGTTCCACGTCACGCCGAACTTCTTCGTGGGCGCGGGTCCGCAGGTGCGCGCGCTCATCAGCGACCGCGGCTTCTCGCTGGGCGCGGACCAGGGCAACTTCTCTGGCAGCGACGTGACCATCGGCATCACGACCACGGTCGGCGGTTACTTCTAGCCTCGGGCCTTCCTGGCACCCCGGGCCGCGTGCCCGGGTGCCGGGGAGTCGCAGGACCTGGGACGTAGGCCCGCGTGGGTTGACGTTCCAGGTTGGATGTGTTGGGTTGGAGGGTGCCATGTCCGTGCTTCCGTTCGCCTCCCGGCTGCCCGCGTTCGCCCCCCTGCATCCGCTGGGGAGGGGCCCGCTGGGCGAGTGGGTGTCCCTGGTGTGGCCGCTGGAGCAGGACGCCGCGGACGCGCGCCCGCTGGTGGTGAAGACGTTCCTGCTGGCGTCGGGGCTGGCGCCGGAGACGCGGCGTCCGCTGGAGGAGGCGCTGACGCACGCGGTGCCGCTGCGGCATCCGGGCATCGCGCGGCTCCACGGCTTCCAGGTGGACGCGCGCGACACGCTGACGGTGGTGTCGGACTACGTCCCGGGCTGTTCGCTGGCCACGGCGCGCCGTCGCGTGATGGGGCGTGGCGCGCGGCCGTCGGAGGCGTTCGTGTGCCACGTGGGCGCGGAGGTCGCGGGCGCGTTGCAGGCGGCGCATGGCGCGCGCGTGGTGCACGGGGACGTGCAGTCGCACCGCATCCGCGTGGGGCCCCGGGGTGAGGTGACGCTGACGGACTTCGGGCTGCGGCCCGCGCGTCCGCTGCTGCGCCGCTTCACGTCGCCGTCGCGGCCCGACGTGGTGGAGCTGCCGGTGCGTGAGGACGCGGTGGGCTCGCCGGTGGAGGCGCGGGAGGACGTGCGCGCGCTGGGGCGGGTGTTGCTGGAGCTGGTCGCGGGGAACACGGTGGTGCCGGAGGACGCGGCCGGTGTGGACGCGGCGTTGAGTGGCGTGTCGCCCGCGCTGCGGAACGTGCTGCGGGCAGCGCTGCTGGACGCGCCGGGAGCGACGGACGCCGCCGCGTGGCTCCAGACAGCGCTGCGAGACTGCATGGCGCGCGGCATGACGTGCCATGGGCAGGAGGCGGTGGTGCGCGAGCTGGCGGCCTTGCCGGGCGCGGGTCCGCTGTCGCCGGTGGACGTGTACGTGGGCGCGGCGTCGGTGATGACGGCCTCCGTGCCCGCGCGCGGACGCACGCTGCCGTCCTGAGACGTGTGCGCCGAAGCGCTGTCCTGAGATGCCGGACGCGGGCTTCACGCCGAAGCGCCGTCCTTGGATGCCAAGCGCGGGCTTTGCGACCAAGCGCAGTCCTGAGACGGCGGACGCTGGCTTCGCGCCAAAGCGGCGTCCTGCACCGCCAGGCGCGGGCTTCGCGCCCAGGCCCTGGACGACGGGACACGCAGCCGTGCCTTGAATGGCTCGTGCCAGGGGCTCGCTGAGGCTCGTCGCGCATCGCGGATTGATCACCTACGCGCCTGATGCCGCTCGCGCCCTGCTCCGGGGGGCACACTCCTGTGGGGTGCCGGACGTCGCGCGTCCTGGCCGTGTGAAACGCGACGGGCCGCGCGCCGGCGGCTGGTGGTCTCCGCGAGGCCGCGCCCACAGTCGCGTCCACCTCTCGCGCCCCAACCCGCGGAGGCTTCCTTGCTGGACGGAGGAGGGCCATGGCTCCGCTGTTCCGCCCTGGGACTGACTCGGTGCTGCGGGCGCTCATCGCCCTGGCCCTGGGTGTGCCCGCGGTGTCGCTGGCGGGCCTGCTGCTCCTGGCGCGCAACCCACTGGGCCGGGGCTCGTTCGCGCCCCATGAACAACCGCTCCCGTTCGACCACCGGCACCACGTCGGAGACGAGGGCATCCCGTGCGGCTACTGCCATGAGGGCGCGTGGCGTTCGCCGGTGGCGGGAGTGCCGCCCACGCAGCGCTGCCTGGGCTGCCACGCGCAGGTGTGGAAGGGCAGTGCCCGGCTGGAGCCGGTGCGCGCCAGTGGCTTCGACGGCATGCCGCTTCCGTGGAACCGCGTGCACGCGCTGCCGGACTACGTCTGGTTCAGCCATCAAGCCCACGTGAACAAGGGCGTGGGCTGCGTCACCTGCCACGGCCGCGTGGACACCATGCCGGCGGTGCAGCAGGTGGCGCCGCTCACCATGGGCTGGTGCCTGGACTGTCACCGCGACCCGACGCCCTGGCTGCGCCCCCTGTCCGAGGTCGCGAACCTCACCTGGCGTCCACCCGGAGACCCGCGAGAGACGGGCCGCGCGGTGCAGGCCGCGCTCGACGTGAACCCGAGGACGGACTGCAACACATGCCACTTCTGACCGACCCCGCACGAACGGACACCCCGGACGCGCCCGCGGCGGACGGGACGGAGCCGCCGCGCGCGTGGCGGAGCCTGGAGGAGTGGCACGCGGGAGGACCCGGCCCCGAAGCCGTGTCGCGCGAGCATCCCCCCGGCGCGATGCTCCCTCCCGAGGGCGTGGCGAGGCGCACCTTCCTGCAACTGGCGACCGCGTCGCTGGCGGCTGCGGGCTTCAGCGGGTGCTTCCGTCAGCCGCCGGAGAAGATCCTCCCGTACTCGACGCCGCCGGAGGGACTGACGCCCGGCGTGCCGCTGCACTTCGCCACGGGGCTGGAGTGGAACGGCCGCACGGTGGGCCTGGTGGTGGAGAGCCACGAGGGCCGTCCCTCGAAGGTGGAGGGCAACCCGCTGCACCCGGCCAGCCTGGGCGCGGCGGGCGTCTTCGAACAGGCGTCGCTGCTGGGCCTCTACGACCCCGCGAGGGCCAAGACGTCGCGGCTGCAAGGCGTGGAGGCCGCGTGGAGCACCGTGCGGGACGCGCTGCACAAGCAGGCCGAGCGCCAGGACGGAGGCGCGGGACTGCGCTTCCTGGTGGAGCCCACGGGCAGCCCGCTGGTGCAGGCGTTGTACGCGCGCATCCAGCAGCGCTTCCCGTCCGCGCGGATCATCCCCTGTGGCGAGGCCCTGACGGACGGGAGCCGCGAGGGTACGCGGCTGGCGTACGGCAGGGCGCTGGACGTGGTGCACGACGTGGGGCGCGCGGTGGTGGTGGCGCTGGATGACGACTTCCTCGCCACGAAGCGCCCCGGAAACCTGCGCGCGGCGCGGGACTTCGTGAACGCGCGCAAGCCGGAGGCGATGAACCGGCTGTGGGTCGCGGAGAGCACGCTGACGCTCACGGGCGGTTTCGCGGACGAACGGCTGCGGATGCGGCCGTCACAGGGCGTCGCGCTGATGCTCGCGCTGGCGGCGGAGGTGGGCGCGGGGCTGGGCGCGGAGGCCCCGGCGAATCCCGCGCGCGGCGTCACGCCCGCGTTGGCCTCGGGGCTCGCGAGCCTGCGAGTCCCGCCGGCCGCGCTCACCGACGCCCAGCGCGCCTGGGCCCGAGGCGCGGCGAAAGACCTGCTCGCGCACCGGGGACAGGGCCGGGTGACGGTGGGCGAGCGTCAACCGCCGCGGGTGCATGCGCTGGCCTTCGCGATGGACGAAGCGCTGGGCAATGCGCCCCGGCTGCTCGAACCCGTGGCGCTTCCGGAGGCGAACCCGGAGGCGTTGGGCACGCTCCTTGGGGAGCTGTCCGACGGACGGGTGGACACGCTGATCATCACGGCGTGGAACCCGGCCTGGACGATGACCGTGGACCCGGGCTTCCCGCGTCACCTGGAGCGCGTCCCCTTCCGCCTGTACCACGGCCTCCACGAGGACGAGACGGCGGCGCGCTGCCCCACCTTCGTCTCCGCGACGCACCCCTTCGAGTCCTGGCGCGACGGCCGCGCACCCGACGGCACCGCGTCCGTGCTGCAACCCCTCATCGCGCCCCTGTTCCCCGGCGCGGTCTCCGAGGTGGAGCTCCTGTCCGTCTTCGCGGGCCTGGAGTCACAGAGTCCCTACGACCTGCTCAAGTCCCTGTGGCGCGAACGCTCGGGAGCACCGCGGGACTTCGAGGCGCGCTGGGAGACCTGGCTCGCGGACGGCGTCATCCCCGGCACCCAGGCACCGCCCGCGCGGGCCGTGCTGGACGCGGCCGCGGTGGTGGAGGGCGCGCGAAAGGTCTCGGGTCTGGAGCAGGCCCCCCAGGGCCTGGAGCTGTCCCTGGTGCTGGACTCGCGGCTGTACGACGGCCGCTTCGCGGGCAACGCGTGGCTCCAGGAACTGCCCGACCCGGTGACGAAGCTCACCTGGGACAACGCGGCGCTGCTCTCCCCGGCCACCGCGCGCTCCCTGTCCCTGGAGAAGGGCGACGTGGCGCGCATCGAGCTGTCAGGCCAGGTCGTGGAGGTGCCCGTGCTGGTCCTGCCCGGCCAGCCGGACGACACGGTGACGCTGGCGCTGGGCCACGGCCGCGAGCGCGTGGGACCGGTGGGCCAGCACGTCGGCGTCAACGCGTATCCGCTGCGGTCCAGGTCCGCGCCATGGGGAGGGACCCTCACGCGCATCACCCGCACGGGCCGGCACCACGCGCTGGCGCTCACGCAGGAGCACTGGAGCATGGAGGGGCGCCAGCTCGCGCTCCAGCTCCCGCAGGCGGCCTTCCGCGCGAAGCCCCAGGCGCTCCATTCGCTCCAGGAGGACGGTGAGCGGCTCTATCCGCCCACGGCGCTGCTGAAGAGCGAGCGCCACCAGTGGGCCATGGCCATCGACCTGCACCGGTGCACGGGGTGCAGCGCGTGCATGGTGGCCTGCCAGGCGGAGAACAACGTGCCGGTGGTGGGGCGCGACGGCGTGCTCAAGAGCCGGGAGATGCACTGGCTGCGCATCGACCGCTACTTCCTGGGCGACCCGGACGACCCGGGCTTCATCACCCAGCCCGTGGCGTGCGTGCACTGCGAGGCCGCGCCCTGTGAGTACGTGTGCCCGGTGAACGCCACCGTCCACTCGGACGAGGGCCTGAACCAGATGGTCTACAACCGCTGCATCGGCACGCGGTACTGCTCCAACAACTGCCCCTACAAGGTCCGCCGCTTCAACTACCTGGAGTACCCGCAGCGCGAGCCCCTTACGCGCCTGCGCCAGAACCCGGACGTGACGGTGCGCTCGCGCGGGGTGATGGAGAAGTGCACGTACTGCGTGCAGCGCATCGAGCGGGCCCGCACCGTCGCGCGCTCGGCGCAACGGGACGTGCGCGAGGGCGAGGTCGTCACCGCGTGCCAGCAGGCCTGTCCCACGGAGGCCATCACCTTCGGGGACCTGCGCGCCCCGGAGTCACGCGTGCGCCGCGAGCATGAGGACCCCCGGCACTACAAGCTGCTCAACACGCTGGGCACCCGGCCGCGCACGGTGCACCTGGTGCGCCTGAAGAACCCGGCGCCGAAGGGAGGCGCATGAGCACGGCCGACCCGCAGGTGCCCGCGCCCGGGGATCCGCTCGCCGGGCACCCGCTGCTGGAGGGGCGCCACTCCGACCGCGCCTACAGCGAGTCCCTGCTGGCGTACGTGCACAGCCCGCCGGGCCGGACCTGGTGGACGCTGCTGGGCCTGGGACTGGCCGGCACGGCGGTGCTGACGGTGGCCATCTGCGTCACCCTCTTCGTGGGCGTGGGGACGTGGGGCAACAACATCCCGGTGGCGTGGGCGTTCGGCATCACCAACTTCGTGTGGTGGATTGGCATTGGCCACGCGGGGACGTTGATCAGCGCCATCCTGCTGCTGTTCCAGGAGAAGTGGCGCGGCTCCATCAACCGCTTCGCGGAGGCGATGACGCTCTTCGCGGTGACGTGCGCGGGGCTCTTCCCGCTGCTGCACCTGGGGCGGCCATGGAAGTTCTACTGGCTGGTGCCGTACCCCAGCAGCCTGCGGGCGTGGCCGCAGTTCCGCTCGCCGCTGACGTGGGACATCGCGGCGGTGGGGACGTACCTCACGGTGTCGCTGCTGTTCTGGTTCGTGGGGCTGATTCCCGACCTGGCCACGGCGCGCGACACGGCGAGGACGCCCCGGGCGCGCTTCTGGTACGGGCTGGCGAGCCTGGGGTGGCGCGGCTCGGCGAGGCACTGGCGGCAGTGGCGCACGGGCTACCTGCTGCTGGCGGGGCTGGCCACGCCGCTGGTGGTGAGCGTGCACACCATCGTGTCCTTCGACTTCGCGGTGGCGCAGTTGCCGGGCTGGCACACGACCATCTTCCCGCCGTACTTCGTCGCGGGCGCGGTGTTCAGCGGCTTCGCGCTGGTGCTCACACTGTTGATTCCGGCGCGCAAGGCGCTGCGCCTCGAGCACGTGGTGACGCCGCTGCACCTGGACAACATGGCGAAGGTGCTGCTGGCCACGGGGTGGATGGTGGCCTACGGCTACGTGCAGGAGCACTTCTTCGCCTGGTTCAGCGCGAACCCGTACGAGATGCACGCCACGGAGGCCGAGTTCTCCGGACCCTACGCGCCGCTGTTCTGGATGCAGGTGTTCTGCAACGTGCTGGTGCCGCAGTTGTTCTGGTTCCCCCGGCTGCGAACGAACGTCGCGGTGCTGTGGGGGGCGGCGCTGCTCATCAACGTGGGGATGTGGACGGAGCGCTTCCTCATCGTGGTGGCGTCGCTGAGCATGGACTTCCTGCCCTCGTCCTGGGCGGCGTACCGGCCCACGTGGGTGGACTGGAGCCTGCTGGGCGGCACGGTGGCGTTCTTCGGCACGGCGTTCCTGCTGTTCCTGAAGTTCGTGCCGCCCGTGTCCATGAGCGAGATGAAGGAGCTCCAGCGCGAGGTGGACGCGTCGCTCGAGTTCCGGCGTGAGCAGGGCACCCGGCCCGGTGGGGCGCCATGAACCGCCACTGGGTGCTGGGAGAGTTCGCGTCCAGCGATGCGCTGGTGGCCGCGCTCAAGGGCCTGCGCGCGAGGGGCTTCGAGCAACTGGACGCGCACACGCCGTTCCCGGTGGAGGAGACGTTCGACGCGCTGGGGCTGAAGCGCTCGTGGCTGCCGCTGCTGGCCCTGGGGGCGGGGCTGGGAGGCGCGGTGTTCGCGTACGTGACCCAGTGGTTCACGAACGCCGTGGACTATCCGTTGGACGTGGGGGGGCGGCCGCTGCACAGCGTGCCCACGAACCTGCCCATCACGTTCGAGCTGGCGGTGTTGAGCGCGGCGCTGACGGTCTTCGGCGCGCTGATGGTGTTCTTCGGCTTCCCGCACGTGACGCACCCGGTGTTCGACGTGGAGTCCTTCCGCAGCGCGTCCGTGGACGGCTTCTGGGCGAGCGTGGCGGTGGCCGGCGAGGACGCGCCGAAGGTGGAGGCGGCGCTGCGAGAGCTGGGGGCGCGGCAGGTGTCGGTGGTGGAGGAGGGCGCGCGATGAGGCGCTGGATGCTCACGGTGCTGCTGGGCGGAACGGTCGCGTGCGAGGACACGGATCCGATGGCGTCGCAGCCGCGAGCGGAGGCGTTCGAGGCGAGCACGTTCTTCGATGACGGCCGGGCCATGAGGCCCCTGGTGCCGGGGACGGTGGCGCGGGAGTGGCGCGACCGGGGAGCGACGCAGGGGCTCACGGCGGACGGAGGTTGGGTCCAGGCGGTACCGGTGCCGTTGACGCGGGCGCTGCTGGAGGAGGGGCGCACGGCCTATGAGACCTGGTGCGCGGTGTGCCACGGGCTGACGGGAGACGGGGACGCCATCGTGGCCCGGAAGATGCCGCTGCGCCGGCCTCCGGGGCTCTTCGTGCCGCACGACCACGCGACCCAGGTGGTCTACGGAGTCGCGGAGGGCGAAGCCCCGTACACGGGAACGCAGGCCGTGACCGCGAGGGTGGGGCCCGGAGCGTTCCCACTGCCCGCGAGGGTGGACGGGTGGGGGGCCGTGAGGGACACGGCGGACGCGGGGCGGCCCGGAACGCCGGGCCAGGGCCTGGCGGTCAGCGACGCGGACGCGGCAAGGGCCCGGCAGCACGCCCTCATCGGGCCGCGAGGCCTCGCGATGGAAGGGAGGCTCGACGCGCCCGCGGCGACGGGAGACCTGCCGCACCCGCCAGGCTTCTACTTCGCGGTCATCTCCCAAGGCTTCGGAGTGATGCCCGCATACGGCCCACAGCTGACGCCCCAGGAGCGCTGGGCCGTGGTCGCGTACCTCCGGGCCCTGGGCCGAAGCCAGCGAACCCCCATCACCGCCGCTCCCCCCGAAGTGCAGGCAAGGCTGCGCCAGGAGGTCGGAGCCCCATGACGCCGCCCTGCACCCCCAAGGTCTACACCCACCGTCTGACAAGGCAGACCAAGAGGCGAACCAGGAGCCGCGGCCCAGGTTCAACGGCAACCCCCGTCCAACCAGCCAGTCCAAACTGGTCCGACAGTCGGACCAGTTCCCGCAGCCCAGGTTCAGCATCAACCCCCGTCCAACCACGCGGTCCAAACCTGTCCGACAGTCGGACAGGTTTCCAAGGTGAGCGGCCCACAGGGAGGTCCAGCCGGGCTCCCATGTCGGGATCCCCAGCGCAGAGGCGCTGCCCAGGTTGTCCAAACCTGTCCGACAGTCGGACAGGTTTCCAAAATGAGCCGCCGAAGAGGCGGCCCAGCCGGGCTCTCATCTCGGCATCGTCAGCGAAGGGGAGCCACCCGCGTTGTCCAAACCTGTCGGACAGTCGGACAGGTTTCCAAGGTGAGCCACCGACGGAGAGCCCCAGCCGGGTTCGCACCTCGGCATCCTCGGCGCAGGTGCGCCGCCCGAGCTGTCCAAACTGGTCCGACAGTCGGACCAGTTTTCGCAGGTCGGCACCGATGGGAAGGCCCAGCCGGGTTCCCTCCTCGGCATCGTCAGAGCAGGGAAGCCGCCCGAACTGGTCCGACAGTCGGACAGGTCGCCGAGGTGAGCCGCCGGCGGAGAGCCACTTCTGGGCTCCCATCTCGGCATCGTCAGTACATGCGCGCCGCGCGAGCTGTCCAAACTGGTCCGACAGTCGGACCAGTTCTCAAGGTGCGCCGCTGACGGAGGACTTCAGCAGGGCTTTCATCCCGCCATCGTCAGCGCAGGTGAGCCACCCGAGCTGTCCAAACTGGTCCGACAGTCGGACCAGTTCTCAAGGTGCGCCGCTGACGGAGGACTTCAGCAAGGCTTTCATCCCGCCATCGTCAGCGCGGGGGCGCCACCCGTGCTGTCCAAACTGGTCCGACAGTCGGACCGGTTCTCAAGGTGCGCCGCTGACAGAGAGCCCCAGCCAGGCTCCCATCTCGGCATCGTCAGCGCGGGGGATCCGCCCGGGCTACCCAAACCTGTCCGACTGTCGGACAGGTTTTTGCGTGTTGCCGCCGACGAGGAGGCCCATCCGGGTTCTCACCTCGGCATCCTCGGCGCAGGTGTGCCGCGCGAGCTGTTCGAACGGGTCCGACAGTCGGACAGGTTTTCGCGGGTCGCCGCCGACGGCAGGCCCTTGCTGGGATCTCACTTTCTCATCCGTGGAGACGGACTCTCTGCGCGAGGGCCTGGTCCTTGCGCCATTCGCTGGCTCCGCCGCCTGGTCGCGACCCGGTGAGGAGGTCCGCGCGCGATGACGACTCCTGTGCTCCCACGCTTCGAGGGTGGACAGCGCGCGCTGATCATCAGTGCGGCGCTGGGTGTCGTGGGTCTTGTGGCCACCGCGCTGGGTGCCTTGCTCGACGTGCGTCAGGCCCTGGCGGGGTACCTCTTTGGGTTCACCTACTGGCTGGGCCTGTGCCTGGGCGCGCTGCTGCTGCTCGCCTCCTTCCACGCGTCGAAGGCGCGCTGGCCCGTGGTGCTGCGCCGCGCGCTGGAGGTCACGGCCGCCACCGCGCCGCTGTTCCTCCTGCTCTTCGTGCCCCTGGCGCTGGGAATGCGGCACCTGTACCCATGGGTCGCGCCGCCCTTGGAGCTGGGCGAGCACGCGCTGCATGTGCTCGAACACCGGCGGACCTACAACAACGTGCCCTTCTTCCTGGTGCGCGCGGCGCTCTACTTCCTTCTCTGGGGAGGCGTGGGCCACCTGCTGCACCGCTGGTCCGTGAGCCAGGACGCCACGGGCGACTTGCGCTGGACGCTGTGGCAGCGGCGGCTGGGGGGAGGCTCGCTGCCGGCGCTGGGGCTCACGTTCTCCTTCATGACGCTGGACTGGATGATGTCGCTGGAGGCGACGTGGCAGTCCACCGTCTACGCCGTCCACGTCTTCTCCGGCGCCTTCGTGGGTGCGCTGGCGCTGATCATCGTCGCGGGCGCGGCCACTCGCGACACGCAGCACTTCGGCAGCCTGCTGTCTCCAGGCCACTACCACCGGCTGGGCACGCTGCTGTTCGCCTTCATCTGCTTCTGGGCCTACATCGCCTATTCGCAGTTCATGCTCATATGGGTCGCAGCCCTGCCCGAGGAGGTGAGCTGGTACCGCGTCCGCCTGGAGGACGGCTGGGGCGTGCTGTCTCTGGCTCTGGTGCTGGGCCACTTCGTCATCCCCTTCGCGCTGCTCCTGTCGCGTGAGCTCAAGGCCCGCCCGCGTGTGCTGGGGGCCGTGGCGCTGTGGATGCTCGCGATGCATGCCGTGGATGTGGCGTGGCTGCTGTTCCCCTCGCTCTTCCCGGGAGGCGTCTTCGTTCCCTGGACGGCGCTCACCGCGTGGGTGGGCGTGGGCGGCCTGTCCGTGGCGGCGGCCCTCTGGCTCACGCGCGGCGCCCATCCCGTGCCCGTGGCGGATCCCTACCTCGTCCACTCGCTCCAGGTGCGCCCGCCATGAGCGAACCCCGTCCACCGCCTCCGGAACTGGAGCGGCTGCCTACCGCGTGGCTGCTGCGTGTCGGCGCCGTGGCGCTGGCGCTGCTCGCGGCGGCCAGTGTCGCGGCGTGGGCCCTGTGGATCCTCTGGCGTCCCGAGGCCGAGCGCCCACTCCCGCTTCCTCCAGGCACCCTGCAGATTGGCATGATCGATCCGGTGCCTTTCGCGCTGGACCGGCGCGCGGAGGAACTGAAGGCTCGGCAGCGCGAGCGGCTGGAGGGCTACGGCTGGGTGGACGTGGACGCGGGCGTCATCCACCAGCCCATCGACGCGGCCATGCGTCAACTGCTCTCCGAAGGTGACGGAGGCGCGCGATGAACGAACTCTTGCGTCGCCTCTTCTTCCTCCCGGAGCAGGGCTCCACCTTCGCCGTGGAAGTGGATCACCTGCACTACTTCCTGCTCCTCACCACGCTCGCGGTGGCGGTGGGCATCGGCGCCGTCGGCATCTCCTTCCTCGTGCGTTACCACCGGCGCTCGGCGTCGGACCCCACGCCGCGCGTGGTGGCGCCCGGGTGGATGGAAGGGCTGTTCATCGGCGTGCCGCTGTCGCTGTTCCTGCTCTGGTTCGTCCTGGGCTTCAAGCAGTTCGTCTGGGTGATGAGCCCGCCCCAGGAGTCGCTGGATGTCTACGTCACCGGCAAGCAGTGGATGTGGAAGTTCACCTATCCCGGAGGTCCCAGCGCCATCGACACGCTGGTGGTGCCCGCGGGCCGGCCCGTGCGGCTGCTGATCACCTCTCGGGACGTCATCCACTCCTTCTACGTGCCGGACTTCCGCATGAAGCGCGACGCGGTGCCCGGCCGCTACACCGACCTGTGGTTCGAAGCGCCAAAGCCCGGCCGCCACGGGGTGCTGTGCGCGGAGTACTGCGGGCTGGACCACTCGGTGATGCGCGGCGAGGTGGTGGTGCTGTCGCCCGCGGACTTCGGGGCGTGGCAGGACGCGCAGCGCCGCAACCTGCCCGTGGCCGCGCTGCCCGGCGCCCGCACCCCGGAGTCCATGGCCGTGCGAGGCGAGCACGTCGCCACCGCGCAGGGCTGCCTGCAATGCCACACGGTGACGGGCGCGCCGCACATCGGTCCCACGTGGCTGGGGTTGTACGGCCGAATGGAGCCGCTGGAGGGCGGCGGCGCCGTGCTCGCGGACGAGGCGTACCTCACCGAGTCCATGATGGATCCACTGGCGAAGGTGGTGGCCGGCTACGCGCCCGTGATGCCGGGCTACCACGGCCGGCTGAGCGCGGAGGACTCCGGCGCGCTCGTGGAGTTCATCAAGTCCCTGCGTCCCCTGCGCCCGGGCACCCCCGCGGCCGAGGAGCCCGTCTATGTCCCCACCGGCCGCTGAGTCCTACCTGTCGGACGGCCGCACCCTGTGGTCGTGGCTCACGACGCACGACCACAAGCGCATCGGGGTGATGTTCCTGGTGCTGACGCTCTTCTTCTTCTTCCTGGGCGGCCTGTTCGCGCTGGCGCTGCGCATCGAGCTGCTCACGCCCGGCCGCACCGTGATGGGACACCTGGCGTACAACCGGATGTTCACGCTCCACGGCGTCACCATGGTGTGGCTGTTCATGATTCCGGCCATCCCGTCCGCCTTCGGCAACTTCCTGGTGCCGCTGATGATTGGCGCCAGGGACGTGGCCTTCCCCCGGCTCAACCTGGCGTCCGTGTACCTCTACGTGCTGGGCGCCAGCGTCGCGCTCTGGGGCATGTTCGAGGGCGGCGCGGACACGGGCTGGACCTTCTACACGCCCTACAGCACCACCACGGGCACGGCGGTGCTGCCGGTGCTGGTGGGCGTGTTCATCATCGGGTTCTCCACCATCGTCACCGGGCTCAACTTCATCGCCACGGTGCACACGCTGCGCGCGCCGGGCCTGACGTGGATGAAGCTGCCGCTGTTCGTCTGGGCCATCTACGGCACGTCCATCATCCAGGTGCTGGCCACGCCGGTGCTGGGCATGGTGCTGGCGCTGGTGGCGCTGGAGCGCGTGGTGGGCGCGGGCATCTTCGACCCCGCGCGCGGCGGTGACCCGCTGCTCTTCCAGCACCTGTTCTGGTTCTACAGCCACCCGGCCGTCTACATCATGGTGCTGCCGTCCATGGGCGTCATCAGCGAGGCGGTGAGCGCCTTCAGCCGCAAGAACGCCTTCAGCTACCGGATGATTGTCTATTCCACGCTGGGCATCGCGTTCGTGGGGTTCTTCACCTGGGGCCACCACATGTTCGCGTCCGGCCAGTCCACCTTCGGCTCCGGCGCGTTCGGCGCCATGTCCATGCTGGTGGCCATCTTCACGGCCATCAAGATCTTCTCCTGGCTGGGCACGCTCTACCGGGGCTCCATCGCCATCGAGTCGCCGCTCCTCTACACGCTGGGGTTCATGTTCTTCCTCTTCTTCGGAGGGATGATTGGCGTGGCGTACGCGACCACGTCGCTGAACCTGCACTGGCACGACACGTACTCGGTGGTGGCGCACTTCCACTTCATCATGGTGGGGGCGACGGTGATGGCGTTCCTCGCGGCGCTGCACTACTGGTTCCCGAAGATGTTCGGGCGGTGCTTCCCCGCGAAGCTGGCCAACGGCGCGGCGGTGCTGATCATCTTCGGCTTCATCGCGACGTTCGTGCCGCAGTTCCTCCTGGGGAACCTGGGCATGCCCCGGCGGTACGCGGACTATCCGCCGCACTTCCAGTCGCTGCACGTCGCGTCCACGGCGGGCGCGTCGCTGCTGGCGTTCGGGTTCCTGGCCATCGCGGGGTACCTGGCGTGGAGCCTGCGCCATGGCGCGCTCGCGGGGGACAACCCCTGGGGCAGCGAGGGCTTCGAGTGGCGAAGCGCCTCCCCGCCGCCCACGCACAACTTCTCCACACCGCCCCAGTACCCCACCGGTCCGCACGAGTACTCGCGGGAGGAGGTGCCGCATGCCGCCTGAGGCCGTGACGGAGCACTGGGGCTCCGAGGACGCGCGCAAGCAGGCGGCGTACCTGGGCATGTGGGTCTTCATCGCGACAGAGGTGCTGCTGTTCGCGGCGCTGTTCACGGCCTATGGCGTGTATCGCTCGGTGTACCCGGAGGCGTTCCGCGCCGCGCAGCTCACGATGGAGGTGGGGCTGGGCACGCTGAACACGTTCCTGCTGGTGACCAGCAGCATCCTGGTGGCGCTGGGGGTGCACGCGGTGCGGGGCAACCGGCCGGGGCTGGGCGGCGCGTTGCTGCTGTCGGCGGCGCTGCTGGGCGTGGTGTTCCTGGCGGTGAAGGGCGTGGAGTACGCGCACCACGTGAAGGAGGGTGGGCTGCCGGGAGACGCGTACCGGTTCACGGAGGTGCCGCGCGTGGGCGCGAGCCTCTTCTTCACGCTGTACTACCTGCTGACGGGCGTCCACGCGCTGCACGTGACGGTGGGCGTGGGGGTGCTGACGGTGCTGGGCGTGCGGTCCGCGGCGGGGACGTTCAGCGCGGCGTACGCGACGCCGGTGGAGCTGGGCGGCATGTACTGGCACCTGGTGGATGTCGTCTGGCTGTTCGTCTACCCCATCCTGTACCTGTCATGAGGAGCGGGCCCGTGGCCGAGGACGCGGTGGAGAAGCCGGAGCGTCAGCTGGGAGTGGCCGGCGTGCTCGTCGTGGGCGCGGTGCTGCTCGCGCTGACGGCGCTGACGTACCTGCTGCACAGGCTGCCACACGGCGCGTGGTCGCTGCCGGTGGCGCTGCTCATCGCGGGAGCGAAGGGGCTGTTGATCGCCCTGTTCTACATGCACCTGCGCGAGCAGCGCGCGAGCAACGGACTGGTGTTGCTCACGGCGGTGGTGTTCGTGGCGGTGCTGCTGGCGGTGTGCATGCTGGAGGTGCGCACGCGCTTCCGGCCCACGATTCCACCGGGCCCATTTCCAGTGGAGTCCCTGCCCGGAGCGCTGGTGGACCCGAGGAGCGCCAGGCCCCCGGAGCCCGCGGGCCCCCCGGAGCCGTGAGCGTCAGGTGGGGGCGGCCTTCAGGGCTCGCAGCTGGCGTCGCAGCCGGTCCAGGCGGGTGATCACGTCCCTGAGCGCGGGCACCGTGCCGAGCGCGGCTCCGAACGCGAGGTGCAGGAGGAGCAGCATCGCGGCGGGGGCCTCGCGCGAGAGCGGAGGCGATGCGAAGGGAACCATCAGCCGGAACATCACCGCCCACAGGCCCATGCCGTAGAGGACCCCCAGGCAGAGCGCCGCGACGGCGGTTCCCCTGCGTGGCAGCAGCAGCGCGAAGCCCGTGGCCAGTCCCCCCGCCAGGCTGAAGTGGATGATCAGCCCGAGCAGCACCGCCCAGGCGCCGTGGGCCGTGCCCCCCCGGTAGAACAGCCCCGCCACGAGAAGCGCCGGCCTCCAGGGCTCACCTTGCAGCACCCCCGAGAACGCGCACGCGAGCACCGCCATCCCGAAGGCCCCCAGCGTTCCCGCGAGCGCTCCGGGGAGGACGACATCGCGGACCGGGTTCCACGGCGCCACCGCGAAGTCCACGGCCCGAGCCTGCTTCCGCTTGCTCATGCCTCGCCTCCCGAGCCGCCCAGGGCCGCTCCGGCTTCAATCTAGGAACGGCCCACTCGGGGAGCCCGCCGGATACCGGACCCTGGGGACCCTGGCAGGGCCTGCCCGTTCGCGTGTGTTTGTCACACTGGGAGTGGGGGTGTCTTGCGTGCAGCGGAGCTGGCCGCCCCGAGGGCGTGAAGGACACGCTGCGTTGAGACACATGGGTCGGGGCGGAGCCATGGACGGCCCCTGGGGGGAGGCCGCTAGGCTTCCGGGCGTGATTGCCTCCGTTCGCTTCGAGCACTTCCGGTGCCTGCATCGCGTGCAGCTCGCCCTGGAGCCAATGACCGTCCTGGTGGGACCCTCGGCGTCGGGGAAGACGGCCCTGCTGGAGGGGCTCCAGCATCAGCTCGCGTACGAGCCCTCGGACTTCTGGCGGCGGGATGAGTCGCGTCCGCTGCGCATCGAGTGGACCTACGCGCACGGCGACCGCACGCGCGTGGAGTATCCCTTCAGCGTGATGGACACGCTGCCCGGCCAGGGCCACTCCACGCAGCAGTTGTCGCTGAGCATGGAGGCGCTGCGCGCGGGAGGCTCGTCCGCGAAGGCGACGTGGCTGGAGCGCAAGGGCGGCAACCTCGCCAGCGTCTTCGCGGCGCTGCCCATGTCCACGCGCGACGTCATCTCGCAGGAGCTGGCGAAGCGCGTGCCGTCGCTGTCGGACGTGGACGTGTCACGAGACCTGGAGGACCGCTCCTTCCGCCTGCGCTTCCGCGACCGCTGGAGCCCGGACGTGTGGTTCGGCCCCGAGCACGTCTCCGACGGCGTGCTGTGGCTGCTCGCGTTCCTGGTGCTGCCCTACCAGCGGCCCCTGCCGGAGCTGCTCACGCTGGACGAGCCGGAGCGCGCGCTGCACCCGGGCCTGGTGCGCGAGGTGCTGGAGCTGCTGCGCGCCATGACGCGCGGCGAGTCCACGGGAGGCCAGCCGGTGCAGGTGGTGCTGGCCACGCACTCGCCGGACCTGCTGGAGCACGTGCGTCCGGAAGAGGTGCGCCTGTTGTCGCGCGAGCCCGCGGACGGCTCCGTGCGCGTGCAGCAGGTGCCCGCCACCGCGCTCCACTGGCGGCGCGAGTGCCGGGAGCTGCTGGACACCCTGTAGCACCGGGCCCCCGAGCGGACGCGCTGTCCACCAGCGCACGGCGGCTGCTCCACGAGTGACCAGGGGGCGACGCTCCGTACGAGAGCCGGGCGGTTGTGTGCCGGCGTCGGCGGGCCGCTCCTAACGTGGGCGCCTCCGCCCATGCCCATCCTCCTGCCCATCCTCCTGGCCCTGGCGTGCGCGCCGCTCGCCTACGTCGCGGGCCGGTGGCGTCCGGGCGCGGCGGCGTGGATGGGCGCCGCGGGCGCGCTCGCCGCGATGGGGGCGCTGGTCCATGAGTGGGCGACGCAGGGGCCCACGCGCCTCGTGGTGCCCTGGGCTCCCAGTTGGGGCCTGTCCCTGGAGTTCACGCGCGACGGCCTGTCCGGCCTCTACGCCGCGATGGCGCTGGGCGTGGGCGCGCTCGTCGTCCTGTACTCGCGCGCGTACATGCCGCACCACCTCCACGAGGAGGGCCGGCCCGCGCGCGACGAGGTGCGCTTCCAGGGGCTCCTCCTCGCGTTCATGGCCGCCATGGTGCTGCTGGTCACCGTGGATGACCTGCTGCTGCTCTTCGTCGCGCTGGACCTCACCACCATCATCTCGTACCTGCTCATCGGCTTCGACCGCGAGGACCCCGAGTCGCGCGCCGCCGCGCTGCTGTCGCTGGTGCTCACCGGCGCCACCTCCGTCGTCTTCTTCGCGGGCGCCATGGCGCTGGGGCTCCACTACGGGACGTTCTCGCTGCCGCTGGTCATCGAGCGCGCCGCGCATGACCCCGCGTCCACCGGCGCGCTGGTGTGCCTGGCCGTGGGCGCGCTGGGCAAGAGCGCGCAGGTGCCGTTCCACTTCTGGCTGCCGCGCGCCATGGCCGCGCCCACGCCCGTGTCCTCGTACCTGCACTCGGCGGCGATGGTCGCCGCGGGCGTGTTCCTCCTCCAGCGCCTCTACCCGCTGTTCGCCCCCGCCACGGACGTGCGCGACGGCCTGCTCGCCATCGGCTTCCTGTCCATGGGCATGGGCAGCCTGATGGCCCTGGTGGAGGATCCGTTCAAGCGCGTGCTCGCGTACTCCACCATCGCGCAGTACGGCTACGCGCTGGTGCTGGTGGCGTTGGGGTCCGACGGCGCGCCGCTCTACGTCGCCGTCCACGCGCCGTGCAAGGCCGCCCTGTTCCTCACCGCGGGCGCCGTCACCCAGGTCACCGGCAAGAAGAAGCTGTCGGAGGTCGGCGGCCTGCGCCACGCGCTCCCCGTGCTCGCGGGCGCCAGCGCCGTCGCGGCGGCGGGGCTCTCCGCGCTGCCCCTCACCGCGGGCTTCTTCAAGGACGAGGTGTTCTTCCACGCGCTCGCGCAGCGGGGCCCCGCGTTCATGGCGGCGGGGCTCGTGGGCGCGGGCCTGACGCTCGCGTACACGCTGCGCCTGTGGTGGGGCCTCTTCGGTGGACCGCGCCGCGACGTGCCCGCCGCGCCCCGGCTGCTCGTGGCGCCCGTGGTCGTGCTCGCGGGGCTCATCCTGCTGGGCGGCGTGCTGCCGGGCCTGCTCGTCGCGCCCGCCCGCGCCGCCGGGGCGGCGATGCTGGGCGCGCCCTCCACACTGGAGCTGGCGTACCACCTGGACGCGCGCGCGGAGAACCTGCTCGCGGTGGGGGCCTGGGGCCTGGGCGCGCTGCTCTTCGCCACGCACCGCGCGTGGGCATCCGCGCTCTCCCGCGTGCTGACGGGCGTGTCGCACGTGGGGCCGGAGCGGGCTTATCGCCTGCTGCTGCTCCAACTGGACCGGCTGTCCACGTGGCTGCACGAGAAGGAGGTGCGCGACCTGCGCGACCGGGTGGCGTCCGTGCTGGTGCCCACGGGGCTCCTGGGCCTGACGGTGCTGGGCGTGACGCCGCTGCGCGACCGCTTCAAGGTGGGCACGGTGGGCTGGGCGGACATCACGCTGGTGATGGCGCTGGCGTTCGCGTCCGCCGCCGCGCTGGCCACGCTGCGCGCCAAGGGCCACCTGCGGCTGGTGCTGCTCATCTCCTGCGTGGGCTTCAGCCTGGCCATGGTGTTCGCCTTCGCCGCCGCGCCCGACGTGGCCCTCACCTCCGTGCTGGTGGAGACCACCTTCACGCTGCTCTTCGCGGGCCTGCTGGCGCTGCTGCCCTCCGAGCGCCTCAAGCGTGCACAGGAGGAGGCCCAGAAGCCGCGCGGCCGCGACCGCCTGGCGGCAGGCGTCGCGGGCGCCAGCGCGTTCCTCCTGAGCTGGAGCGCCCTGTCCCATCTCCAAGCGGACCGCGTGGGCGCGCGCACGGTGGAGCTGGCGAAGGCCGCGCACTCGCCCAACGTGGTGGCCGCGGTGCTCACGGACTTCCGCGGCCTGGACACCGTGGGGGAGATGACCGTCGTGGTGGCGGCGCTGCTGGGCGTCACCAGCCTCCTGGGCCTCAACCTGGGCCGCAAGGGGAGGCGCTGAAGGCCCATGCGTTCCTTCGTCCCGCCGCTGTCGCGCCTGCTGCTGTGGCCGTCGTTGATGATCGCCCTGGCGTTCTGGATGAAGGGCGGCGCGTCCGTGGGCGGCGGCTTCCCGGCCGGGGCGCTGGCGGGGCTGGCGGTGCTGCTCCAGTACGTGGTGGCGGGCCGCGACCAGACGCGCCGCTACGTGGCGGTGCGGTACGCGGCGCCGCTGGCGGGCGTGGGGCTCTTGCTCGTGGTGGGCACCGCGTTCCTGCCCGTGCTCGCGGGCTACGCGCCCATGAGCCTCTTTCCCCGCCCGGACCAGCCGGAGCTGGGCGTGGGGGGACTCCACCTGCACACCGCGCTCGTCTTCGAGGGAGGGCTGATGCTCATCGTCTTCGGGCTGGTGGTCACCGTCATCGACCGCTTCGCCCTGCGCACGGGAACGGACGCGGAGGAGGAGTCCGGGCCATGATCCTCATCGCGTCCCTGGCGGTGGGCCTGCTGTTCGCGTGTGGCGTGCGCATGGTGCTGGAGCGCGAGCTGGTGCGCGTGGCGTGCGGCACGGTGCTCATCACCAACTCCAGCGTGCTGCTCATCCTCGCGGGCACCTTCCCGGAGCGGGGAGAGGCGCTGGGTGCGCAGCCGGGCGGGCCGGTGACGGATCCGGTGCTCCAGTCGCTGGCGCTCACGGCCATCGTCATCGGCTTCGCGGTGTCCGCGCTGCTGCTGACACTGGTGCACCGCACGCAGCGGGCGCACGGGTCGCTGCGCACGGACCGGCTGGTGGAGGCGGAGCTCCAGCGCGTGCACGCCGTGGAGAAGGGGGAGGGGCCCTGATGCCGCTCTGGGGACCGCTGCTCCTGCCGTGGGTGCTGGGCGTGGTGCTGGCGTTCCTGGACGGGCGCCGCGCGTGGGTGGCGTGGCTGGCCATCGCGGGGCTCGCGGGCACGCTGGTGTGCACGGTGTGGCTCTTGCCGCAGGCCTGGAGCGCGCAGGCGCCCCAGTTCATCAGCGGGGACTGGCCGGTGGGCGTGGGCATCCGGCTGCGCGCGGATCAGCTCTCCATCGTGTTCGCGCTGGTGTCCACGTCGGTGCTGCTGGGCACGCTCGTGTACGAGCACGTGGCCGGGGGCATCACGTCGCGCAGCTTCCCCGCGCTGGTGGTCTTCCTGGGCGCGGGGCTCACGGGCGTGTTCTTCACGTCGGACGCGTTCAACTTCTACGTCTTCTTCGAGCTGGCGATGACGTCCGCGTTCGCGCTGGCGTCGTACGGGGAGAAGCCCCGCAACCTGCGCGCCGCGTTCACCTTCGTGGTGGTGAACCTGATGGGGTCCACGCTGTTCCTCACCGCGGTGGTGATGCTGTACCTGACCACCGGCACGCTGGACATGCTGTCCATCATCGCGTGGGGCCAGGCGGGGCCGCCCTTCGCGCTGGCGGTGCCGGGCACGCTGCTGCTCTGCGCGTTCGGGGTGAAGCTGGGCTTCTTCCCGTTCCACTTCTGGGCACCGGCCGTCTACCGGGACGCGGGCCCCACGGTGGCGGCGCTGCTCGCGGGGGCGCTGGCCAACATCGGCAGCTATGGGCTCTTGCGCTTCGGCGTGGACGTGATGCCGCAGGTGCTGGCGCAGGCCCGGCCGCTGCTGGAGATATTGGGCGCGGCGAGCATCCTCTACGGCTCCATCCTGGCGCTCTCCCGGCGGGACACGCGCGAGGTGCTGGCGTACGCGTCCATCACGCAGGCGGGGCTCATCATCGCGGCGCTGGGCCTGGACGGACGCGAGGGCCTGTGCGCGGCGGTGGCGCTGGCGCTGGCGGGCTCCGTGGACAAGACCGCGCTGTTCCTCGCGCAGGACCGGGGCGGCGAGCGGGCGCGCCGGGCCTACTCGGTGGCGGCCTTCAGCACGGCGGGGGTGCCGCCCACGGCGGGCTTCTGGTCCAAGGCCTGGCTGTTGCGCGCGGCATTGGAGCAGGGGCACACGCCGCTGGCGGCGCTGGTGGTGGCGGCGAGCGCCCTGTCCCTGCTGGCCCTGTTCCGCGCCTACCAGCGCGAGCGCTGGCTGCGGGAGGGAGCAGCGCTGCACCGGGGCACGGGCGCGGTGGTGTACGCGCTGTCCCTGGCGCTCATCGCCGCGGGCCTCTGGCCGGAGCCGCTGCTGCGAGCCGGGCGCGACGCCATCCAGGGCCTGGGGACGCTGCCATGAGCCTCCGCTCGGTCGCGCACGTGCTGTCCCTGGCGCTCCTGTACGCGGTGCTGGTGGGCAGCTTCCACCCGGTGGACCTGGCGCTGGGCGCGGCGCTGGCCCTGGGGGTGATGCACCTGTTCCCCATGGCGGGGCTGCCGCCGGTGCTGAGCTCCCGCGAGCACTGGCGCCGGGTGCTGCACCTGCCCCGCTTCGGCTGGGCCCTGGCCGTGCTGGTGGTGCGCAGCTGCTTCCACGTGCTCACGGTCATCTTCGGCCGCGCGGAGCTCGCGAACAAAGCGGGCGTGGTGGAGGTCCCCATGGGGGAGCGCACCGCGCGCGGCGTGCAGGTGTCCTCCTGGGTGATGTCCCTGGCCCCGGGCACGGTGCTGCTGGAGCTGGACTGGGAGCGGCGCGTGATGCGCATGCACGCCCTGGACGCGTCGGATCCGGACAAGCTGCTGCGGCAGCAGGACAACTTCTACCAGCGCTACCAGCGCGCGGTGTTCCCCTAGCAGGAGGACCGGATGCACGAGACCTTCTTCACGCTGGCCATCGTGTGGATGGTGGGCCTGCTGGGCGCGCTGGTGCTGCTGGCCTCGCGGCAGCGCTCCGTCGCGGACATGCTCATGTCCGTGGACACGATGGGCCTGGTCATCTGCGCGGTGCTGGGCCTGTACGGCGCCACGCGCGGCGAGCCCGGCTACCTGGACGCGGCCCTGGTGCTGGCCCTGCTCTCCTACGTGCAGACGGTGGCCGGCGCCCGCTACCTGCACCACGGCCGCGCCTTCCACGACGAGGAGGACGGCCGATGATGGCCACCGTCCTGCAATGGGTGGGGGACGGCCTGGTGGCGCTGGGGCTGCTCTTCATCACCTGCGCCGTCATCGGCATCTACCGCCTGCCCTCGGTGCTCACGCGCGTGCACGCCGCGGGCGCCGTGCCCTTCGGCGCGGCGCTGGTCATCGTGGGCGCCACGCTGGCGACGGCGGACGGCTGGCTCCTGCTGCGGGGGCTGCTCGTCGCCGCGTTCCTGATGCTCACCATCCCCAGCTCCGCGCACGCCATCGCCTGGCTGGCGGAGGGACGGCCGGAGCTGGCCCACGACAAGGCCCGGCGCGGGCGCGGGAAGCAGGACCGCACGCCCGAGTCTCCGGGCCGTTGATCAAGCGGTCGCGGACGTCTCCTCCTTCACCAGCCAGCGCATCGTGGCCTCGGTGACGATGCCGAACACCGCCGTCTGCGCGAACAGCCAGACGTGCTCCGCGCGCGACCAGGTGTTCGCGAGCGCCGTCGCCTTGAAGATGGGGAAGGCCGCGCGCTCGAACGCCAGCACCCCCAGACCCAGCAGGACGCCGCTTTGCAGCAGGGTCCACTTCGACGTGCGGCGGCGCACCAGGCCCCAGCCCATTCCCAGCAGGGGGCCATAGCCCGCGCGCAGCGCGAAGGCCCACCGGGATGCCTCGTGCCGGGACATCCTCCGGCGCAACAGCCGGCTCAGCACCTGCCGGGCGATGTGCCGCGCGGCATAGGGGGGCGGGTGGCCCAGCGAGGCATTGCGCACGCTGACCAGCAATCCCAGGGCGCCGGTGCCCACGGCTCCGGCGACATACGCGGCCGCGTAGGGGTCCCTCATGGTCTATCCCTTCATCAGGTTCTTCATCACGAACCACAGGTTGGCCGGGCGCTCCGCCAGCCGTCGCATGAAATACGGATACCAGTGCTTCCCATACGGGACATAGACTTGCACCGGGTGGCCTTCCTTCGCCAACCGCTCCTGCAGGTCGCGCCGGATGCCATACAGCATCTGGAATTCGAAGGCGCCCCTGGGCAGATGCTGGCGCGCGGCGTACTCCAGCGTGGCGTCAATCATCCGCTCATCATGCGTGGCGATGCCGTGATACACGCCGCTGTCCAACAGGATGCGCATGCAGCGCACGAAGTTCGCGTCCACGTCCTTCTTGTCCGGGAAGGCCACGTCGGGACCCTCCAGGTAGGCCCCCTTGCACAGCCGGATGCGCACGCGCTCCGCGCACAGGGTCTTCACGTCCGCCTCCGTGCGCCGCAGGTAGCTCTGGAGCACCGCGCCCACGTGCGGCTCCCCGAACTCCGAGTGCAAATCCCGCACGATGTCCAGGGTCACCTGCGTGACGGCGCTCTCCTCCATGTCCACGCGCACGAACGAGTCCCGCGCCGCCGCGTCCGCCACCACCGCTCGCGCGTTCCGCAGCGCCAGGTTCCGGTCGAACAGCAGGCCGCACTGCGTGAGCTTCAGCGACACACTGGCCTTCACGCCCACCTGGTCGATGCGCGCGAGCAGCCGCTGGTAATGCCGCACCTCGTCGCGCGTCTCCTGTGGGGCGCGCACCGCTTCGTTGAGATGGTCGAAGCTGGCCGTCAGTCCCCTGGCGTTGAGGTCCTTCACCGCCTCCACCGCCTCCTCCAGCGTCTCCCCCGCGATGAAGCGCGACGCCAGCTCGCGAAAGGGTTTGAGCCGCGTGGCCACGTCCTTGAGGTTGGACTGGCGCGACAGGAACAGCAGCGCGGAGCGGGACAACTGGTCGGTGGCCGTGGTCATGTGATGTCTTCCCCCGGCGTTAGAGATAACGCCTGATCAATCCGGGTGCCGCGAGAGGAAGTCGGACACGCGCGCATTGAACGCTTCCGGGTGGCTCATGTACGGCAGGTGACTGGCCGTCTCCAGGAACTCCAGCCGGGCGCCCGGCACGTGCGCCGCCACGTCGCGAGCGGCCGCCGGCGGCACCAGCAGGTCGCGGCCCCCCTCGATGATGAGCGTGGGCACGCGCAGCTCCCGCAGCCGGTGCAGGAAGTCCGCGGCCAGGATGTCGCGCAGCCGCCGCATCAGCTCCAGC
This sequence comes from Corallococcus macrosporus, assembly GCF_017302985.1. Lineage (NCBI taxonomy): Bacteria > Pseudomonadati > Myxococcota > Myxococcia > Myxococcales > Myxococcaceae > Corallococcus > Corallococcus macrosporus. The sequence continues at coordinate 2,414,705 of NZ_JAFIMU010000007.1, forward strand.
GACGACAGGCGCCGGGCCTCGCGGACGATCTCCGCGCGCCCCTCCGGCGGCAGCCACCGGCCACCCAGCACGCGGGCCACCGTGGGCGCGAACACATACGCCAGCGGCCGCGGCGCGCGCACCAGCGTGGACAGCGTCAACGCCAGCCGCCGCACCTTGCGCACGCTGGCCACCGGCGACACCAGCACCAGCGCCTTCACCCGCTCCGGGTGCTCCAACGCATACGCGATGGACAGGAGGCTGCCATAGGAAGACCCCATCAACGCGAAGCGCTCCGGCAGCCACGCCTCCGGGTGGTTGAGCACCGACAGGTTCCACTGCAGCGGCGTGTGCGTCGCGGGCGTCTTCAGCGGCGGCGTCCACAAGAGCAGGTTCCACGCCTGGGCCAGCGGCTCCATGGGCGCGAAGGAGCGGCCACTGGCGCCCAGCCCCGGAAGACAGACCACCGTGCGTGAGACATCCCTGTTGCCGTGGGGAAAGGTGAACAGCCGCACCGGCGTGCCCCGGATGACGCGCTCCTCGCACTCCAGCTGTTCATACCCTTGCTGGATGTCTTCCACGTCCGGCACCAGCGGCGGGACGCGGGTGCGAGTCGATGCGGCGGAGCTGGCGGCGGCGTCAAGCATGGCAGGCCCTCAGGAGCAGGCGCCGGACGCTGGCGGCCACGCGGTCGCGGAAGGCCGCCACGCGAGACTCCGACGCACCCGACGGCGGCGGTTCATGGGGTTCACCCACGGCGAAGGTGAGCTGGACGGGCAGCGGAAGGGGGCCCAATCCCATCACCAGGGGCATGCGGTATTTGTCCTCCGCGGCCAGGCGCACACACCAGCGGTCCTCGTCCGGGGGCCAGAAGAACGTGTCATCCACCCCGAAACCGGCGAAGGGCACCACCGGCACCCCGGCCTGCATGGCCAGCCGCACGAAGCCCAGCGCGCGCTCCCAGCGCAGGCGGTAGCGGCCCTGGCTGCGTTTGAAGGTCTCCCGCGCGCCGCCCGGATAACAGACGACCAGCTGCCCCTCCTGGAGCGAGCGCAGCGCGTTCTCCCGCGTCCCCTCCACGCCGCCCAGCCACGGCAGCACCGTGCGCACGAGGGGAATCTTGAAGAAGCCCCGCTCCGCGAGCCCCAGCGGATAGCGCCCCGTGGCCTGGTGCACGAGGTGGAAGAAGGCCGGCGTCTCGTATCCCCAGACACCGTGATTGCCCACGAGCAGCAGGGGCCCGTTCCTGGGCAGGTGTTCAGCACCCATCAGACGGGCGCGGTGATATCGCGCGGACAGGGCGGCGCCTCGCTCCGCGAAACGGAAGACGGTCTGTCGGACGCTGGTGAGTGGGTTTTCCACGGTGGAGCAGAAGATGCAGCCGCCCTCGCGGACCGGCACCCCGGTAGCAGGCAGGCGGGCAGGGGCTCCACCGGCGCCGTCAGCGCGAAAGGGGCATGCACGCCAGCAGGCTGCCTTTCACCCCGGCGGTCCGGTGGGGAACGGGTGCGGTTGTCTGCCTCCAGGGCCGTGCCGATGCTTGATGCCATGGCCGCCCCATTCGACATCCTCCTGCAGCAACACCGCGAACTGGAGGAGCTGCTGGAGCGGCTGGCTTCGGACACGGACGCGGAGGACCTGGCGCACGGCCAGGAGGCCCTCTCCCGCCTGTTGCGCCTGCACTCCCGGCTGGAGGAGCGCTGCGTCCAGCCGCTGGTGACGCGCGTGGAGGGCCGCACCCGCGCCCGCGAAGAGGCGGAAGACCACCTCACCCTGCGCGAGCTGATGGAGGAATTGCAGGAGCTGACGCCTCGCGGGGTCGAGTGGCAGGCGCGTCTGTTCACTTTGGAAGACCTGGTCGTGGCGCATGTGCAGGCCATGGAACAAGGCGTGCTCCCACGCCTGTCCGCGTCCCTGGACTCAGAGGAATTGGAGGAACTGGGACACGACCTCGCACTGACGTACGAGGAACTGCTGGAGCGCTCGCAGCACCCCCCTGCCTCCGGTCGCGGAGCGTTGTTGGAACCCCTGCATTGGGATGCGTGAGAAGCGCCTGAAAGCGCCGCCGGCCCCCATTTCCCGGGCCTTTCTCATCTGCTGATACGCAGTGGCGTCACAACTTTTTATCGCTTCCTTCGACAATTGCCTTTCTGGAAGGTATTGGTAGTCCGGCGTGCCGGTTCACGCCAAGGCAATGCTCCCCCCTTAAACCGAGGATTGTTCGAAATGTCAGTTGACAAGGCGTTCCGCGAGATGATTCGCAACGAGATTGAAGTGCAGCTCAAGCCCCTGCGTGACGTGGTGTCTCGTCTGGAGTCTGGGACGGCGGACCTGGACGCGCTGCGCAGCGTGGCCGAGCGTCTGGCGCCCCTGGCCCAGGTGGTGGGCCCCCTCTTCGGTGCGAACGCGCCCGCGGCGGGCAAGGCCGGTCGTCGTCCCGTGGGTCGTCCGGCGGGCCGGGCCGCGGTGAGCGCGCCGGTGGCGGCGGTGGGTGGCAAGCGCCGGGGCCGCAAGCCGGCGGCGGCGGAGGGCGGCGCCCGCGAGTGCGCCATCAAGGGCTGCGGCAAGCCCAGCCGCACCAAGGGCTACTGCGCCGCGCACTACCAGAAGCTGCGCATGCTGGAGAAGACCAACCGCCGTCCCAACGAGTGGTCCGACTACGCCAACCCCAACAGCGTGGAGGACATCAAGCTGCCCCGTGGCCGCGCCGCCTCCAAGGCGCTCGCGGAAGCCGCTCAGAAGAACGCTTAAGCAGTTCAGTTGCCCCGGCCCGGGCAGAGGTGGTGGACCCGCTCGTTTCCGTCAGGAAGAGCGTGGCTGGATTGACCGCGCGGAGGATGTGCTTGCGCCGCGAGGGGGTTGGTGTGCATGAGTGCCCGGGCCATGAGCAAACGCGACCTGGAGCCTGGAATCGTCACGGACCTCGCGGGCCGGACGACGTATGGTGATTACCTGCAGCTGGACCGACTCCTGTCCGCGCAGGTGCCCCGCTCCCAGCCTCCCCATCACGACGAGCTGCTGTTCATCGTCCAGCACCAGACGAGCGAGCTGTGGATGAAGCTGCTCATCCATGAGCTGTCCGCCTGCATCCGCTACATCCAGGCGGACCGGCTGGAGCCGTCCTTCAAGATCTTCGCGCGCGTCGCGCACATCCAGCGGATGCTCTTCGAACAGTGGAGCGTGCTGGAAACGCTGACGCCCAACGAGTACCTGGAGTTCCGCGACACGCTGGGCCACGCGTCCGGCTTCCAGAGCTTCCAGTACCGCGCGGTGGAGTTCCTCTTGGGCAACAAGGACGACAACGCGCTGGGGCCCTTCAAGCACGTGCCGGGCGTGCACGCGGAATTGGAGCGGCTGCTGGAGTCGCCGGGCATCTACGACGAGTTCCTGCGCCACCTGTCGCGCATGGGCCACGACATTCCCAGAAGCCACGTGGAGCGCGACTGGCGTCAGCCGTATGAGAAGAGCGCCCAGGTGATGGAGGTGTTCCGGCGCATCTACTCGGACACGGAGAAGCACTGGGACGCGTATGAGATGTGCGAGAAGCTGGTGGACACGGAGGAGCGGTTCCAGCTCTGGCGCTACCGGCACATGATGACGGTGATGCGCATCATCGGCTTCAAGCAGGGCACGGGCGGCTCGTCGGGCGTGGGCTTCCTGCGCAAGGCGCTGGACCTGCGCTTCTTCCCGGAGCTGTGGGACGTGCGCACGTCGCTGGCGCCGCCCGCGAAGCCCCGGGGCACCTGAAACAACTCCGCGCCGCTCGTGCCCCCGCATGCTCCGCGGGCCGGCAGGGGCGGGGTGCCAGCCGGGCCACGGGCTCCCTAGCTTGGGAGAGGTCAAACCCTCTCAACGCGCGAAGGAGCCGCCATGGGTGAGCACGAAAGCCCCCGGAAGGAACCGCAGCTTCCGGAAGACGAACAGAAGAACAAGCGTCAGGCGGGAGACCGCCCCGTCCCCACGCCCGGCCACATTGGCAACCTGCCGGACGACGGCCCGGGCCCGGCAGGCATTGGCATCAAGCTGCCCGAGGGCGGCGGCGACTGAGTGAAACATCCAGGATGTCTCAAGGCCCGGGGGCCCTTCCGGGGCTCCCGGCCACCGGGGTACACCTGTCAGACGGGCATGAGAGTGTCCGGGCATGTCCCTACCTGCTAGGTTCTTCGCCCCAGAGATGACCCGAAAGCCCGCCACCTACGCCGACCTGGAAGCGCTCCCTCCGAATCAGGTGGGGGAGATCGTCAACGGGGAGCTGCACGCGAGCCCCCGGCCGGCGTCGCCGCATGCCTTCGCGGCGATGCAGCTCTCCACCGACCTGAACAATCCCTTCGGCAGGGGCCGTGGGGGGCCTGGCGGGTGGCATTTCCTGTTCGAGCCGGAGCTGCACCTGGGCAAGGACGTCCTGGTTCCCGACATCGCGGGTTGGCGCCAGGAACGGATGGCCAAGATGCCCGACGTCGTGGGATTCACGATGGCGCCGGACTGGCTGTGCGAGGTGCTGTCCCCGTCCACGTCCCGTTTGGATCGGGTCCGGAAGTTGCCCATCTACGCGCGCGAGGGCGTGAAGCACGTCTGGTTGGTGGACCCTTTGCAACGCACGTTGGAGGTCTTCCGGCTGGAAGGCGGCCACTACCTGCTGCTGGGGACCCACGAGGACGCGGAGACCGTCCACGCGGAGCCATTCGAGGCCCTGGCGCTGGAACTTCGCGTCTTGTGGGTAGACATCGCGGAGTAGGCTTCTTCGCACCATGTCCGCGCCCGCCGGAATGACGCTGCTCTTCGAACAGGCCCACATCCTCTGCTACCGCACGTTCGACATCGCGGAGGAGATCGACCTGGAGCGCGCGCGCAAGGCGCTGTCGGAGGACTCGCGCCGCTTGAAGCTGTCGCGCGAGAACAGCCAGTACATCCAGCTGCCCAACCCGCCCGTGGCCTATGAGCTGGGCCGCAGGCCGCTCGCGCTGCGCGACGGGCCCGTCACGGTGGACGCCACCGCGCGCCTGTTCGACCACGGCGCCGCGTCCATCATCCTGCGCGTCCCCGTCGCGCCCGGCACCACCTGGGAGGCCCTCACCCAGGTCGCCGACGAGCTCTATGACAGCCAGGCCCTGGACGACCTGGCGCAAGAGCTGGTGGAGGGCGTGCGCCGCACCATCTCCGCCGCCGTGCAGGGGCCGCACCTCTGGGACCAGAGCGAGAGCTACACCGTCATCTTCGCCGAGCGCATCCAGGGCAACCCCTCCGCCGAGGAGCTGTTCCAGCGCGCGGACATCGCTCGGCTGCTGCTGGGGGAGAGCACCACCGCGCCGCTGGCGCCTCGCGAGCGCGAGGCCGTCACCCAGGTGCGCTTCAGCTACACCGCGCACGACCTGGTCGTCGTGGACTGGAACAGCGCGTTCGTCTACGAGCCGTCCGGCTCGCGCGACATCCCGGACCTCCTGGAGATCGCCAACGCGCAGTTGCTGGAGTTCCGCTACTACGACGAGCGGCTGGACGAACACATCGCGCGCATCCACGACGAGGTTCAGGCGCGCAAGCCCGGCTGGCTCACGCTGTTCCGCAGCCCCTACCGCAGCCTCGCGCGCGAGACGCTGGGCACGCTCGTGGACCTCAACGAGTTCGTGGAGCGGGTGGAGAACAGCCTGAAAATCATTGGCGACTTCTACCTGGCCAAGGTCTACGAGGGCGCGGTGCGCCGCCTGCGCATCCCCGCGTGGCAGGCCTCCGTCACGCGCAAGCAGCAGCTGCTCGCGCAGACCTATGGCCTGCTCAAGGGCGAGGTGGACATCGACCGCTCCCACATCCTGGAGGTGATGATCGTCGCGTTGATCATCCTGGAGATCGTCCTCGCCTTCGGCCGGGTGTTCCAGGATGGGTGAGTCCTGCCCCGGGGTGGGCTGGGCCGGGGCGCGGGGTTGGGCTACGGTGGGCGCATGGAGGTTGCCGCGTGAGCGCATCCAATCCCCTCTTCGGTGACCTGTTGCTCAAGCTGGGTGTCGTCACGCCGGGGCAGGTGCAGGAGGCGCTCGCGCTGCAGGCGCTCACCGGCCAGCGCGTGGGTGAAGCGCTCATCTCCCTGGGCTACGTGTCGCGCGAGCAGATCCAGGACGCGCTGGGCGAGGCCCTGGGCCTGAACCACGAGAAGGGCCCCGCGCAGCCGCCGCTGGGCGAGCTGCTGGTGGGGCTCAAGTACGTGACGCTCGCGCAGCTGGACGAAGCCCTGGCGCGGCAGCGGCGCGACGGGCGGCGGCTGGGGGAGATCCTGGTCGAGCTGGGCCACTGCACGTACAAGCAGATCTACGAAGCGCTGGGCGTGCAGAACCGCATCGTCGGCCGGCAGGACCTGCCGCGTCCCGCGACGGAGGGGCGCCGCCGCGTGGTGGTGGTGGACGACAGCCCGCTGGCGTGCGCGTTCGTGCAGGAGGGGCTGGTGGCGCTGGGCTACGAGGTCCTCTGCTTCCAGGACCCGTACGAGGCGCTGGAGGGCATGGGGCGGCTGCAGCCGGCCATCGTGCTGAGCGACCTGGAGATGCCGGGGCTGGACGGCGTGGAGCTGTGCCGGCGGCTGAAGGAGGGCCCTCGCAGCGCCATCCCCGTCATCATGCTCACCGCCAACGACCGCGAGGCGGAGCGCGTGCGCGGCCTGCGCGCGGGCGCGGACGACTACGTGAACAAGTCCGCGTCCATGGATGAACTGGCGGCGCGCATCGAGAGCGTGGTGCGCCGCACGGGCGAGACGGAGCGCATGCGCAAGCTGTTCGCGCGCTACACGTCCGACGCGGTGGTGGAGGAAATCCTCAAGAGCGCGGACGCGGCGGTGCTCGCCGGTGAGAAGCGCGAGGTGACGGTGCTGTTCGCGGACATCCGCAACTTCACCGGCCTGGCGGAGAGCCTTCCCCCCGAGCAGGTGGTGGCGGTGCTCAACCAGGTGCTGGGCCGGCTGTCGGACGCGGTGCTCACCTGCGGCGGCACGCTGGACAAGTTCCTGGGCGACGGGCTGATGGCCGTCTTCGGCGCGCCGGTGGGCCGCCCGGACGACGCGCTCCGCGGCCTGCAGTGCGCGAAGATGATGATGGAGGCCGTGGCGGAGCTGCGCGCCATGGCGGAGGCCGAGTGGGTGGCCCACGGCCGCGAGGGCCGGCCCCTGGTGCTGGAGCTGGGCGTGGGGTTGAACTCGGGCGTGGTGGTGTCCGGCAACATCGGCAGCGCGCTCCGGGCCGAGTACACCTGCATCGGCGACGCGGTGAACGTGGCCGCCCGCCTGTGCGCGCTGGCCGGACCGGGGGAAATCCTGGTGGGCGAGCGCACGCGCGAGCTGGTGGACGCGAACGAGACCGCCTTCGAGGACCTGCCGCCGGTGCGCTTGAAGGGCAAGCAGCAGCCGGTGCCGCTTTACCGCGCCCTCTGACGCGGCAGGCGGTAGGGTGGACGGGCCATGGCCGCCACCTCCCCTTCGCCCGCCGCCTCCGACAGGTCCCGCCGCTCGCCGCTGCCCTGGGTGGCCGTGGTGTTCGCGCTGGCGCTCGTCGTGGCCCTGGTGCTCACCGCCTTCCGCCGCCGCGACCCCGAGCAGGCGCAGCGAATCCACGCGGACTTCGCCCTCATCCTGGGCGCGCTGGAGCGCTACCAGGCGGACCACGGCGGGCAGCTGCCGGAGGAGGGGAACCTGGACGACATGCTCGTGCCCAGGTACCTCGGCGCCGTGCCCCGGGACCCCTGGGGCCGGCCGTACCAGTACGCCAGCAGCGCGCAGGGCGTGTTCCTGTCCACCTTCGGCCGGGAGAACCAGCGCGGCGGCACGGACGAGAACCAGGACCACACCAACCACGACGGGCACCAGCAGCTGCTGCGCTAGGGCTCGGGCCCCAAGGCTCGGAAGGCGGCCCGCCCCACCCCGGGGAGCAGGCAGGCCGGCATGGACGGCCGCGCGCCACCGGGTGGCCGGCGTGCGCATCCTTCCCGCGAGGGGAGGCTCCAGCGGGCATCGCCTCCTCGGGGGGCCCCGCCATGGCCATCATCTGCGCAACCAACCTGTCCGCCGACGCCGCGCACGCGGCCACCGTCGCGGCGACCCTGGCCAGCCGGCTGGGAGAGCCCTTGCTGCTCCTGGGCGTGGACGACGAGGTCCCCGACGCGGAGGCCCCGGACGTCCTGTCCGCGGCGGAGGGCGGGCTGGCCGCGGAGGCCGCGCGCCTGAGGGGGCTCACGGCCACGGTGGAGCCGCGCATGCAGCGGGGCGCCTCCGTGGAGACGCTGCTGGGCGACGAGGAGTGCAGGAGCGCCCGGATGGTGGTGGTGTCCGCCGGGGGCTGGCGCACCACCCCCTGGCGCAAGACGTCCCTGGCGGAGCGCCTGGCCCGCCACGGCTGCGCCCCGGTGCTGGCGGTGCGCCGGGACACGGCGCTCCTGGACTGGGCCCGGGGCCGGCGCCGGCTGCTGGTGATGGTGGGGGTGGACCCGCGCTCCTCCACCTCCGACGCGGCCATCACCTTCGTGCGGGAGCTGCGGCGCGTGGGCGGGTGCGACGTGCTGGCCACGTACGTGTGCTCGCCGCAGGAGGAGCGCGCGCGGCTGGGCATCCACACCCCCGTGCACGTGGAGCGGCTGGACGCGCGCGAGCGCACCATGGAGGGGTTGGATCCGCTGGTGGAGCGCGTGCTGATGCGCGAGGTGCGTGAGCGCCTGGGCGACGTGGAGGGCGAGGGCCGCGTGGAGGTGGTGCTGGAGCCCGGCTATGGCCGCCCGGCGGACCACCTGCTGCACGTGGCCCACGCGAGGAGCGCGGAGCTGACGGTGGTGGGGATGCACCTGCGCAGCGGCGTGCAGCGGCTGTGGCACGGCTCCGTGTCGGAAGGGGTGCTGCGCCACGCGGAGCGCTCCGTGGCGTGCATCCCCCCCGGCGCGCGCGAGCCGCGCCGCCTCCCGCCGCCCCGAAGCGCGCTGGTGCCGGTGGACTTCACCGTCGCGTCCGTCCAGGCCATCGCGCAGGCGTGCTCGCTGGTGGGCCCGGGCGGCCGCGTGCACCTCTTGCACGTGCACCGGCTCCGGGGCCGCGAGCGGGGCCCCCGGGACTTCCTCGGCGTGCTCCCGGAGCCCGAGGGCGAGCGGGACGTGGTGCTCCAGCGGCTCTGGGCGCAGGTGCCCCGGGACGCCGTCGCGCGGGCGGTGCACTGGAGCGTGGAGGGCGTCAGCGGGGACGACGTGGCCGTCGCCATCTGCCAGGCCACGGAGCGCGAGGGCGTGGACCTGGTCTGCGTGGGCACCTCCTCGCGCCGAGAGGTCGTCCCGGACGTGCTGGAGGAGGCGGTGGCGAAGGAGCTGGTGCTGCGCTGCCGCAAGCCCGTGATGGTGGTGCCTTCCGCCTGACCCGGGAACGGACGTCCAGTGTTCCGGCTTCTCATAAAACGGGTCCCTGATTTTTTCCCGCAAGTAAGGGATTGAACAGGCGACCCGGGAGGGCGTTAGACTTTGGGAGGACCCGCTTTCCCAGAAGGGTAGGGCATCCCGTGGCTCTTCGCGGTTATCGAGAAGAGGACCTCGTCTCCAACCGTGCATCGCTGCTCATCCACGGAGGTACGGAGGACGAGCGCAGGGCCTGGGCGGAGGAAGCCGCGCGCAACTTCGGCGTCCCGCTCACGGAGGTGCGCCAGGCGCCGGAGCTGGCCGGAGCGCTGCGGCAGCCCAACGGCGTGGTGTTCATCGCGGACGTGGCGAAGCTGCCGCTCGACGCCCAGGGCCTCATCCTGCGCTGCCTCCAGATGCAGGAGGAGCGGCCCAAGGTGGTGGTGGGCGTCTCCGGCACCGCGATGGCCGCCCTCACCCGGGGCACGCTGCGCGAGGACCTCCACTACCGGCTGAACCAGGCCCAGGTGGACCTGCAGACGGACGGCCTGCGGGATGCGCTCAAGCGCCGCTGGGCGCAGCAGGCCGAAGCGCTGGCCGCGCGCGCCGCCGCCCTGAAGGCCGCCGAGGAGAAGGAGCGCGCCGCCGCCGCCGCCCGCCGCCCCGGCTCCGTCACCCGCATCCTCCCCAAGCGCAAGGCCCCGGCCGCCGCCGCCCGCAAGGGCGCGCCCCGCAACGCGGTCCGCTGAAACCCACCCCTTGGAGGCCCCAGGACAGGGGGCCTTCAGAGGGGAGCGGGGGTCGGTCCGGGTGGGGGAATGGGTACTACTGGAAAGATGGGCTAGAGTTGTTCCCAGCCGTCTTTCCTCTCCTCTCCGGAGCGAAATCACATGTCCCAGCAAGCCCCTGGCAAGAAGCGTGGTCTGTCCCGTCCCGTGGAAGTCGTCCGCGCGGAGCTCCTCAAGGACCCCGAGACGAAGCGCATCGCGGACGCGGTGGGGATGAAGCTGGAGGACTACGTCGAGCTGGTGCTCGAGTACGCCCAGGACAAGGACAAGGAGCCCATGCTCAACGTCGTGTCCGACGAGGAGCTGAAGGCCAACGGCTTCCCCGTGCACACGGTGGAGGAGGTCGGTGAGTTCCTGGTCGCGGGCGCCAAGGGTGAGCTGCCCGGCCAGGGCAACCCCTTCGCCAAGTCCGAGTTCGAGGCCGGCAAGGGCGGCGCCGCCGGCGCCAAGCCCGCGCTGAACCCCGCGGGCGAGGCGGTCAAGGCGCCCCAGGACGAGGCGAAGCGCCAGGAACTCATGGATCAGCTCAAGAAGGGCGGCGGCGGAACCCGCGGCTGAGGCCCGCCCGGAATCCCCGTGAAATTGATCGGAAATTCGGAGGAAACATTTTCCTCCCCCTTCCGAGAATCCTTTTGCAGCTTCACTTCGGCACACACTCTCCAAACCAGACTTAAGCAGGGGGTATTACCATGGGCGGCATCGGCAAGGTTGTCAGCAGCATCGCGAAGACGGTCAGCAATGTCGCCGGCGGCGTCGCGAACATCGCGGGCAAGGCCCTCAGCTTCGTGCAGAACCCGATGGGCGCCATCACGGGCGGCCTGAAGGGTCTGGCGGGCGGCCTCCTGGACAAGCTCCCGTTCGGCCTGGGCAAGCTGGCCAAGCCGTTCGTGGACAAGTTCATCGACTCCGGCGCGTCCCTGCTCTCCAAGGGCCCCCTGGCCGGTCTGTCCCAGCTGACCAAGTTCGCCCCCACCGTGAAGACCATCGGTGACATCGCGACCACCGTGAAGAACGGCGCGGACAAGGTCGGCGCGCTGGTCTCCCAGCCCGCGCAGCAGAACTTCCAGAACATCATCGCCCACGGGCAGGCTGCGCTCATCAACTGAGCTCCCCGCTGAAGTTGGCGTGACTCAGGCACGAGGGCCAGTGCTCACCGCGAGGTGGGGCTGGCCCTTCGGCTTTGCGGGCCAGCAACGCCCGGGTGGAGCGTGACCCTGTGGGGCGCACCCGGAGTGCGGGCGCGATCAGGAGGGGGGCGGCTCAGCCCTCTTCGCGGGTGAGGCGGAAGGCGTCGGTCTCCAGCTTCTGGGTCGCCTCGGGGTCGGCGCTGTCGTAGTAGCCGCGAATCTCTCCGGTGCCGTCCACGAGCACGAAGTGGGTGCCGTGGAAGATGGAGAGCAGGTCGTCCTCGGCGGCGCCGGGCTCGCGGCCCATGCTGATCTTGAAGCCCTGGACGATGGTGTCCTTGAGGGTGGCGTAGTCGCCGGTGAGGAAGTTCCAGCGGGTGAAGTCCGCCTGGTACTTCTTCCCGTACTCGGCCAGCCGCTCCGGGGTGTCGTAGGCCGGATCCACGGAGAAGGACACCAGCTGGAGGTCCGTCCCCAGCTTCGCGGTGTGGTCCTGCACGCGCGCCATCTTCTGCGTGAAGACGGGGCAGACGGTGGGGCAGCGGGTGAAGATGAAGTTGGCGATGAACGGGCGGCCGCGGAGCTGCTTCAGCCCGAAGGGCTGCCCGTCCTGCCGCGTGAAGGTGAAGTCCGGCAGCGCGCCCAGCCGGGGCGGCGGCTGCGAGCGGCCCTGCACCAGGTCGTGGACCGCCACCCCCATGAAGCCGAGCGACGCCACGGCGATGCCCGCCCAGACCCAGGAGCGGCGGACGGGGCGGGAGCGGGGGGCGGACGGGGAGGAGGGCGATTCGACGGACATGGTCGGCACGTACGGCATCGGCGGGGAGCGCACAAGCGCCGGGCATGCCGGGGTAGGGGCTGGCCGCATGCGAGGCATGAGGGAGAGTGGCCGACCCCCGAGCCGGGGCCGCACGGGGTGCGCCTTGAGGGGACGTTGGGTGCGTGCTAGCCCGGAGGCATGTCGCAGGCCCTCTTCCAGCCCCCGGGTGGACGCGCTTCGCCGGGCGGGAGGGGAGGCTTCCGGTCGCTGGCGGGGCCGTGGCTCGGGCTGCTCGGGCTGCTCGGCGGGCTGATGCCGGCGGTGGCGCTGGCGTGTCCCTCGTGCACGGCCCGGGCACCGGAGTCTCCGGGCGGTGCGGGGGAGCTGCTGCTGGCGCTGATGCTGGTGCCCTTCGCGCTGGTGGGCGTGGGGCTCTGGGCGGCCAGGCGGGCGGGGTCCGGAGCGCCGGAAGCCGAGCGGGCTTCGGCCCCCGTGGAACAGGAGCATCCCTGATGGCGGAGTCCCCTGCGTTGTCCCCCGCGTCCGCGAGCGACGCCGCTCCGCCGGATGCGCAGGCCCCCCTGGCGGTGCCGTCCGCGCGAGGCGCGTGGAGCCTGTCGCCGCCGGAAAACGCGAGCGCGACGGGCGACCGCATCGACGCGCTGCTGGCCACGAACCACGGCTTCGACCTCGCGCTGGCGGCGGTGATGCTCGGGTGGCTGGTGCTGGCGGTGGTGCGCTTCCGGGGCGCGCGGAAGGTGGCGCCGGACGGGGGCACGCGGCGCTCGAGGGCGTGGGTGCTGGGGCTGGCCCTGGGCGTGTTCGGCGTGGTGGACGGCACGCTGTTCCTGGGCTCCGAGCGCTACCTGCGCGAGGTGCTCTGGAACTTCCAGGTCCCCACCGAGGATCCGCGCACGGTGCGCATTGAAATCAACGCGCACCAGTGGTCGTGGGAGGCGCGGTACGCGGGCGCGGACGGCGCGTTCGGCACGAAGGACGACGTCATCACCTGGAACGACCTGCGCGTGCCGGCGGGCGTGCCCATCTGGGTGCAGCTCGTCTCCACGGACGTGGTGCACGGGTTCAGCCTGCCGGCCTTCCGCGTGAAGCTGGATGCCATCCCGGGCCGCGTGAACCAGACCTGGTTCCAGGCCGCGCGCGAGGGCGCGTGGGAGGCGGCCTGCTACCAGCACTGCGGCACCAGCCACTACCGGATGCGCGGCATGCTGACGGCGCTGTCCCCGGAGGCCTACGCGGCGTGGCTGCGCGAGGCGAGCCTCAAGGCCGTGCAGGCCTACGACCCGGATGACACGGCGGCCCACTGGGGCTGGGTGTGGAGGACGCCATGAAGGCGGGGGCGTTCCTGAGGTCGCTCTGGACGACGGACCCCCAGCGCGTGGCGCGGCAGTACCTGTGGGGCGGGTTCCTGTTCCTGTTGGTGGGCGGCCTCTTGGCCATGCTCATCCGCTTCCAGTGGGCGTGGCCCGGGCAGCCGGTGCCGGGGCTCGCGTGGGCGCTGCCCGAGTCGAAGGGCGCGCTGACGCCGCCCGCGTACACGGCCGTGTTCACGATGCACGGCCTGCTGATGATCTTCTTCGCGGTGACGCCGCTGCTCTTCGGGGCGCTGGGGCACTTCGTGCTGCCGCTGGCCATCGGCTCGAAGCAGATGGCGTTCCCCCGGCTGTCGCCGCTCGGCTTCTGGGCGTACGCGGTGGGCGGCGCGCTGATGCTGGTGTCGTTCGTCGTGCGGCTGGGGCCCGCGAGCGCGGGGTGGACGTCGTATCCTCCGCTGGCGACGCCCGCGTTCACGCCGGGGCTGGGGCAGACGCTGGTGACGGTGGCGGTGCTGTGCGTGGGCGTGTCCGCGTTCCTGTACGGGCTCAACTTCGTCGTCACCGTGGTGCGCTGCCGGGCGCCGGGGATGACGTGGGGGCGGCTGCCGCTGGTGGTGTGGGGGCTGTTCTACGGCGCGGTGCTCAACGTGCTGTTCGTGCCGGTGCTGGCGGCGGCCACGGGGCTGCTCCTGCTGGACCGGGTGGCGGGCACGCAGTTCTTCATCGCGGGCGCGGCGGCGGTGGGCGGGGGCGGCGACCCGGTGGTGTACCAGCACCTGTTCTGGCTGTTCGGCCACCCGGAGGTCTACATCCTCATCCTGCCCGCGTGGGGCATGGTGGGGGACTTCGTGGCGTTCTTCAGCCGCAAGCCCGCGCACGGCTACCGGCTGACGGCGGGGGCCATGGGCGCGGTGACGGCGCTGAGCGGCGCGGTGTACGCGCACCACCTGTTCACCAGCGGGATGGCGCCGGTGCTGGGGCGCACGTTCATGGTGCTGACGCTGCTGATTTCGCTGCCCGCGGAGGTGATGTTCCTCAACTGGCTGATGACGCTGTGGCGCGGGAGCGTGCGGCTCACGTCGCCGATGCTCGCGGCGCTGGCGACGATGATTGTCTTCGGCCTGGGCGGCATCACGGGCCTGGCGCTGGGCGCGGTGGCGACGGACGTGCCGCTGCACGGGACCATGTGGGTGGTGGGCCACTTCCACCTGACGATGGGCGCGGCCAGCTTCCTCGCGGTGTTCGCGGGGCTCTACTTCTGGTTCCCGCGCATGTACGGACGCGCGCTGGATGAGCGGCTGGCGAAGGTGCACGTGCTCCTGAGCGCGGTGCTGTTCATCGCTGTCTTCGGCGGGCAGTTGGTGGCGGGCTACGCGGGGCAGCTGCGGCGGCTCTATGACCCGTACCAGTACACGTTCCTCGCGCACCTGCTCACGTTGAACCGGTGGACCAGTTGGGCCGCGTTCGCGCTGGGCACGGTGCAGTTGGTGTTCGTGGTGAACCTGGTGCGGACGCTCGGGTGGGGCCGGGCCGCGGAGCCGAACCCGTGGCAAGTGGGCACGCTGGAGTGGACGGGCATGGGGCCGGGGCCGGCTGGCGTGGTGCTGCGCGGGCCGCATGCGCTGTCGCAACCGGAAGTACAAGAGCAACTGGGTCGCGACTGGATTGGACAGGCGGAGCCGCTGTCCGTGGACGTGCCGGCCGCGGAGCCGGTGGCGCCGCCAGTTCCCGGGGTGGAGGGCGCCGTCTAGCGGTGCTCCCAGAGGTCCACGCCGCCGGTGTCGCCCGTGGGGAAGCGGCGGACGAAGCGCTGCTTGAACCAGGGGCGGCTCTCCGGCGTGAGCTGCCAGGTGCCGCGCCAGCCGAGGATGACGAAGCGGCAGGAGTCCAGCATGACGCGCAGGGCCTGCTGGGCCTCGGGGGCGGAGAGGGCCTCGGCGGTCTCGTCGAAGCGGTCGCCCGCGCTCATGGCGTCCTGGATCATGGTGGCGTAGGTGTCGACGATGGGCGTGGCCCCCATGGGGAGCCGGCCCGCCGCGAGCGCCCAGCCCGGCTCGAAGGAGAAGAGGCACGCCTTGGCGGGCACGTCGGCGCGGAGGTACTTCGCGAGCGCCGTGACGTCCGGCGCCTGCTGCTGGCCACTCTGGAAGACGTGCCACACACCGGGCATGCAAGCCGAGACAAGCATAAGCGCGGCCACGGCCCGTGATGCGGTACGGCCCCAGCGCACGCTGAAGGCGTGGAGCACGGAGGCGCCCAGGCCCGCGAGCACGGCCTCCGACGCGGCGAGGTGCGCGTTGTACTGGTTCCAGTAGGTCCGTGACGCGAGGAACAGGGCCACGCTGAGCAGGAACGCGCAGGCGAAGAAGCGGGCCGCGGGGCGCTGCTCGGGAGGCGCGCGGAAGGCTCGCACGCACGCGGTGCCCAGGCCCACGAGCGCGAGGAGCACTTCGCCCACCCTGCGCTCGTGGAAGATGTCGCGCAGGCGCAGCCAGCGGTCCGGCTCACCGTCCGCGGGGCGCACGGCCTGGAAGGTGATGACGTCGCGAAGGAACTCGGAAGGGGCGAGCGCGGCCAGCGGGCCCACGACGACGGCGAAGGTGGCGAGCGCGGCGAGCACGGTCGGGATTGCCTGGCGCCAGGACTCCTTCCCAGGACGGGCGAACAGCGCGGCGACGAGCCACATCCCCCCGGGAATCTTCACGGAGATGGCGAGGCCCAGCAGCACGCCCGCGCCGATGCGGCGTGCTCGGGAGTGGGGACCGGGGGCGAGCCAGAGGTTCGCGAAGCCCAGGCACAGGGCGTTGAGCAGGGGTTCGAGGAAGGTGCCCCGCTCGACGAGCGCGGCCTCCGGATACGCCGCATACGCGAGCGCGGCCACGCAGCCCGCGAGCGGCCTCCACGCCCGCCACGCGACGCGGCCCGCGAGGAATACGCACAGCGCGCCCACGGCGGCGGCGAGGTAGCGGGTGACGCCATAGGCGGTGGCCGCATCGAGCCCCAGCGTGAGCGCGGCACCGGGAGCCCACAGCAGGAGTCCGCCAGGCGGGTGGACGAAGATGAAGTCGCGGTAGGGCAGGTCCCCGCGCAGCAGGAGCGACGCGGCGGAGAAGTAGACGCCCTCGTCGTAGTCCATGGGGTAGCCCATGGGCCCGGAGCGATGGAAGAACGCCAACGCGCGCAGCACCCAGGCACCCAGCGCCACGATGAGCAACGGCCAGACGTCTGAACCGGGGTTCGTGATTCTCGAAGGGGCTGGAGACATCGATGCTGGCATGTGGGAAGAGCGCAGGCTACCTGACCTGAACCGGGGGATCATGCCATGTCGATTCCAGCAGCGATCGCCGTGTACACGTCGGGCTCGGGAGTCCCCAAGCACGTCTCCGAGCGGCCCTGGCGTGGGGTCGATCACTTCCGGAATGGCGCTCCGACGGGCCTCGGGCAACACCTCCTGAATCGCGTGCAGCAGGTGCATGGCGACTTGCAGGCCGTGGTGCGCGAGCTCATCGATGAGGCTCCCTGGGGCTGGACGAACTGCATGCCTCTGCCCGGGTACACGGAGGTCGAACGCCACACGGAGGAGGACCCCGGACCTCGGGTCGCACCGGACGAGACCGGGCTCGTGGCCTACATCTACGTCTTCGACCTGGAGGCGCGCCGGCTCGACATGTTCTCGACGTACGTCGGGGACGACGGCAAACGGATCAGCTCCGTGCGCTTCTCGCCCACGGGTACGCCCGACCTGCCGGCGCTCGACCTCCTGCCCGAAGAGGCTGTCATCGAACCGCCTCTTCCTGGAGAGGAACTCTCAGCCCAGGCGCTGCAAGACCTCCTCAAAAGCCTGCCAAAGATAGAGGCAGGCGCCACGGTCCTCGACTGGGTGGAGACCCGGGAGCGTCCGGACCGCTCGCTTTCAATCCTGTTCCGGGTGCTCGTCTATGCAGTCGACGATGACAGTGGAGAGGTCGTGCTCTCGCGCCTGGAGGAACAGGATTGGAATGCCGTGCCAGCCTCCGCACGCCTGGAGCCGCATCGCGTCCGGAACTTCCTCGCGGCGCTTGTCGAAGTCGTGAACGAAGAACCGAGCCGGCTCAGTTCCTTCTGGATTGCCGAGCAGGACTCCCTGCGCCGGTCCGGAGCGAGGCAGCGCGGGAGCTTCGTGAAGATCCTGAGGGCACAGGCAGCCCGCGACTGAGAGTCGAGGGGGCCGCCCGGCTTCCTGGTGCTTTCCGCCGGGCCCAGGCATGCGAGAGTCCCACCCCGTGAGCACGAACGAACGGGCCTCGCTGTCCCTCCAACGCGACGAAGGGAACCTCTGGTTCGGGGTCGTCATCGCGCACTCGGCGGCCGCGATGCTCTTCTGCGCGGTGGCCTTCACCGCGGGCTTCTACCGGCTGCGTGGCTTCTGGCCTCCCGCGTCCGCGCGCCCTGGAGTCCTCGTCCCCGCGCTGGCGGGCGGGCTCCTCGTCATCGGGGCGGTGTTGCTGCATGCCTCGCTCCGGCATTCGCAGACGAACCGCCTCACGTTGGCGGGCGTGCTGGGCGCTGGCGTGGCGTTCCTCGCGACGCAGGCGGCGTGGCTGCATGTGCTGTTCTGGTACCGCGACCTGCGCATCCCCGACAGCGGCGTCTTCGGCTCGTCGCTGTATGGCCTGTCGGCGGTGCACGCCGTGCACCTGGGAGTCGTGATGCTGGGGTTGCTGCGCGCGGGACTGCGCATCCTGCGAGGCCAGGAAGCTCGTGCTCCGCTGCGGCGTGCGCTTCCCGGCTGGTGGTGTTCGACGGTGATGTACGGCGTCCTCTTCGCGGTGGTGTACCTCCCATGAAGCCCACTTCCTCGCTCCGCATCCTCGCCGTGCTCGCATTGGGAGCGCTTGCTCCCGCGTGCCGCAAGGACCCGCCCACCTTCGAGCCCCTGAA
This sequence comes from Corallococcus macrosporus, assembly GCF_017302985.1. NCBI lineage: Bacteria > Pseudomonadati > Myxococcota > Myxococcia > Myxococcales > Myxococcaceae > Corallococcus > Corallococcus macrosporus. The sequence continues at coordinate 2,432,955 of NZ_JAFIMU010000007.1, forward strand.
GCTCGCGGACGGCACCGTCATCCCGGCCGCGACGCTGTCGCGCGGACACGACGTCTACACGCACTACTGCGCGTCCTGTCATGGCGAGAAGGGCGACGGTCAGGGCCCGGCCGGCTCCGGCATGCGGCCTCCGCCGCGCAACTTCCGCCAGGGCCTCTACAAGTTCGGCGGCGTGGCCGCGGGCGAGCTGCCCACCGACGACGCGCTGAAGCGCACCCTGCGCCGGGGCCTGCACGGCACGCCCATGTTCGCGTGGGACGTGCCTCCGGCGGACGTGGACGCCGTGGTGCAGTACCTCAAGACCTTCAGCCCGCGCTGGAAGCAGGAGTCTCCCGGCGCGGCCATCGCCCTGTCCGAGGACCCGTGGAAGGGCCGTGAAGCCGAGGCCGTGGAGCGCGGCCGCACCGTCTACCACGTGGCCGGCAAGGGCAACGCGGGCTGCGCCAGTTGCCACGTCGCGTACCTGCCGCGCGCGGATCTCGCCGCGCTCATGGAGAGCGTCACCGGCCGCAAGGTGAACCTGGCGAACGCGGATCCGTACACCGCGCTGCCTCGGGATTCGGACTACTCGCTCACCGTGGATGCGAAGGGCGAAGCCACGCAGCTGGCGAAGGTGCTGCCGCCCGACTTCCTCTTCCATCGCCTGCGCACCGTGTGGCCCCAGGGCACGCGCGTGGAGGGCCAGCCGTACACCGCGCAGGCCCAGCGCGAGGACCTCTACCGCGTCATGGCCGCGGGCGTCGGCGGCGCGGCCATGCCTTCATGGAAGGGCGCCATCCCGGAGGAAAACCTCTGGGCGCTCGCGTACTACGTGCAGAGCCTCGTCGTGATGCACGACACCTCCGCGGCCCGCGACCTTCAGCAACGGTTGCGTGACTCGAAGGCACAGGAATAACGGATAGATTTAGCAACCTGAAAAGTAGGTCTTCCTGGGAAACTAATTCCCAGCCGTCGCGAAAATCCGGGCACTGCTTTACCTCTTTTCCCGGAGTTTTAACCGTGACGACCTATTCCGTTCGCAGCGGCGACACGTTGAGCGGCCTCGCGCAGCGCTTCAACACGTCGGTGGGCTCGCTCCAGAAGACGAACCACATCGCGAACGCGAACCTCATCCGGGTGGGCCAGCGGCTGACGGTGCCGGACGGGTTCCAGGCGGCGCCGTCCAAGGCGGGCAGCTACACGGTGCGCAGCGGCGACACGCTGAGCGGCATCGCGGGGCGGCACGGCACGACGGTGGGGGCGCTGGCGAAGGCCAATCACATCACGAACCCGAACAAGATCTACGTGGGCCAGCGGCTGACGATTCCGGGCGCGGGCGGAGGTGCGTCGCCGGTGACGTCGAAGCCGCCGTCCTCCGGGGGCGCTTCGTACACGGTGCGCAGCGGCGACACGCTGAGCGGCATCGCGGGCCGGTACGGCACGACGGTGGGGGCGTTGCAGCAGGCCAATCACATCTCCAACCCGAACAAGATCTACGTCGGTCAGAAGCTCACGATTCCGGGCCGCACGGGTGGCACGGGCGGGACGTCGAAGCCGCCTCCGTCGACGGGTGGCGTGGGTGGGACGCCGGGCACGTCGGGCGGCAAGGGTGGGGTGACGGCGGCGCAGTTGCGGCGGATCATGCCGAACCTGTCGCAAGCGAAGGCGGAGCAGTACCTGCCGCACCTGAACAAGGCGATGGCGGAGGCGAACATCAACACGCCCCGCCGCAAGGAGATGTTCCTGGCACAGCTGGCGCATGAGAGCGGCGAGCTGCGCTACATGGAGGAGATTGCCTCCGGCGCGGCGTACGAGGGCCGCAAGGACCTGGGCAACACGCAGCCGGGAGACGGCAAGCGCTACAAGGGCCGGGGTCCCATCCAGCTCACGGGCCGCGCGAACTACCGAGCGGCGGGTAAGGCGCTGGGCATCGACCTGGAAGGGCACCCGGAGCGAGCGAAGGATCCGGACGTCGCGTTCCGCATCGCGGGTTGGTACTGGCAGTCGCGCAACCTGAACAGCTACGCGGACGCGGGCAACTTCCGCGAAGTCACCCGCCGCATCAACGGCGGCTACAACGGCCTCGCGAGCCGCGAGATGTACTACCGCCGCGCGCAGGACGTGCTGGGCTGAGAACCTGTCCGACTGTCGGACAGGTTTGGGGACTCCGGGCCTACGGGCTCGGGGTCCCTCGTCGTTTCTGGAGGACGCTTGCTGGGGGATGGGCGTTCGCGTGCCGGGGGCCGTGAAGTAGGGTGGTGGCGATGCTTGAATCCATCCACCTCAAGAACTTCAAGAGCTTCGCGGACGCGGAAGTGAAGCTCGCGCCGCTGACGGTGCTCGTGGGCGCGAACGGCTCCGGCAAGAGCAACCTGCTGGATGCGTTGCGGCTGGTTCAGCGGCTGGAACTGGGATGGACGCTGACCGAGGCTCTCCAGGGACGCCGTGAGGCGGGGCGCGAGGTCGCTCCCGCTCTGCGCGGTGGAAGCATGGGCCTCGCGCGCTCGGCGAATGCGTTGGTGGAGCTGACGCTTCGCTGGATAGCGGAGCCCGACCTGATGACTCACGGCATGAGAATTGAGGTTCGTGGGGAGCCAGTATTTCGTTGGGAGCGGGTAGCGCTGGATGGGCCAGTCCTAAGAGGATCCTCTCGGATCGCTGTCGATTCAGTGCCTGTCAAAGGCTTGTTTCCATACAACGCACAACCCAGCATTTCGACGGACGAACAGAGCCTCACATTCCTGGTCCCAAACGAGGCTAATCAAAGCGTCTATCGCCAAGCACTTAGTCGGTTCAGTGAGCTGTACGCAGGCCCGGCGACTCAAGTTTTGACGCTTGGGCACTCTCTCTTCCTTGAGGTGATTCCCGCGAGAATGCGCGGCTACTCGCCTCAGCAGGACATCGAGTTGGGGACCGAAGGAGAGAACATCTCGTCTGTGCTCTGGTCCCACTGCGAGCGCCATCCGGACACCCAGCAGGAATGGGTCGACTGGCTCGCCGAGCTGTGCGGTCCGGAAATCGTCGGGCTCGATTTCAGCAGGACCGAGCTGGGTGACGTGATGCTTGTCCTCGTGGAGAAGGATGGGACCCGGACGCCTGCGAGGAGCCTGTCGGACGGGACGTTGCGCTTCCTGGGAACACTGGTTGCATTGAGGACCGTGCAGGAGGGCAGCCTCGTGATTCTGGAAGAGCCCGAGACCGGACTTCATCCGCAGCGAATCCATCTGCTCGTCGAGTTCCTGGAGTCCGTCGTACGTGAGCGAGGTCTCCAGGTCATCCTGACCACGCACTCGCCACAGGTGCTGCAAGCCTTATCCGCCGAATCCCTAAAGAACACCGTGCTCTGCGCTCGTTCCCCGGACCAAGACGGCACGGTGCTGCGCCGCCTGGGCGACCTTCCGCACTTCGAGGAGGTATCACAGCGCTCCAACATCGAGCACCTGTTCACCACGGGCTGGCTGGAGCGCGCATTGTGAAGGTCCTCGTCATTCCCGAGGACCCCACGCGCGACCAGTACATCCTCAAGCCCATCGTCGAGAAGCTCTTCGAGGATCTGGGGCGCAGGGCTCGTATCGAGGTCCTCAAGGATCCACACCTCCGCGGTACTTCCGAAGCGCTCGACAAGAAGATGATCGAGAGCATCGTCGCGGAGAACCCGATGGAGAATTTGTTCCTCCTGATGGTCGATCGGGACGGAGACCGGTTGGGCAACTCCCATCTGGCGAAAGGCCGTGAAGCGGAGCATCCGCATCGGCTCATTGCATGCCTTGCCGTCCAAGAGGTTGAGGTGTGGATGCTCGCGCTGCATCGTGATGCGCTCGGTGTTCCCTGGTCCGAAGTTCGCGCGCACCATGACCCCAAGGAGCACTACGCGGACCCGTTCCTGCGTCAGCAGGGATGGTTGATGCAGGTGGGGAGTGGCCGCAAACGTGCGATGCAGGGACTGGGCGCGCAGTGGCAGGCCCTGCTTACGGTCTGCCCGGAGCTGAAGGACCTCCGCGACCGGTTGCGAGCCTGGCTGGACCGCACTCCCGTCTGAGTGCGTCCGAGCAGGAGGATCCCCGGTCCGGATGGCGGATCCTCCGAACTGCGAAGCCCCTGATTCCAGGTACCTGACGGTGGCGCACCGGGTGCACCACGGGCCGGCTCCTCCTTCCTCGGAGCGAGCCTGATGTCCCGAATCGATGCGCCTGGTAGCAGTCCCCTGTCCCCTGAACCCACGCTTCCTGAACCCGATGCCCCCCTTCGCGTGGGCACGGCCGCGTCCCGCAGGACCTCCGTCAGTGAGAGCAGCGCCTCCGCGCCTTCGCGCAACGAGCTGCGTGCCTATGACGGCCCCTCCACTGCGCCCACTGCACCCCGGACCTCGTCGAACACCGAAGGCCCCGCTGTGTCCGCGCGTGAGCTTCTGGCCATGGGCGGCCGGATGCGTGCTCCTTCCGCTCCTGTCCCCGAGGATGTCTATGCCTCGGTCCGCTCGCACCTGACGCGCAGCCTGTCGAACCCGTTCCTCACGGGCGGCGACTTGAAGGCCACGCACGATGCGCTTGGCTCCGTGCCTCGTGAGGCCTACCGCGCCACGCTGGAGCGCATGGACCGCGATGGCCTGCTCAGCGCCTACGTGTCTCGGATGGATGCTCCTTCGCGCCAGGCCTTCCTTGAACAGGCTGCTTCGAACGGTGTCCTCTCGCGGCGGCCGGGGGACGTGGCGGGGCCGCTCGGCATGCCTGGGCGGCCGGAGATCTTCGTCAATGATCCGAAGCTGCCCTCGGCCCTGCGCGACGCAGTGAACGCCCATGCCACCGACTCGGGCCGCGCAACTGTCGTTGCCTATGACGCCTACCTGCAACGCCATGGTGAAGCCGTGGCCCAGGCGGGCAGCCTCCAGGCCCTTCGCGCGCTCGGGCCTCCTCAGGCGCTGGAGCTTCGCGAGACGTCGCTCGGCCTCTCCTGGTCCGACCCTCGGCGTGAGCGATACGAGGCCGAATGGAAGGCCGGGCTGGGACGTCCTCGGCACTCGCTCGTCCAGGCCTACGCGACCGTCAGCGCCCGCGCGCAGGTCCTCTCCGGTGAGCGGCCCGCCGGGGCCTTCCTCTCCGCCGAAGTGAGCGCGGCCCACGACCTGCTCCACTTCAAGAGCGAGGCCCATGCCTCCGCTCGCGGCACCACCGACGTCCAGACGCAGGCGGGCGTCGCCGCGAAGGCCGGGCCCGTGGGTCTCGAGGTGATGACGGATGCGCACGGCAAGACGGAGACGCAGCTCCAGGTGGACCTGGGCATCGCCAGCGTGAGCCGAGACTCGGAGGGCAAGGTGGAGCTGTCCCTGGGCGCGGGTTCGCATGCCCGCGCCCATGCGACCCTCAACCCCCGCACCGCGGAGTTCGGCGGCGGCATCGCCTTCGAGGCCTCCGACAAGGCCAGCCAGAGCCACGCGGGCCTCAAGCTGGGCTACGGCCTGCGCGGCCTCCCCCCCGAGCGCGCCATCCAGGCCGTCCGGGGCGACATCCCCGGACTCTTCAGCCGCCCCCGGGACCTGGACCCCGGCGTCTCCTGGGACGCCCTGCCCGCGGAGCGCCGGGCCCTCTATGAACGGCAGGGCTGGACTCGCGAGGAGTGGGCCCGGGACTCGCGGCGCTGATCACTTCACGTTCGCGGGCAGCAGCTTCTCCACCACCACGATGTCGTGCCACACACCGTCCAGCGGGGCGTGCTTCTCGTGCACGCCCACCTCCCGGAATCCCAGCCGCCCGAGCAGTGCGCGGCTGCGCACGTTGGTGGCGAAGACGCGCGAGGTGAGCTTGTGGAAGCCCGCTCCTTCCGCTGCACGGATCAGCGCCTGCATCAGGTGCTGGCCCACGTTGCGCCCCCGGGCCTCTGGCGCCACGTAGATGCTGAAGTCGGCGATGCCCGCGTAGCACTCGCGCGGGCTGTACGCGGTGGTGGAGACGTACGCGATGACGCGCCCGTCCTCCTCCGCCACCAGCACCGGGTGACGCTTGCCCAGCCATGCGTCGATGTCCTCGGGCGTGCGCGGGCGCGTTTCGAACGTGGAGGCGCGCTCGGCGAGGGCCGCGTTGTAGATGGCCGCGATGGCGGCCCGGTCCTCCCGCCTGGCGGCCCGGACGGTGGGCGGCGCGGTCATGGCGTGGGCCCGGGCGTGCTCGGCGCCGGTTCGTCCGATGCAGGCTCCGGGCGCAGGGAGTACGCGGTCCACAGCGCGAGGTGCCACGGGACGACGAGCAGGGAGATGCCGTTCGTGAACAAGGCGGACGGGACGGCGATCAGGCTCCAGATGCCCGCCGCCGCCCACAGCACCGGCGAGCTGATGACCTGCAGGTCCCGCGACCGCGAGGCATGGCCCGCCATGGAGAGCACGGTGAAGAGCCAGAGGACCAGACCGATGCCAACCGTCACCTCGGTCGCCGCCGGCATCTCGATGTAGTCGAGGAGGGCCCCCACCCCCATCAGGCTCCCCGACTGGAACAGCAGGCTCACCACCGCCAGGGTGACATCGCCCCCGCTCAGCCCCGGCTCCCTCCCTCCGGAGCGCTTCAACTCCACGAGTTCCGGCGGCAGCTCCAGCGCGTAGGGGTAGCCCAGGGCCAGCAAGGCCTCCTTCGCCGCGTGCCGCACCTTCATCCCGCCCGAGCCCGTGTGGTCCCCCACCGGGTTGTTCCGCTCCAGCAGCCCCAGCAGGAGATCCGCTCGCTCGCGCGGGGATTCGTCCGGCGCGGGTGGCCGGCCCAGCCCCACGATGAGCGCGTCGATGTCCGCGCGCACCATCCCCGGAGAGCGCACCTCCTCCAGCAGCGACGCCAGCGGCGGGAACGACTCCGCCGCGATGGGCGCGGGAAGGTCGGTGGGCGCTTCATCGACGGTGACGGACGGCGGCGCGGAACGGAGGGCTGCCTGGGACATGGGGACTCCTACAGGGACAGTCATCCTCCGGCGAAAGCCCGCGAGCAAGGGGGCCCCCGCTGCCCATGGCTCCCACGAGCGGACAGTGTCGGCGGACCGGGGGCAAGGGGGTGGGGCCTCCGTCCGGAGGACGAGGGAGCAGCCTTGGGAGGCAGGCCACCTTCCCCCCGCGTGCGCACCCTTCCCGGGCACACCCCTTACCTCTCTTGCGACGAACGAGGACTCCCGATGCCGATGGAACGAGCGCAGCGGTTCGTGGACGCACTGCTGAAACTGGAGGAGCACGGCGACATCGAGCCGATGATCGCCCTCTTCACCGACGACGCGCAGGTGAGCAACGTCGCTTCGCCCAGTGTCTTCTCCGGCGTCGACGGCGCCCGCCGCTTCTGGACCGAGTACAAGGGCACCCTGGGCAAGGTGAAGTCCACCTTCCGCAACATGATCGAATCCGGTGACCGCGTGGCCCTGGAGTGGGAGACGCAGGGCACCGCGCACAACGGGGCCGCCATCGCCTACGAGGGCGTCTCCATCATCGAGTGGGACGGCGACCGGGTCCGCCGCTTCTTCGCCTACTTCGACCCGCACGCCCTGGGGCAGGAGCTGGCCCACGGCACCGCGCCTCGGACCGAGGTGCCGTCCACGACGCCCGCGTAACGCGTCACGTCTGGTGGCCCCCGGGGCGTGGCTCCACCTCCCACCCCGGGGTGCACCGTCATCGCAAGGTTCACCCGGATCCTGTGTGCACTTCCGTGCACCGGAGCCTTGAGCCGGGGTAGCCTGGGAAGACAGGGCCCCCGCTTTCGACGGGCCGCGTTGTCCCCCCCCGGAACCCCATGATGACCCGCGTCATTGCCCCCCTCCTGGCCGTCCTGCTCCTGGCGGCCTCCCCCGCTGGCGCGGCCCTCGCGCCGGACGCTCCCGTGCTGGTCGCCGCCGCCAAGCGCAAGCCCGCGAAGCGCAAGCCCGCCCGTCCCGTGCCGCCCCCTCCGCAGGAGGCCGCGCCCACCACCCCCGCCGCGCCGACCCCGGTGACGCCGGACGTGACGCCGCCCGTGTCCGCCACGCAGGAGCCCTCGGGCTCCCCGGGCTCGGCCGGCTCGACGGACTCGTCCGCCACCCAGGGCTCCACGTCGGAGCCCAGCCTGGACTTCGACCTGCTCACGCCGGAGGCGGAGGCCTCCAAGGGCCTGCTGGATCCGGACCTGCAGAAGGACCTGGAGACGCGCCGCACCATGCTCAAGCTGCACCAGGGCCTGGGCCTGGCCATGGCGGGCGGCCTCACCGCGGCCACCGTGCTGGGGCAGATCCAGTTCAGCCGCTCGTTCACGGGCGGCGGGGATGACCGGTCGCTGCTGGCGTGGCACCGGGGCGTCGTCATCGGCACGTCGCTGCTGTTCGCCACCGTGGGCACGCTGGGCGTGCTGGCGCCGGATCCGGTGGAGCGCGCGTTCCAGTGGGACACGGTGACGTTCCACAAGATCTTCATGAGCCTGGCGACCGCCGGGATGATTGCCCAGGCGGTGCTGGGCATCCTGGCCACCCACAGCTACGGCGAAATCACGGAGCCGAAGTACGCCACCGCGCACCAGGTGGTGGGCTATGCCACGTTGGGCTGCGTCGCCGCGGGCATCGTCACGCTCACCTTCTGACCCTCATCCCCCCTGTCGTGAATGTCTCCGCGCGCCGGCCGTTGTGCGGAAGGCAAGCCGTACCCCCTCTGGAGGCCGCCGTGATTGCTCGACGACTCGTTCTGTCCGCTGCCCTGCTGCTCGCGCTCCCCGCCGCCGCGCAGAACGCGAAGATGTACTCGGTGAAGAAGGACGCCAGCTCCCTCACCTACAAGCTCATCCACAAGATGCACACCGTGTCCGGCAAGGCGCCCCCCAGCGAGGGCAAGGCCGTGCTGAAGCCGGACGGCACCCTCCAGGTGGCCGTGCGCGCGCAGGTGAAGGACTTCGACTCGCAGAACTCCAACCGCGACACGCACATGCTGGAGGTGACGGAGGCCTCCAAGTTCCCGCTGGTGGAGGTCAAGGCCGTGGGCACCGGCGTGAAGACGCCCGCCGCGTTCCCGGCCTCCGTGCCGGTGACCCTCAAGGGCAAGCTCACCTTCCACGGCGTGACGAAGGACGTGGAGATCCCCATGACGGTGAAGTTCGACTCCGCCAAGCAGGTGACGGCGGACGGGTCCTTCAAGATCAGCCTGGAGGGCTACAACATCGAGCGCCCCACGCTGCTGCTCGTGAAGGTGGAAGACGAGCTGGTGCTGGAGCCGCACCTCGTCTTCACGGAGGGCACGTGAGCTCGTCGCGCCGCGACTTCTTCAAGAAGATCATCGGAACGGGCGCCGTGGTGGCGGGGCTGCCGGCGTGCGCGCCGGACATCGACCCGGCGCCGGTGCTGGACGTGCAGATGCCGGGGGATGACGGCATCGTGTCGCTGGTGGTGCAGCGCTACCCGGACCTGTCCCGCACGGGCGGGGCGGTGACGCTGCGCTTTCCGGGCGGCTCCGGGCAGGAGAACCTGCTGGTGGTGCACCCGTCCGCGGACACGTACGCGGTGCTGTCCGCCACGTGCACGCACGTGGGCTGCCCCATGGGCTTCGACGGGACAGAGGCCGTGTGCCCCTGCCACCTGTCGAAGTTCGACATCACCACGGGCGAGGTGACGAACCCGCCCGCCAAGGTGGCGCTCAAGACGTACGTGGCCACGTACAACGCGGGCACGCAGGTGCTGAGCATCAACATCAAGGCCGGTGACGACGCCTTCCCCGCGCTGGTGAACGGCACCGTGACGCTGCCGTTCGCCGAGTTCCCGGACCTCCAGAACACGGGCGGCATGGTGAGCGGCCGGCCCACCGGCTACGGAAAGACCATCTTCGTCTTCAAGCTGGAGGACGGGACCTATTCGGCCGTGGACTCCATCTGCCCGCATGCGCAGTGCGAGGTGGGCTTCGAGTCCAGCATCGATGGCCTGCTCTGCCCCTGCCATGCGTCCACGTTCACCAAGACGGGCACCGTCACGCAGGGCCCCGCCACCAGCGACCTGAAGAAGTTCACGGTCACGGCGGACACGTCCAACGTGGTCGTCACCATCGCCTGAGTGTTTCAAAGACGGGAGGCCGTGCATGGCCTCCCGTCCCCGCCGGCCTTGATCAGCGCAGCCGGCTCCAGAACGACCGCCGCGAGGAGATGCGCTCCAGCGCCTCCTGCAGCTCCTCGTCCTGATCCGCGCGGCTGGCGATGTCCCCCAGCGCGATGATGCCCACCAGCCGGTCGTCGGGCTCCACCACGGGGACGCGGCGCACCTGCTTGCGGCCCATCAGCTCGATGACGCCGTGCAGGTCCTCCTCCGGCAGCACCGCCTCCACCTCCTCCGTCATCACGTCCGCCGCGCGCAGGCCGTCCACGGCACGCTGTCCGGTGAAGGCGCGCAGCGCGAGGTCGCGGTCCGTGACCAGGCCCAGCAGCCGCCCGTCCGCGTCCACGATGGGCACCACGCCGCAGTCCTCGTCGCGCATGAGCTGCGCCACCTCGCGCAGCGTGCTGTCGCGGCGGGCGGTGCGCACCGGGCGGGTCATGATGTCGCGCGCGCTGAGCGGCTCGCGGCGCCAGCGGCGGGAGGTGCCGGACGCGGTCGCTGCGTCGCGGGACTCCCGGAGCCGCGGATCCAACGGGAAGCGCTCCTCCCGCTGGGGGGTGAACCGCTCGAGCATGCGCGCGTCCTCGCGGGAAGCGGCGCGGCCCTGCGGCCGGTCGCGCAGCAGGGGCTCCGGGCCGCCGTAGCCGGTGCGGTCCCATTCCCGGTAGCTGGCGCGCTGCTCGGGCATCTCGTAGGCGGTGCCCTCGCCCTGGGTGCGCACGGGGCCGGCGCCGTTGGCGTAGCGCGGGTCGCGGTCATCGCGGCCGTAGGGCCCGGAGGTGCCGCCATCGCGCTCGCCCTCGCGGTCCGCGCGCCACGTGCCAGTGTCGTCCACGTCCGTGCGCACGCGGGCCAGGCGCCACGCGGCGGCGCGGTGGAAGCGCCCCTGGCGGTTGGAGGGCTCCTCGTCGCGCCCCGGGTTCCAACCGCTCACGTCCGACTCCGAGCGCTCGCGCGAGCCCGGCGGCGCCACGTCCGGCGAGCGGTGCGTGGCCATCGCGTCGGTGGGAGGCGTGGAGATGTCCGCGCGCCCCAGGTCATGCCTGCCGTTTCCGTTGCTGTAGTCCTTGGTGCCCATGTGCGTCGCAAGCCTCCTCGACTTGCGAACATGGGAAGCGGGCCGGAACGCGCAAAGCTCCAGCCGTGCAGGTGCGGCGCCGCTCGCCCGTCCGCTCTTGGAGCTCGCGGCCCGCGGCCGGACGTCAGGCGACGGTGAGCGCGTCGCCCAGGTGCACCAGTCCCCGGAAGTCCTCCAGGTCCGCGCCCGCGTCCGGCGCGGCGATGGCCATGGCGCCCCGGGGCAGCCCTTCCGCCAGCCGGGCCAGCAGCGAGCGGTGGGCCTTCGCGCGCGCGTCCTCCACGCCCGCCAGGCGCTCCAGCCCGATGACGGCGTCCGCGTCCGCGGCGTTGCTGGCGTGCGGCTTCAGGTTGGCGGCCGGGGCCAGGCCGTCCTCGCGCGCCCAGCTGCGGTTGAGCACGTAGCCCGCGAAGGGCAGCCCCTTCGCCTGGAGCGTCTCCTGGAAGAACGTGGCCTCGCGCAGCGCGGCGGCCTCCGGCGACGTGACCAGCAGGAACGCCGCGTCCTTCGACGACAGGTGCTCCCGCAGCCGGTCCGCGTGCAGGCGGATGCCGGCGAACAGCCCGCCGAAGGCGGCCACGAAGGAGCGCATCTCCTGCGCGAAGCCCGCGCCGAAGATGCCGTCCAGCACGCGGCCCACCAGCGCCTGCGCGCCCTGCCACAGCCGGCCCGTGCGGCCGGAGTCCGGCCCGAAGAGGGAGATGACCCGGTCATCCAGGAAGCGCGACAGCCGGCCCGGGGCCTCCAGGAAGTCCAGCGCGTGGCGGCTGGGCGGCGTGTCCAGCAGGATGAGGTCGTAGTGGCCCTCCGCGAGGAAGCCGTCCAGCGCCTCCGCGGCGGCGTACTCCTGCACGCCCGCGACCAGCTCCGACAGGAAGCGGTACAGCCGGTGCTCCAGGATGGCGCGCGCGGCGCTCTCCGTGGCGGACAGCCGGCGCACCATGCGCTCGAAGACGACGCGGGGCTCCAGCATCCACACGTCCAGCCGGCCCGTGCCGCGCGGACCGTCCGCGTACAGGCGCTCCGGGGGGACGGTGGTGGGCTCCGCGCCGTTCTCCTTCAGCCCCATGGCCTCCGCCAGCCGCCGGGCCGGGTCGATGGTGAGCACCAGCACCTTGCGCCCGGAGCGGGCCGCGGCCACGCCCAGCGCCGCCGCCGTGGTCGTCTTGCCCACGCCGCCCGCGCCGCACAGGACGATGATCCGCTTGTCGCGCAGCAGTGCGTCCAGGTTCATGGCGTCGCTTCCCGGCCGCCGTGAGACGCGGCCCCTTCGAGTGTGGAACCCAGCAGCTCCGCCAGCCGCTCCACCAGCGCCATGCCCGTCAGCGCCAGCTCCGGCATGCCCCAGTGCGGCACGCCCAGGCCCGCGGCCAGCCGCTGCCGCGCCTCCCTCGCGCGCTCCAGCCGCTCCAGCGCGCGCTGCCCCCGGTGCGGCCCGTGCGTCTCCAACAGCCGCTCCAGCGCCGCGCGCGACTCCGGCGTGAAGGGGTCCTCCGGCATGCGGTTGAGCACCGCCGCGGACAGCGGCAGCCCCACGCCCTTCAGCTCGTCCACCAGCGCCAGCGTCTCGCTGACGGGCAGCGGCTCCGGCAGGGTGGTGACCACCACGCCCGTGCGCGCGGGGTCCTGCAGGAGGTCCAGCCCCTCGCGCACCGCCCGCCCCACGGGCCCGCCCGGCATCAGCGACAGGATGCTCCGGGGCAGCGTGGCCAGCGCCAGCGCGTGGCCGGTGGCGGGCAGGTCCACCACCGTGAGGGGGTGCACCATGCGGCCGTCGGTGTGCTTGCGGCGCACGAGCGACAGCAGCTGGAACATCAGCCCCATCTCCTTCAGCGCCGGCCCCGCCTCCAGGAAGCGCCGCAGGGCCCTGGAGCGCAGCGCGGCTTCCGCCAGCCACTTCGCGGGCAGGGTCTCCTCCAGGAACAGCCGGTGGCCCTCCTGGGCCGACAGGCGCACGAAGGACAGGTTCGCCCCGGCGGTCACCACGCGGGGCCCGGCCTCCTTCACGCCCAGCAGGCCCGCGAGCGTGGACGGGCCGCCCTCGTCCGGGGACAGCTCCGCCAGGAGCACCGGCCGGCCCGTGCGCGCCGCCGCCACCGCCAGCGCGGCGGAGAGCGTCGTCTTGCCCACGCCGCCCTTGCCCGACACGAGCACGGCGCGTCTGCTCCACAAGGACTCCAGCACCACGCTCCCATCCCCCGCGCCAGCGGCGCGACCCTTCACAGTGAGCAAGGAAGCGCGTCCCGACAACCGGCCGGAGATGCGCCCAGGAGCGGCCGTCCGCCTGGCCGCCCTCGGCGGAGCATAGCGGCTTTCCGTTCACTCCCCGTCGGCCCCCCGCGCCGCGCTGACCCGCGCGTGACACAAGGCCCCGCCCCGGGGGCCCCGCGGCTCATGCGGGGCGTCATGACGCGACGTGCGAGGAATGACCCGGCCCCGGAGGACACCCAGGTCGCCGTCCGGAGGGGAACCCGGAGGGTTGTTCGCCGGGACACCCTCTGGAAAGAGGGGTCACGGACTGGTGACGCCCCCCGGGTTTTGGGTACCCTCAGGCCCTCTGCGTGGGAGAGGGCATGGCGGTGCTGCGGGAGTGGGTCTTCGGGACACAGCGTGTCTCGCTGGAGTCCTCCGACATCCTCTGGACGAAGGTCCGAGGCTCGTTTTCAGAGACGGACGTGCGGGAGCTGGTGGACGTGTTCCACGAGCTGGGGGCGGGCCCGGACAAGCCCCTGTACCTCGTCGTGGACCTGAGCAGCTCCGAGGGGCTGTCGGTCGCGCCGCGCAAGTACCTGGCCGAGCACGTGCGCCCCACGTGGTTCCGCGCCGTCGTCTTCTTCGGCGCCAAGCGCACGCACCGGGAGGTGCTGCGCGCGTTGGTGGTGGCGCTCAACTTCACCGGCGACGCGAAGCTGGAGGCGGAGTTCGTGGACTCGGAGGCCCAGGCCCGCGCGTGGCTGGAGGCCCACCGGCGCCGTCAGGAAGGCGCCCCGTAGGGCCGAAGCGTCAGCCGGAGCTTCAGTGGACGGCCCAGCGCTCGGCGATCTCCTCGCACGCGAGCACCACGTCCCCCAGCCGGCGGATGTGCGCGCGCGGCGCGACGAACACCGAACCCGCGAACACGTCCACCACCGTCATCAGCCGGTGGTCCGCCGGGCCCAGCCGGCACAGGTGCTGTTCCGCGAAGCGCTGCAGGAGCGTGCCGATGTACTGCCCGCTCCGCTCGTCCAGCGGGTGCGTCTTGGAGAAGTAGAGCTTCATCAGCCCGACGCGCGGGTTGCCCTGCTTGTCCAGCCGCTGCACCACCACCTCCGGGCGCACGCTGATGGTCACGCCCGCCATCTCCAGCACCGGCGGCTCCGCGCCCACCGCGCTGATGATGGCGTCGTCCAAATCCAGCCAGGGCACCAGGTCCGCGAAGCGCTCCAGCGCCTCGGAGCACAGCTGCATGCGCTGCGCCTCGAACTCCGTCTGCGGCACCGCGCAGGCGAAGCGGCGCTGGGCCTCCCGCAGCACGTTCAAATCCAGACCCCGGCACAGGAAGTCCGTGATGGCCTGGGACGCCTCCGGATAGCGCAGGTACTGGGGCTCCGGCGGGTGCTTCTGGTCGTGGATGATGCGCTTGCGGCGGGCAGGCGTGGCGACCAGGTACTCACCCAGCTTGTTCACCGAAACACGAGGCAGTTCACGGGTTTCCGTCATGAGTTCCCCCTCTGGAAGGCTGTCGGAATAGGTACACAGTACAGAGGGGGTCTGACATCCAATGGACAGCCAGGACTCGCCCGAAAGGGCAGGTTTGCGTCGGGACGCTTCCCCGGGGTGGAGGGGTTGGGCGTAGGGTTCCGCCTGTAGCCGGGGGGAGGACCGCATGGAGCATCAGATTCGCGAGTGGACGTGTGGCGCGCACCGGATCCGCATGACGGCGCCAGACGTGTTGCACACGAAGTACACGGGCGTCGTGGGGCTGCAGGACGCGAAGTGGGCGCTGCGGGTCTACGAGGAGATGGCCGCGAACGGGCCGTTCTACCTGGTGGCGGAGGTGCCCGGGTCGGAGCTGCCGGCCGAGTCGCGCAAGTACCTGGCCAACAACGTGCGCGCGGAGTGGATGCGCTCGGTGGTGTACGTGGGCTCGGACCTGTCGCAGCGGGTGGTGGGCAAGGCCATGTCCGTGGCCATGCTGCTCACCGGCCACGCGGCCAGCTTCGACACGGTGTTCGTGGACACGATGGCGCAGGCCGAGGCCTGGGTGGACGCGCACCGCGTGGATCACGCCCCGCGCCGCGTGGGCTGAAGCGCTCCACGGCCTCTGGACGCGAAGAAGGGCCAGGACGGGGCGGGAAGCCCGGGTCCTGGCCCGTCGTGTTTCCAGGGGCTGCGTGGGCGCTCAGCGCTCGCGGTCCGGCAGGCGGTCCGGGTGGCCGTAGAGGTACACGTCGGACACCGGGTTGGTGCCCGCGTCGCTGCGCGGGCCGTCGCCGTCGGGCATGTCGTCCAGCGAGGCGCCCGGCGCGCGCTCCCGGGGGTCGTACGGGTGCAGGCCGCTGGCGTCGCGCAGGCGCAGGTCGCGGTCGTCCACGTCGTCGTCGGTGCGGGGGCGGATGCCCTTCTCGTCGGCCTCGGTCAGCTCACGGCGGGGCTTGCGCTTGTCGTCCTCCCGCTCGTCGGCCTCGGGGCGCTGCGGCTGCTCATGGAGGGTGTCTCCGCCTTGGCGCGGAGCCGTCGGACGTCCGTAGAAGTCCTCGGTGGGCTGCGGGGGTGCGGGACGCTTGGTGGTGTTGTCGGCCATGAAGGGTTCCCTCCGTCGAAGGAGGTTCTTCATCCACCCCCGCGTCCGGCAACCTGCTCCCGGAGCACGCGCACGGGCCTGGAGGGCAGGCAGCCAGGCATCAGGGCCCTCCCGTGCGCGGCGTCAGGGCGACACGAGGAGGATGCCCCCGGCGAGCGCGGGTGCCTCGTCATCGCCCATGGCTCGCACGTGGCCTTGGCCCAGCTGTCCGGACGTGTTGAGGCCCCAGCACAGCGCCCGGCCGCTGGAGAGCACGGCGCAGGTGTGCTGGCCGCCCGCGGTGATGGCCGTGGCGGGGGCGCCGCCCACGTCGATGAAGGCGGTGCCGGGCGCGGACAGGGAGCGCGTGTTGGCGTAGCCCAGCCGTCCCCGGGCGCCGTTGCCCCAGCACTGGAGCTGGCCGGACTCGAGCAGGGCGCAGGTGTGCTGCGCCCCGGCGGCGACCTGGACGGCGCGAAGGCCGGACGCCAGCGCCACGGCGGTGAGGGGCGTGGCGTAGTCCGGGTTGCCGTTGCCCACCTGCCCGAAGGCATTGGCGCCCCAGCAGCGCACCGCGCCCGTGGTGACCAGGGCGCAGGTGTGCTGCGCGCCCAGGGCCAGTTGCACGGCGGTGCCGCCCACGTCCACGTCTCCCGCGGACGACGGCAACTCGGTGTCACCGACATCGTCGTCACGGTTGTAACCGAGTTGCCCGTAGGCGTTGGCACCCCAGCAGCGCGGACGGCCGGAGAAGAGCAGGGCGCAGGTGTGGTCACCGCCCGCGACCACGTCCTGTACGGGCGCGCCGACGGGGACGTCGGTGGTGGGTGGAGGTTCGTTGTCGCCCAACGGGTCGGTGTGGCCCAGGCCCAGTTGTCCATGCGCGTTGTCACCCCAGCAGCGCACGTGACCGGAGGTGAGCAGGGCGCAGGTGTGGTTGGCACCCGCGGTGATGCGCAGCGCGCGGGCGCCGCCCAGGTCCACGGTGCCCACGCTGGCGATGGGCTCGTCGTCGCCGATGGCGCGCGAGTGGCCCAGGCCCAGTTGTCCCAGCGCATTGGCGCCCCAGCAGCGCACGCGGCCGGTGGAGAGCAGGGCGCAGGTGTGGCCCAGGCCGGTGGCCAGTTGCACGGCCTTCTCCCCCGGGGCGAGGGGCACGGGGCCCTTGGACGCGGGCGTCTCGTCGTCGCCGACGTTGGCGGTGCCGGTGTAGCCAAGCCGGCCCTGCGCGCCGCTGCCGAAGCAGCGCACGGACCCGTCGTTGAGGAGCGCGCAGGTGTGGCTGTCGCCGGTGCGCAGTTGCGCGACGTCCGTGGGGCCACCCGTCTGCAAGGGGGCGTCGGGGAACTGCTGCGCGCCCAGGCGGTAGGTGGCGGTGGTGCGGGCTCCGGCGGCGTCGGTGACCTGGAGGGAGAGGTGGCCCTGGAGGGATGGGGCGTAGTGCTGGAGGACGGTGGGGTTGGCCTGCGTGGTGAAGTCCGGCGCGGGCGTCACGGGCGCGTCCGGGGTGAAGCTCCACGCGTAGTCGAGCGTGCGGGCGGGCTGATCATCCGACACGGTGGCGGCCCACGCGACGTCGGAGGTGCCGGCGAGGCGGGACGCGGCCAGGGCCTTGATGACGGGCGCGAAGAGGATGCGCACGCTGGTGCCCAGCGAGTCCGTGGACAGGTCCGCCGGAAGGACGCGCGTCACGAACGGGGTGCTGATGGAGTGACCCGCCGGGTTCGTGACGGTGAGCGAGTGCGTGTAGTCCGTGGGACTGGGGATGCCGAAAGGGGGCAGGTAGCGGGCGACGAAGGCGCCGGAGGTGCCGGTGAGCGTGAACGTGCCGCTGGAGGGGAGGAAGGAACCGCCGTCGGTCGCGGCGGTGAGCGTGAAGGTGAGGGCCTCGCCGGCGGTGGCCTCGACGAAGAAGGTGACGGTGGCGGGCTGTCCGAAGACGAGCTCTCCGGGAAGCTGGATGCGGGGGATGCGCGGCAGGGTGATGGGCGCGCCGTCGTGGGTGGGCGCGAGCGTGATGGCCACGGCCTCCCGGTCCGCGGCGAGCGTCTGCGTGGTGCTGCCCTGGAAGAGGAGCACGTCGCCGCCGTCGTAGGCCCGCGCGCTGAACGTGAGCGAGCGGTGGCGCGGCAGGGACGGCATGGTGCCGGACCACCCGGAGGGCGAGGGCACGAGGTCGAAGTTCGTGAACAGCGCGCTGTGGCTGACCGCGTCCTCCACGTCGACGCGGATCCGCGCCACGTCCGCGAAGGAGAAGCCCGCCAGCGCGTGCCGTGTCTGGGATTGGGAACCGGTGCTGTCCGTGGAGACGGTGAACGTGACGGAGGCCATGGGCTCCGGCGCGACGGCATCCGTCGTGGGCGACGTGCACGCGGCGGCGGTGCACAGCAGGAGGAGCGCGAGGGCGGCGGGCTTCGTCATGACTCTCACGGAAGGGAAAGCGAAGCGGGCGCCCGGCGTGTGCCGGGCGCCCGCGAGTGTTCAGGGACTACGGGGTCGGGGGCAGGAGCGGGACGTCGCCGAAGGGCAGCTCGTTGTCGCCGATATTGTTGCTGTTGCCATAGCCGAGTTGCCCGAGGTTGCCCCGGCCCCAGCAGCGCGCCTTGCCCGTGGAGAGCAGTGCGCAGGTGTGCTGTCCGACGGAGGCGTTGACCTGGTAGGCCGTCGCCCCGTCCAGGTCCACCGCGCCACCCGGCGTGTTCAGACCCACGTTGACGGGCACGGCGGTGCTGTAGCCGAGCTGGCCGTAGCTGTTGCTGCCCCAGCACCGCACGCTGCCGTTGGAGACCAGGGCGCAGACATGCTCGCTGCCCGCCGACACCTGGAGGGCCGTGAGGCCCACGCCCAGGGTCACGGTCGTCTGGTTCGCGAGGGTCTTGTAGTAGCAGTAAGCCGAGCCACCGTACTCAGGGCACCACGGGACGTAGGACGTGGTGCCGGTGTTCGGGCCCGTCCCCAGTTGCCCGCTGACGTTGCTTCCCCAGCAGACGATGCCGCCGGACTTCTGCAGCGCGCAGGTGGAATAGGCACCCGCGCTGATCTGCGCCACGGGGCCACCGGGCTCGAAGGCGACCTGGCCGGCAGGAGTCTCGGTGTCACCAATGTCCTGGAGGTGGCCATAACCCAGCTGCCCCTGGTTGTTGCGCCCCCAGCACAGCATCTTGCCGGTGGAGAGCAGGGCGCAGGTATGCGCCGCGCCCGCGGTGATGTCAGTGGCGGTGGCCCCGCCCAGGTTCACGTCGCCGGCCTTCCAGGGCTGCTCGTTGTCGCCGACGTTTTCCGTGCTTCCGTAGCCCAGCTGGCCGTTGGTGCCACGACCCCAGCAGCGCACGCTGCCGCCGGCCATCACCGCGCAGGTGTGGTCGCCGCCCGCGGCGATGCGGATGGCGGGACCGCCCAGGTTCACGAAGCCCGCGTCGATGACGGGCTCGCCATCACCGATGTGCTGCGTGCTGTTGTAGCCCAACTGCCCGAAGGTGTTCTGGCCCCAGCAGCGCACGTCGCCCGTGCTCAGCAGGGCGCAGGTGTGGTTGTAGCCCGTGGCCAGCTTCGTGGCCTTGCCCAGTAGGTTCACCGGGCCCTCCAGGTACGGCAGTCGCGACGGAGCGTCACCCAGGTTGTAGCCGTTCGCGTAGCCGAGCTGCCCGTAGTTGCCCTGACCCCAGCAGCGCACGGAGCCATCATTCAGCATCGCGCAGGTGTGACCATTGCCGCCGCGGATGGTGTTGATGCCGTCGAGCGGCCCCTGGGCCACGGGCTCGTCCGGGAACTGGCCCGGCGTGAGCTTGTAGTTGAGGGTGGTGGTGCCGTTGTTCGTGTCGGTCACGGACATCTTCAGGTCGCCCTGAAGCGTGGTGGTGTAGTGCTGGAGGGTGGTGGGATTCGTCTGGGTGGTGAACGCAGGCAGCGGATCCGGCGTGGTGCCGGCCGACGGCGTGAAGGTCCACGCGTAGGTCAGCGCCTCCTCGGGCGTGTCATCCGCGACGGTGGCCGTGAACTTCACGTCCGTGCCGGTGCGCTGGGCATTCAGGCCATTGATGACGGGGTTGAAGAGCACGGCGACGGACGTGTCGATGACGCCGCTGCTGGTCTCCGGAGGCAGCACCTTCGTGGTGAACGTCGTGCTGATGGAGTGCCCGGCCGGATTCGTCACCGTGACGGTGTGGCTGAAGGTCGTCTCGGTGGAGACGGTGGGCGGCGAGTACTGCGAGACGAACGCGCCGGCCGTGTTCAGCAGGGTGATGCCACCGGTGGTGGGCGAGAAGCCGCCGCTGCCCGTCGCGGGCGTGGAGGTGATGGAGTAGGTGAGCGCCTCGCCGACGTTCGCTTCGACGAAGAAGGTGATGTTGCCCGACTGCGCGGAGGCGAAGGCGGAAGGGATGCTGATCTTCTTGATGCGGGGGATGGAGATGTTGGCGCCGTTGGTGGCCGAGGCCAGCGGGATGGTGACGGTCTGGAAGTCGAGGGTGAGGGTGGCGTTGAGCGACCCGGAGAAGAGCGGGGTGCCGGACGCACTGGCCGCGCGGGCCTCGAAGAGCAGGGCCTTGGCCTTGGGAAGGAAGGGCAGCTTGCCGGTCCAGGCCTGGGCGGAGGTGAAGAGGTCGAAGTTCTTGAAGAGGGGGACCTTCGAGCCGGAGGAGACGTCGTAGACGTCGATGCGGATGCTGGCGACGTCGGCGTAGCTGAAGGCCTGCGCGGACACGCGGCCCTTCACCGCCGCGGAGTACAGGTCCTGGGCGCCAATGGAGACGGTGACCTGCGATTGCGTCTGCTCGGACGGCGCGGAGGGGCCTGGCGCCTCGGTGCCCGAGCTGCACGCGGCCATCCACGGCGAGGACAACGACAGCAGCAGCGCGCCCAGCATGCCGCGCGACCGGAACCAACGGGGAGACGTGCTCTTCACGAAGACACTCCTTGGGAAGACAGACAGTGGAGAAGGCCAATGACTCGCACCGGGCACACGCCGGCCTCACGTGCCCGGGCCGGAGCCCGGAGACACGTTTTCCGTGCCGCGCTCGGAGGGAGCGCGGCCGGGGGACGTCACGGAAGACAGAGGGAAAGGACAGGCGTTCGCCGACCCGGGGAGACCTCCCGGCCCTCGGCGGATGTCTGGTGTGCAGCCAGCGACGACGGGAACAGCGCCAGCGGGTGAAAAGACTGTCACGCCTTTTATTGGCTTCCGCGAAAGCGTGTCAATGTCTGGGTTTGCGCTGACTGGCGGGTGGAATGCGTGTCAGTCGCGGCGGACCCGCGCGGTGACAGGAATCGTCATCCCTCCCGGCGCTCGAGCTGGCGGAAGTGGAGCGCGGGGTGACGCACCGGGTTGATGAGTGAAGGGAAACAAGTAAGTCACGGAAGCTTTGTCAAACACCCCAGTGCTCCATGGCGCGCACGGCCCCCGGGAGTGACAGCCATTGACCGGCGGTGGCACCCCGTTGGTCCGGGGGGACTCGGGTGGCGCGGGTCCCAGAATGCCGCGCGGCACGGGCTCACACCGGCTGGTGGCCGTCGTCGTCGTCCTCGAAGTCGTCTCCCGGAACCACCTCATCCGGTCCGGCCAGCTCGTCCAGGTCCTCCACCAGGTCCTGCTGCATGGGCAGGGGTTCCTCGCTCAGGTCCGGCGTCATGTCGTCGCCTCCCAGGAACGGCGGCGGGCGCTCGGTCGCGGCCTCGGCTGACATCGCGGCCTCCTCGGCGGTCAGCTCCGCCGGGTGCAGCCCGCCCTCCAGCAGCTCCGCCTGGTTGCGCCTGCCGGTGGCCTCCCTCGCCGCCGCCTCCACCTCCTCCGCCGCGGCCTGCCGTCCGTACGCGGGCGCGTGCTCGCGCAGCCACTCCCGCAGCGCGGCGGCCAGCTCCGCCCCCGTGGCGAAGCGATCCGCCGGAGCCTGCCGCAGCGCCCGGGCCACCACCGCGCGCAGCCCCTCCGGCACGTCGCGCGCCAGGTGCTCCACCTGCGCGGGCCCCACCAGCGCCATGCGCGCCGCCACCTCCGTCAGGGGCATCCACGTGGGCCCCTGCGCCTGCACCAGCGGCAGGTCCGGCGGCGGGAGCGCCACGTCCCCCTCCTGCGCCAGCGGGTGCGTCCCCGTCAGCACCTCCAGCAGCACCAGCCCCAGCGAGAACAGGTCGCTCCTCGCGTCCACGGGCTCGCGCCGCAGGGCTTCTGGCGACGCGTACGCCACGTCCCCCTTCACCAGCGGGCGGCTGGTGATTTCCCGCCCCGGCAGCGTGGAGAAGGCGGCGGTGAAGTTGGTGAGCTTCACCTCGCCGTGCACGCCCAGGCGCAGGTTCCGGGGGCTCACGTCCCGGTGCACGATGCCCAGCGGCCGGTTCCACTCGTCGCGCAGCGTGTGCGCGTGGTGCAGCGCCTCCGCCACCTCCGACACCACCCACGCGCCGAAGGCCGGAGACATGGGCTTGCGCCGCATGGCCACCAGGTTCAGCACCGTGTCCAGCGACCGGCCCTCCACGTACTCCATCACCACGTGCGGGACGCCCCGGTACGCCTTCAGGTGGTAGACCTTCGCGATGCCCGGGTGGTTGAGCCGGAACGTCAGCTCCACCTCCTCCACCAGCCGCCGGCGCTCCACGAAACCGGACGGGTTGCGCAGCCGCTTGATGACCACCGGGCCGCCCATCCCGCCCCGGTAGCGCCGCCGCGCCAGCATCAGCAGCTCCCCGGTGGCGCGCACCTCCAGCTTGCGCACGAACTCGAAGGCCGTGCCGCCCACCGTGAACAGCACGCGCGGCCGGCGGGGCACGCCGGGAATCTCCTCCGTCGTCGTATCGGGCGTCTTCATGTCCTGCCTTTCAACCTCTAGGGTCGAGCGGGAATCGCTCAACCCCGCAGGTAGCACAAACCCTGTCGCGGGGAAAACCTCCAGGGTTGTGTGGAAGTCACAGGACGCCCGGGGTTCAGCCGCCCCGGCGCAATCCCAGACGCCGCAGCCACTGCTCCCAGCGCCTGCGCCATGCCAGGCGCCGGGCCAGCCACCAGGGCATGGGCGGGGGCATGGGCGCGGCCAGCCCCGCGGACGGTCCGGGCGGCGACGGCACCGGCGGCGTGGGGGCGCTCGAGTGCGGCGGAGCGCCCGGCACGCGCCGCTCGTACGCGCGGGCCCAGCGGCGCAGCTCGCGGGCCTCCTCGTTGCCGTCGAAGTACGCGTCGGACTCCTCCGTGACGGCCTCGTGGGGCGGCGGCGCGTTGAACAGCGGCCGGTCCCAACTGGCCGGGGCTCGCTCCAGCGCGGCGCTCAGGTCGGTATAGAGGTCCGAGCCCATCTGGTAGCGCTGGCTGACGTCCTGGCGCAGCAGCCGCTCGCAGATGTCATTGAGCGCGCGGGGCACGCGCGGGTTGAGCGAGCGCGCCGTCCTCCCCTTGATGGTCTGGATTCCCCCCAGCAGCGCCGCGGCCGGCAGGTCCGGCGGGTAGGGGAAGTCCCCGGTGAGCACCTGGAAGAGCGTGAGCCCCAGCGAATAGAGGTCGTCCGTGGGCTGGTAGACGTAGCGGGCCATGCCCTTGGGGTTGTTCAGCCAGTAGCGCAAGAGCTCCGGGCTGCGGTAGCTGGGCGTGCCCGGCGGGGGCCGGCCGTCGGTGATGGCCGGGGCGCAGGCGTGGTCGCTGGAGCCGAAGTCCACCAGCACCGGCCGCTCGTCCGACGCGCGCACGATGATGTTGCTGCCCTTGATGTCCCGGTGGCGCACGCCCGCGCGGTGGATGAAGTCCAGCGTCAGCGCCAGCTCCGCGAACAGCCGCGCCACCTGCCGCGCGGACGGCTTCGCCTCCACCGCCCAGTCCGACAGCGTGGGACCCTCCACGTAGTCCATGACCAGGAAGAGGTAGCCCGTGCGCGGGTGCGGCCAGCGGTGGTAGCCGCGCAGCGCCACCACGTTCGGGTGGGTCATGCGGTGCAGCACGCTCACCTCCTTGAGCGTGCGCGCGTCCACCTGCGAGCCCTCCTCGGAGTCCTGCGGCCCCTGGAGCGCGAACTTCAGCGCCACGTGGAAGCCCCCGGTCTCCGCCAGGAACACGGTGCCGTAGCCGCCGGTGGCCAGGCGCTTCAACAGCCGGAAGCTGCCCACCACCTCCTGCGGCTGGAGCAGCAGCGGATGTCCTCCCTCCAGGCTCATTGCGGAAGGCCTCCTTCGCCCGAGGGAAGCCGGGCTTCTTCAGGATGTGGGGGGTTCAATCGGAGAGCGGGAACGTGGCTGGGAGGATGCATGCGGGAAAGGCCCCGTTGGACCTCTCAGGTCCATAGCATGGCGGATGCCCCTTGGGGTAGTGTTGGTGCCGTGTCAGGTAGGATGCCGGACACCTGACTTCATGGGAGACACGGTCCGGCCAGGGGTGGGTGAGCGGCAATGAACGAGGAGCTGGCCATCACGGTAGGCACCGCGGCGCGCGAGGCCCGCGAGCGGCAGGGCCTGACCCAGGGCGACGTCGCCAGCCAGGTGGGCATCGCGATGGAGGTCTACAGCCGGATGGAGCGCGGGCGCGTGCTGCCCAGCTCCACCACCCTGCGCAGGCTGTGCATGGTGTTGCGCATCCGCGCGGACACGCTCCTGGGGCTGGACGGGCCCACGCCTCCGGAAGAGGCGCGCACGCTGGCGCTCGCGGACCGGGAGGAGGATCCACCCACCCTGCGCAGGCTGGTGCGCGCGCTCAGGCCCCTGGATGAAGAGGACCTCAAGGCCATGGGGCTCATCATCCAGGGCGCGCTCGCGCTCCGGGAGCGCTAGTCGTTCAAGCTCCGCGCGCGGGCCTCCGAAGGCCCGCGCGTTGTGGGCGACGTCACCCGTGGGATGGGCCGTCGTGGGACAACCCTGGAGGTCATGTCGATTTCAAGGAGGGGCGCGAACTCAAGCGCCTACCCACCACGTCACCGTGGAACCGCTCAGGGCCAGCGGTCCACCACTGTCCCGGCCCCTCGACTGGATCCCTTCACCCTGCCGTCCTTGAACGCCACGGCTTCGTTCTCCACCACGAAGCAAATGGGGTACTCGTCCTGCCCCGGGAGCTTCACGCGGTCGTACCGGACGATGAGGGCCGGCCCATCCACACGCCCCATCTTGTCGGAGAGGTAGTACGCCTTGCCGTAGAAGCGTGTCCCAACAGGGGCGACCGCAAGCTGCCGGTCATCGGTGATGCCTTTGGGGACCACCCCCACCACCTCCCCGCCAGCGGTGAACCATACATTGGCAAAAGCCGCCTGGCGGTCATCCAGCTGAAGGGAGAAGCTGTCCCCTTCCTTCCAGTGAAGTTGCTCCCGCATGGCCTCTTCCGCCCCAGCCGGGCAGGTGAAGCGCTCTGGCCGGATCTGGGCACCCGGACAACCCACCGCCAGCGCCGCGACGAGCGACAGCGACGCGCACTCGACGGCGGCAACGGACTTCTTCGGCGAGCGGGGCGCACGTCCTGGGAGTGAGGCTTCGGGTGCAGGGGTCTTCAAGGCGGATCCTTCCTTCGGGGCAGCGGCGATGGCTGGCCCTGGGGGTGTCACGGACGAAGGGCCAGCGGGCGTCATAGCAAGAGGGGTTGTCCTGGGCGGTGCGGAATGGGGGATGTCAGGAGGAGGGCGTGGAGTCGCGGCGTCGTGCGACCCGGCAGACCCGCCGGGGGCGCTCCCGGACAAGCGCCAGAGGGCCGTGGCCATGACGAGCGCGACGATACAAACGACGCCTGCGAGCCACCTTCCCGCGCGAAGCGGTCGCTCCATCAGGGCCACATGCCGCTTGAGGGATTGCGGCGTGGAGGGCACCACAGGAGCCGCAGGAGTTGGCCCTCCGTGACGCTGTTCAGCGGGCGGATGGACCGGCACGTCATACTCGGCGGAGCGCTCGGCACGGAGATCCGCCAGCTCGCGGCGCAGCGCCTCGGTATCGACCGGACGCTTCTTGGGGTCCCGGGCCAGGATGTTCTCGACGAGGTCGCTCAGTTCCGCGGGCACCCGCGCATTCGTCAGGCGGGGTGGTGGCGGTGGGAGGGCAGGACTGTTCAAGTCGAAGCGCGGGCGAAACTCCGTCGGGCGTGGGTCGGTCAGCAGCTCATGGAGCATGACGCCGACCGCGAAGATTTCGTCGGCGACCTGGAAGGCGTAGCGGGCCCGGTGCTTGTCCTTGTGCTCGCGCAGGAACTTGAACTGCTCGGGCGCGCGATAGCGGTCTGTCCCTGGAGGCAATCCCCCGTCCGTCAGGTCTTCGGCGAGGGTGTAGGTCGCGCAGCTGAAGTCGATGATGACGGGCTCGCCGTCGCTCTTGCGGACGAGGACGTTGGACAGCTTCAGGTCCCGATGCAGGATGCCCCGGCCGTGCATGTACGCCAGCGCACCGGCAAGCTTCTCGAAGACCCCGAGGATTTCGCGAACGGTCGGGTGCTTGCGCTCCGCCCACTCCGCGAGCGTCCAGCCGTCCACGTAGTCGAGCGCGAGGTACAGGTTCCCACTCTCCGCCAGGCCGTATCCCTGTGGCCGGACGATGTTCGGATGGTCCAGCATGAGCAGCGCCGTCAACTCCCGCAGCGTCCGGGCATGGGTCTGCTTGAGGTCGCCGCTGGACTCCCGGTGCTGGGCCACCTTGATGGCCCGGTGCCTGCCGTTCTTCTCGCCCAGGAAGACGAACGCGAAGCCTCCGTCACCGAGTGGCTTGGAGACCTGCCAGCCGTCAATCAACGAACCGGGCGGAATGCGGGGCAGCGTCGCGCTCATCGGGCATCCTCCGCGGCGGGTTTCGGGAAGCGCACGTCTGGAGTCGTGAGCCGCCGCCCCTCATCCCCACGCACCTCCAGGGTGAAGACGAGGTCGGCTTTCGTCTCGGGCACGTCCACGATCGCGAGTAAACGCCCATACCCACCCGGAAGGATTGCCCCTGGCTTCTTGGCTACGAGCCGCGCCCGCAGGGGCATGCCGACTCGCCCCACGAACATCGCTTCCCGGGGTGTCCAGGCAGGGCGGTCAAGGCTGTTCACGAACATCACGTCCGCCAGAATCCAGCCCGCGCCCCGAAAGGCGACGAGCTTGTCCAAAGTAAACCCCTGCTCCGAATCGAGCGTGCCTTTGCGGCGGGACGTCGTGACGCCCTTCTCGTCCACATAGCCAAGGAGCACGAAGTCTTCCGGCTTCGGCGCCGGGGCTTGGGCCGTGGGCTGGCAGGCCGCGTCCGGCGGCTCAGGGCGCTGCACGTCGATCCGAGCGTCCACTTCGGCCGGGTCGGTCACGAGCACGAACGCGGCCCGTGTCGGCGCTCGGCCGTCAGCGAAGAATACCCCGAGCTCCTGCCGCTCGCCCGCACCGAGATTGGCCACGGGCTGAACGATGACGGAACGCTCGCCGGCATCCAGGACGCGGATCCGAGACTCATCGAAGGTCAGCGTCTTCTTCTGGATCGGCGAGGCAAAGAACAGCAGCGTCAGGGTGTCCTGCGCGACATGGACGACAGGCAACGGTTCGGCGGACGTGCTGGCGAGGGTGACGGAGCGTTCCCGCTTGACCCGTGCACCCGGTGCCGGCTCAGCCCCCGCGGCAGCTCCCGAGACGAGCATGAGCGCGAGGGCCAATCTGAAAGGTTGGGGCAAGGGTGCATGACCTCCCGGATGGGAAGACTACCATCGCGGACGCCCGCGCAGTGGGGCTCCTTCCCACGGCCGGAGCCGCGTCCCGGGCCCCTTGCTTGAGGTCAAGGCGCTGCGCGTCCGCCGATCTCGGGGAACCTCTCGTAGGTCCGCTTGAGCATGTCCAGGTGGGCGGGGTTGTCCAGGTCGAGCGGCGCATCGGTGAGCTGCACGACCCAGCCGCCCGATGCCGTGCGCCGCGCCCGTGACAGCAGCTCGGCGTCGCGGGTCGGATCCGGGAACCCGATGGCCCGCGCGGCAGCGGCAGACCAGTAGTTCAGCCACCCGAGGTAATAGGGAATCTCGGGGGCGCGGATGTGCTCGAAGAGCTTGAGGGCTGGCAGGCCCCGGCGTGGGGAAGGGGGGCCTGCCAGCGTGGGGGCAGTCTGATACGCGATGTCCACGGCAGCGTCGTCTGGCGTCGCCTCGCCCCACAACGCGCGTGCCCCTTCCGCTACGCCCTCAAGCACAGCCGCCGCTGATTCGATCACGGGCTTGTTCAATGGCAGCTTCGCGTGCACTTCGAACAGGTCTTGACCACCTGGGCTGAAGAGCCCTGATCTTTCCCTTCCCCAGACCGTCACGGGAAAGCCCTGGTCCCCGTTGCACACGAGCGGGAATCCTCCATCCTCGATCTTTTCCAGGATCCATCCATCACGCAGCGGCAATGCGATAGGACGTCCTCCATTGGAGAGTCTCCACTCCAGCCGCAGGCCGGGAAGCGCCTTCTCCATTCCATGAACGCTCTCGATTGTGCGGCGGTCTCTGCCCACAAGCGCAGGCGCGTAGACGATGAGGCCGAGTCTTTTTCGGGCGGTCATCGTTTGCACCCCGTGACAACAATATCGAGGCTCCGGTCCACCCGTTGAAGCGCGTCTTTGTGCGCCTGGGTGCTCACCCCAAGAACGAAACCATATCCACACATTGCTGCGGCCTTCCGCTCCCTATCCAGTTGCTTGATTTCCTTCTCGATCTCCCGATCCCGGACGAAGTCGCTGTACGTCTCAAACTGATGGGTCTTGATCTCCCACAGCCTGCGAATGCCGACTTGCAGCGCGTCGAAGCGCACACCGCCGACGAGCACGTCCATCCCGGGATAACGGTTGGGTGGGAAGTTGTCGGCACATTCATCATGCGGGTCGTCCTCGCCCGCGTGGGGCACGGGAACCGGTTCGCAGCTTGCGCGGCCCGTCTGGCTCACGGGCACGGGCGGCACCGGGGGCTGCCTGCTCTGTCCCGCTGGGTCGGGCTCCGGCCTGGGCTTGCGGTGCGCTCCGGCTTCCCGGGATGACACCTTCGCTCCTCGTGAGGTCCCAGCTTCCTCGGGGGAAGCATGCCGCAGCTCATACGCGTCCAACGCCTCCTGGATGGCGACGCCGACCACCACCACGCCAAGCACGATGACGGCCCCCACGGCAATCTCCGGAGCCGCCAGCACGCAGAACCCGAGTCCCACGGTCGCGGCATCCGCCGAGGCCACGGTGCATCTTCCGGTGGTGTCGTGGAACTCGAGCCGGTCATGGTCGAGGGTCCGATAGCACTTCTCCACCAGCAGTGGCCAAGGCTGGGACGCCTCACGGACCACGCACCGCCCCCCGTCCGTCCACGGCAACGTGGCTGCTCGCTGGAGGTTGGCGAACCTCGGGTTCCGGGACGCGCGCTCTGCTGGGCTCGGTGCCGACGTGGCGCAAGCCGAGAGGAAGAGCAGGAGTGCGGCGCAGGCGCGCAGTCGCATGGTCACGTCCTTTCAGTCGAGCCAGCGGGTCACGGGACGATGCCGGTCGCACGTGGAGCCCGTCAGCATCCTTGAATAAACAGTATATCTTGAAAATCAGGTGCGCGTCGGCATGGCCCCGAAAACTTGCGCGCCGGGGGAGAGATGCAAGGTTTTGGGGGTGCCCGCCCCGGTGAATGAAAAGCTGAACATGGTGTTTGGAGCCGCCGCGCGTGACGCGCGCCTGCGGTTGGGACTCACGCAGGCGGACGTGGCGGAGCGCGTGGGCATCGCCATGGAGGTCTACAGCCGCATGGAGCGCGGCCGCATGCTGCCCCGGGCCCAGAACCTGCGGCGGCTGTGCGACGTGCTGGCCGTGTCCGCGGACACGCTCCTGGGCGTGGGGCCCGGCGCCTCCCCCGTGTCACCCCGCGCCGCGCCGGCCCAGGAGGACTCCCTGGAGCTGCGGCGCCTGGTGCGCTCGCTGCGAGAACTGGAGCCCCGGCAGCTCAAGGCCGTGGCGCGCGTCGTGCGCACGGTGGTGTCCGTCATGCCCCCCAAGCAGTCTCCGGAACCCCGCGAGCCCCGGCCGACGCCTCGCAAGAAGCCGCTGGCCCCGCCCCGGAAGCGCCGCGCGGGGTAGCACGCGCCAAGGGCAGACAAATGCCGCCGGACTGCAATCGGCTGGCTGCCCGCCTGTCCCCCTGACCCGGGAAACGGGCCTTCGTGAGCGCCCCTCTTACCAATGGCAGACAGGTGGGGTAGCACGGGGCCCAAGGCCATGCTTCCACCCCCGACGCCCGCGGATGAGCCGCGGCGCCTCCAGGCGCTGCGTTCGCTGTGTCTGCTGGACACGCCCGCGCACGAACGCTTCGACCGCATCGTGCGCGCCGCGTCGCACCTGTTCCGGGTGCCCATCGCGCTGGTGTCGCTCATCGACGAGGACCGCCAGTGGTTCAAGGCGCGCCAGGGGCTGGACGCCACGCAGACGCCGCGCGAGGTGTCCTTCTGCGGGCACGCCATCCTCTCCCCCGCCACCTTCGTGGTGCCGGACGCGCTGAGGGACCCGCGCTTCCACGACAACCCGCTGGTGCTGGGCGCCCCCTTCGTCCGCTTCTACGCGGGCCACCCCCTGCGCGCCGCGGACGGCAGCCGCGTGGGCACGCTGTGCCTCATCGACCACCAGCCCCGGGACTTCTCCGACGCGGACCGCGCCGCGCTCGCGGACCTGGCGGGCTGGGCGGAGGTGGAGCTCAACGCCCTGCAGGAGCGCGAGGCCCGCATCGGGCTGATGCAGCAGGAGCGCTTCTTCAAGGTCTCCGTGGACATGCTCTGCATCGCCGCCATGGACGGCACCTTCCTGCGCCTGTCCCAGGCCTGGAGCCGCACGCTCGGCTTCTCCGAGGCGGAGCTCTACAGCACGTCCCTGGTGGACCTGGCCCTGGAGGAGGACCGCGCCGCCACGCTGGGGCACCTGGCCCGCGCGCGCGAGGGCGCCCCCGTCCTCCAGTTCGAGCACCGCGCCCGCTGCCATGACGGCTCCTGGCGCTGGCTCCAGTGGAACGCCGTGCCGGACCCGGAGGAGGGGCTGCTCTACGCCGTCGCCCGCGACGTCACCCAGGCCCGCGCCCTGGAGGAGGAGCGCCAGCGCGTGGAGCGGATGAAGAACGAGTTCATCTCCACCGTGAGCCACGAGCTGCGCACGCCGCTCACCTCCATCCGCGGCTCGCTGGGCCTCTTGTGCGGCGGCGTGGCGGGCCCGCTGGACTCCCAGGTGGCCCAGATGGTGGGCATCGCCCACAAGAACAGCGAACGGCTGCTGCGCCTCATCAACGACATCCTGGACCTGGAGAAGATGGAGTCCGGCCGGCTGGACCTGCACCTGGCCCCCACGGAGGTGGCGCCGCTGCTGGCCCAGGCGCTCCAGGCCCACCAGGGCTACGCGGACGAGTACGGCGTGCGCCTGGAGGCCGTGGTGGACACGCCCCACGCCCGCGCCCGCGTGGACGAGGACCGCTTCATCCAGGTGCTGGCGAACCTCCTCTCCAACGCCATCAAGTTCTCCCCCCAGGGCGAGCGCGTCACCCTGTCGCTCACCCGCGAGGCCGGCGCGCTGCGCGTGGACGTGCAGGATTACGGCCCCGGCATCCCGGAGGCCTTCCAGGCCCGCGTCTTCCAGAAGTTCGCGCAGGCGGACGCGTCCGACACCCGCAGGCGCCCCGGCACCGGCCTGGGGCTGAGCATCGCCCAGGGCCTGGTGGCCCGCATGGGCGGCACCCTGCGCTTCACCACCACCCCGGGGGCGGGCACCCGCTTCTCCTTCGACCTGCCGGAGTGCGAACCCGGGCCGGAAGCGGCCTGAGGGATCCACTTCCCACCGGCGCCCGTAACCCCCGATCCAATCCCCCCTTTCCGGAGCACTCCCTCCCATGGCGAAAATCGAGAAGGTCCTGCTCGTGGACGACGAGGACGACATCCGCACCATCGGGCAGCTCAGCCTCAGCCGTGTGGGCGGATGGAAGACGGTGCTCGCGTCCTCCGGCGCGGAGGCCCTGGAGAAGGCGGGCCAGGAGGGCCCGGACCTCATCCTCCTGGACGTGATGATGCCCGGCATGGACGGGCCCACCACGTTCGGCCGGCTGCGCGCCCAGCCCGCGACCGCGAACACGCCCATCATCTTCATGACCGCCAAGGTCCAGAAGCAGGAGGTGGCGCGCTACCTGGAGCTGGGCGCGGTGGGCGTCATCGGCAAGCCGTTCGACCCCATGACCCTGCCGCAGGAAATCCGCCGACTGGTGCCTTGATGGAACCCCGCCTGTCCAAACGCTCCGCCGCGCTGGCCGCTGGCGCCCTGGTCCTGCTGTGCGCCCTCTTCATCCTGGGCCGCCCGGGCTCCACCGCCGACCATGACCACTACCGCACCCAGCTGCGGCAGCTGCGCGTGGCCACGGCGGAGCTGGAACAGGACGTGCTGCGTCAGCGCGTGGGCATGGCGGAGCTGCACGGCGCCTCCGACCGGGACTTCGACGCGCTGGCCGCCCGCGCCCGCATGCTGCGCACGGCGCCGGGCTTCCTCCCGGACGAGGGGATGCGGTCGCTCAGCGCGTCCCTGGACGCGTACCTGCGCGCGCTGGAGGGCTCGCGCGGGCTGCTGGCGTCGGCCCGCGAGAAGGACCGCCAGCTCTCCGCCCTGCGGGAGGCCTTCCCCGGACAGGTCGCCGCCACCGCCGCCGCGCTGCCCCCGGGCGCGCCGCGTGAACAGGTGGGGGCGCTGGGCGCGGACGTGCTCTTGGCCTTGCGCGCCCATGGAGAGGCCTCCGGTGTCCGCGTGGAGGCGTCGCTCGCGCGCCTGGCCCGGGCGCGTGAGGGACAGACGTTGTCCGCGCCCGCCGTCGCCGCGCTGGACGGCCTGGAGGCCCGCGCGCGGGAGCTGACGGCGCTCCAGCGGGCCGCGGACGCGTCCTTCCAGGCGCTGCTGGACCACGGCGCCACCGGCGAGGCGGAGCGCCTCATCACCACGTACCTCCAGCTCCAGGAGCAGGCCCAGTCCCGCGCGGAGCGCACGCGCATCGTCCTCTTCGGCGTGTCGCTCCTGCTCGTGGGCTACGTCCTCGTCGTGCTGGTGCGGCTGGCCCAGGCGTCCGCGGCGCTGGGGGAGCTCAACCGCGGGCTGGAGGCGCGCGTCGCGGAGCGCACCCAGGCCCTGTCCGCCGCGAGCGCGGAGGCGCGGGCCAGCGACGCGCGCAAGGCCGCCATCCTGGAGGCGTCTCCGGACGGCATCGTGGTGCTGGACGAGTCCGCCCGCGTCGCGGAGTTCAACCCCGCCGCCGCCGCCCACTTCCGCCTGCCGTCCGCGCGGGCGGTGGGCGCGGACTTCCTGACGCTGGCGCTGCCCGCGTCGCTGCCGGCGTCGCAGCGGGAGGCCGTGCACGCCGCGCTCCGCCAGGACACGGTCGCCGCGCGCGTGGAGACGCCGTGCCTGCGCGCGGATGGCGCCGTGTTCCCCGCGGAGCTCACCTTCGCGCGCGTGCACGCGGACGGCCCGCCGCGCACCACCGTCTTCGTGCGCGACCTCACGGAGCGCAAGGCCGTGGAGCGGATGAAGAACGAGTTCGTCTCCACCGTGAGCCATGAGCTGCGCACGCCGCTCACCTCCATCCGGGGCTCGCTGGGCCTGCTGGAGAACGGCATCGTGGGGGAGCTGCCCTCGCAGGCGCTGGACATGGTGCGCATCGCGCGCACGAACACCGAGCGGCTCATCCGGCTCATCAACGACATCCTGGACCTGGAGAAGATGGAGTCCGGGATGCTGGAGCTGAAGCTCCAGCCGCAGACGGCGCAGGACCTGGTGGAGGCCACGCTCGCGGGCGTGCAGGGCATGGCGGAGACAGCGCACGTCACCCTGCGCTCGGACGTGGAGGGCACGCCGCAGGTGAAGGGCGACCGCGACCGGCTCATCCAGGTGCTCACCAACCTGGTCTCCAACGCCATCAAGTTCTCCCCCCAGGGCGCCTCCGTGGTGGTGGCCGCCGGCCTCACGGCGGACGGCCGCGTGCGCTTCAGCGTCACGGACCAGGGCTCCGGCATCCCGGAGGAGAAGCTCCCCCGCCTCTTCGGCCGCTTCCAGCAACTGGACGCGTCCGACACGCGCAGCAAGGGCGGCACCGGCCTGGGGCTGGCCATCTCGCAGGCCATCGTGGAGCAGCACGGCGGCCGCATCGAGGTGTCCAGCCCGCCCGGCCAGGGCGCCACCTTCCACTTCACACTGGAGGCCCTGCGCGTCCCCGCGCCGGCCGCCGGCACCACGCTGCCCGCGGACGAGTCCCGCCACAACGTGCTCATCGTCACCGCGGACGCGGACCTGTCCGCCCTCTTGCGCGGCCTGCTGTCGCACGAGGGCTACCGGGTGGTGCGCGCCGCCACGCTCACGGAGGCCGCGCAGGCGGTGGAGCACGCGCTGCCGGACGCGCTGGTGGTGGACACGCAGATGCCGGACGGCCCGGTGCTGGACTGGGTGCGCCGCCTGCGGGAACAGCCGCGCACGCGCGAGCTGCCCGTGCTGGCCCTGGCCGGACGCTCGCAGACGGGGCCCAAGGACGCGGGCACCGCGCTGCTGGTGGACTGGCTGCCCACGCCCGTGGAGGAAACGCGGTTGCTGAAGACACTGCGTTACGCCATGCGCCAGCCGGGCCAGGCGCGCGTGCTGGTGGTGGACGACGACGCCACCACGCGCCGGGTGCTGTGCGCGCAGTTCGAGCGGCTGGGCGCGCTGTGCATCGAAGCGGCGGACGGGGAGAGCGCGGTGGCGCTCGCGCGTGACACGCCCCCGGACCTCATCGTGCTGGACGTGGGGCTGCCCCGGCTGGACGGCTTCGAGGTGGTGGACATCCTGCGCCAGGGCAAGGGCCGCGCCACGCCGCTCATCGTCTTCACCGGCCGCGAGCTGTCGCGCACCGACCAGCGCCAGCTCACGCTGGGCATCACCCGGCACCTGACGAAGGCCCGCGCTTCCGAGGAGGAGCTGGTGGCCTCCGTGCGGGAGCTGCTCAACGGACTGCTGGCCCGCCGCGACGCCGCGGCCGAGCCTCGAAAGGCGATGCCATGAGCACCGCGCGCAACGACAAGACGCTGCTCTTCCTGGAGGACGACCGCGACCTGCAGGCCCTGGTCTGCGCCTTCCTGCGGGAGAAGGGCTACCAGGTGACGCCCGCGCGCACCGCCGCGGAGGCGCGCGAGGTGCTCCAGTCCAAGCCGGTGGACGCCGCCATCGTGGACGGCCTCCTGCCGGGCATGACCGGCGCGGACTTCATCCGCGAGCTGCGCCAGACGAAGCCCACGCTGCCCGTGCTCTTCGCGTCCGCCTTCTGGAAGGACCTCAAGAGCCACGAACTGCTCACGCGCCAACTGGGCGTGGCGCGCGTGGTGCACAAGCCCTACCGGCCGGAGGAGCTGGCCGTGTGGCTGGAGCAGCTCTTCGCGGTGGCGGAGCCGCCGCCCCCGCCTCCGGAGCCGCTGGAGGACGAGGAGGCGGACGCGGAGCCCGTGGACGACTTCGCCGCGAGCCTGGCCCTCTTGAGCGCGGACTACGGCGCCAGGCTGCCGGAGCGGCTGGCCACGCTCCAGGCGCTGCTGGGCAAGGGGCGCCACGGCGACGCGGCGGCCCTGGAGGAGGCCTACAGCGTCGTGCACAAGCTGCACGGCACCGCGGGCAGCTACGGCTTCCGCGACGTGAGCATCACGGCGGGCGCGCTGGAGGACGTGCTGCGTCCGGTGAAGACCGGCGGGACGCTGGACTGGGCCCAGGTGGACGCGGGCTTCCGCGCGCTGGAGGACCGCGTGTCGCTGCCGGTCCTCGCCCCGGAGCCGGAGCCCGAGGAGGCCGTCGTCGCCGCCATGGGCACGCTGCTGGTGGTGGACGAGGACGCGGCCATCCTCGCGGACGCGAAGCAGATGGGGGACCGCGAAGGCGTGCGCGTGGTGACGGCCCGCACGCCCGAGGAGGCCTGCGCCGCGGTGGAGCGGCAGTGGGTGGACGGGGCGCTCCTGCACATGGGCACGGACGGGCTCGCCACCGCGAGCGCGCTGCGCGCGATGGAAGGCCACCAGTTCCTGCCGCTGGCCTTCTCCAGCGCGAACGGCGGCCTCCAGGAGCGCGTGCACGCGGCGCACGCGGGCGCGTCGCTGTTCCTGCCCCGGCCCTTCACCCAGCAGGACTTCGCCACCGCGGCGGAGCGGCTGGTGGCGGCGCGCAGGCTGGAGCGCGCGAAGGTGATGGTCGTGGACGACGACCCGGAGGCGGTGCGCGCCCTCTCCCAGGCGCTGGTGAGCGACGCGGTGGAGGTGGTGGGGCTGGAGAACGCCTACGGCCTGCTGGACGCGCTCGCGCAGCACCGCCCGGACCTGCTGCTGCTGGACGTGCAGATGCCCGGGCCCAGCGGCTTCGACTTGTGCCGCATCCTGCGCCTGACGCCGGAGTGGCAGGAGCTGCCCATCCTGCTCATCACCACGCAGGTGGGGCTGGAGTTCCGCCTGGCCGCGTTCCAGGCCGGCGCGGATGACTACCTGGCCAAGCCCGTGCTGAAGGAGGAGCTGCGCGCCCGCGTGCACGCCCGGCTGGAGCGGGCCCGGCTGTCGCGCGAGCGCACGGAGCGCGACGCGCTCACCGGCCTCATGCTGCGCCGGCCCTTCGTGGAGGCGGTGGCCACGCGCCTGTCGGAAGCGCGCCGCGGCGACCGGCCGCTGGCGCTGTGCTTCCTGGACGTGGACCACTTCAAGAAGGTGAACGACCAGCACGGCCACCTCGCGGGGGACCGCGTGCTGATGCGCCTGGGGCGCCTGTTGGGAGCGCGCTTCCGCCGCGAGGACCTGCGCGCCCGCTGGGGCGGCGAGGAGTTCGTCGTCGCGCTGCTGGGCGAGTCCGCGGAGAGCGCGAAGGAGATCCTCTCCCGCACGGCGGAGGAGCTGGCGGGGATGGCCTTCGAGAGTGACGCGGGCACGAGCTTCCACGTCACCTTCAGCGCGGGGCTCGCGGTGGCGCCGCAAGACGGCACCACCCTGGACGAGCTCTTGCGCGTCGCCGACGCCCGGCTCTACCGGGCGAAGGAGAACGGCCGCAACCGCATCGAGACGGAGTGACGCCCGCGCGTCACGGCTCCGCCAGCACCAGCAGGCCGCGCGACAGGTCCACGACGTACACGTACCCGTCGCCCGGCACGCGGATGCCGATGGCCCCCTGGTAGAGGCTGCTGGTGCTGAGCGGGTGGGCCTCCTGGAAGGAATCGAAGGAGGCGATCTCCTTCGGGCGCTCGGGGGTGGCCACGTCGAAGACGCGCACGCCCTCGTGGTACCAGGCCACGTAGAGCCGCGTGCCCTTCAGCACCATGTTGTGGATGGACGTCTGCGGGCGCTTCTTCACCTCGCCGATGAGCTTGATGTTCGCGGGGTCGGTGACGTCCAGCACGCGCAGGTGCGCGCCAAAGCGCTCGCCGCCCTCGAAGGCGATGGTGCGCCCGTTGATGGTGCCCACCGCGTTCGCGTGGCTGTACTGGCCCTTGAAGACATACCTGCCCAGCTCGGGCGTCACGTCCGGGCGCTTCACGTCCAGGACCACGTAGCCGCTGGCCGTGTGGTTGACGTAGAGCCGGTCCTGATAGGCGAACGCGTCGTGCGGGTAGCTGGTGAGCCCATCGCCGCGCGGCACGGAGATGCGGCTGAGCAACTGGGGCTCCAGCGGTGAGGCCACGTTGAACAGGAGCGTCTCGGCGTTGGGGGAGGGGGACATGGCGTACAGCCGGTCACCGTCCACGAACACGGTGTGCACGTTGATGGCTTCGCCGGGCAGCGCGCGCACGTACTGGGGATTCGCCGGGTCGGTGATGTCGTAGACGATGACGCCGGAGTTGGCGCTGGCGACGTAGAGCGCGTCGCCCTTGGCCCAGACGCCGTTCCAATAGTTGTCGTTGGGCAGGCTCACGCGGGTGATGAGCGTGGGGTGGGCAGGGTCGCTCACGTCGAAGACGGTGAGGCCGCCAGGCTCGTTCTTGTTCCGGGGCACGGACACCACGTAGGCGTGGCCCTTGGTGACGTAGATGTCCACGGACTCGCCCTGGGGGACGGCGGTCTCGGAGACCAGGCGCAGGGGCTTCGCGCCGGTGCTCGCCTCGCGGTCCAGGTTCATCCGCCACACGTTGAAGGTGCCGGAGTACGTCGCGATGCCGTCGGCGCAGCGCACGAAGCAGCCGGTGATGCGGCCGGGCTCCGGCACGCGGCAGCCCGCGAGCGCGTACAGGGACTGCTTGTTGTTGGCGCTGACGTACTGGCCGGTGATGAAGAACCCCTGCGGCCCCGTCTGCTGGC
The DNA here is from genome assembly GCF_017302985.1 of Corallococcus macrosporus. Classification (NCBI taxonomy): domain Bacteria; kingdom Pseudomonadati; phylum Myxococcota; class Myxococcia; order Myxococcales; family Myxococcaceae; genus Corallococcus; species Corallococcus macrosporus. Next base: position 2,471,008 of record NZ_JAFIMU010000007.1, read on the forward strand.
TCACCAGGGGAAAGCCCAGGAAGCTGGGGGTGGTGTCCAGGCGGAAGCCCGCGCTGAACGAGGTCTCAGGGTCGTAGCGGAAGATGCCCAGGTAGATGCCGGACGGCTCCACGGCGCGCACCGCGTTCAGGTCACAGCCCGCGAGGGGGAAGCTGCTCGGGTCGGTGCAGTTCGCACGCGGCGCGAAGATGTCCGGGTCCTTGCACGGCTCGTCGGATTCCACGTCCACGTAGTCGGTGAGCTCGACGGGCGGCGTTGGATCCGGCGTGCCAGCATCCGGCGCGGCAGGGTCGGTGTCGCTACAGCCGGACAGGGACAGGGCAACGGCGAACAGGCCCGTACCCAGGAGGCGAAGAGAAGAGGTCATGGGGTGGCTGGCTCCAGCTCGTGGCTTCGCGGTCCTCGGCCGACGCGCGAAGCCCTGGAGTCTAGCCCACGCCCCGGAGCGGATGCCGAGCCCCCCATCCGGCGCTAGAAGCCCGCCATGCACCCACGCCGCCCGGACATCGAAGCCGCGCTCACCGACCTGCGCACCCGCGTTCCCGGAGGGACGGTGGTGGACCACTGGAGCAGCGAGCCGCCCTGGCCCACGCCCGAGCAGCAGCGCCTGCGGGAGGCCTGGCGCGACAGCATGGCGGAGGCGCTGGAGGCGGCGCTGACGCGGCAGGCCTTCGAGCCCATCTCCATCCCCGAAGCGCGGAGCCCTCCGGACTGGGAGTGCATCGTCGCTCATGCGCTGGTGCGTCACGGCGGGCCGGTGGCGTCCTACCCCGCCTTCTCGGAGACGCGGCAACGCGACGGGGAGACGTTCATCACGCTCGGCGCGGACTCCGACCAGTTGGTCGTCTACCAGGGGCCCCTGGAGCTCCACGGCCACGTCCACCTGTCGGGGACCGTCGTCGTGCTGGGAGACCTCATCGTCCATGGCGCCCTGATGGATGGGGACCCGGCGGACTCGGGGCTCGTGGTCCTTGGCAATGAACGGGTGCGCGCGCTGTCCGCGGGCGCGGACCACCTCGTGACCGGGGACCTGGAAGTGGAGCTGCTGAGGCCGTCCGGCTCGGGTGGCTCACTGGCCGTTGGCGGAGCGGTCCGTGCCCGGCTGCGGCTGGAGGAGTCCTCGGCCGGTGAGGAGGACCGGCGCTGGCTGGAGCCCGTGCCGTCCAACAAGGTCCTCGACGACGGCTGGGCCTTGTGCCGGGAGGTGGGCAGCGGCCGGTCGAGGGTGCGGCCCCCTCCGTAGGAGGCCGTCCCCCCGCGCCGGGCTCAGGGCTGCTCGGAGAGGATGAGCAGCCCCCGGGCCGTGTCCACGACGTAGAGGAACCCGTCGCCCGGCACGCGGATGCCGATGGCGCCCTCGAACGTGCCGCCCGCGCGTCCCGGATCCGTCTCCCGGTACGTGTTGAAGTACGCGACCTCGCGCGGCTTCGGCGGATGGGACACGTCCAGCACCCGCACGCCCTCCTGGTAATAGGCCACGTACAGCTTCGTGCCCTGGAGGATCATGTTGTGGATGGAGAGCTCCGGGCGCAGGCCGTACTCGCCGATGAGCTTCATGTTCGCGGGGTCGGTGACGTCCAGCACGCGCAGGTGGGACCCGGCGAACTCGCCGCCCTCGAAGGCGATGGTGCGGCCCGCGAAGGTGCCCACCGCGCTCGCGTGGGCGTACTGGCCATCAAAGGCATACCCGCCCAGCGGCAGGACGTGCTCCGCGTCCGCCACGTCGAAGGCCTGGTAGCCGGCCTCCGTGTAGCTCACGTAGAGGCGGTCCTCGTACACGAAGGCGTCATGGGGGCCGCTCACGCTCGTGCCCGGGGACACCCGGTTGAGCTCCACGGGCGCCAGCGGTGACGACACGTCGAGGATGAGCACCGCGTCGCCAGGCGACGGGGCCATGGCATAGAGCCGGTCGCCCTTCACGTGCACGGTGTGCACGTTGAGCGGCTCGTTGGGCACGGCGCGCACGTACCGTGGATCCGCCGGGTTGGAGATGTCGTAGACGACGACGCCGGAGCTGCCGCTCGCGATGTAGAGCGCGTCGTCCTTGGCCCAGACGCCGTTCCAGGACGTGTCCCCGGTGAGCTGCACGGTCTTCGTGAGCACCGGGTGCGCGGCGTCCCGCACGTCGAACACCGCCAGGCCGCCGGGCTTCTCGGCCGTCCCGATGGCCACCACGTACGCGTGCCCCTTCGTGACGTAGACGTCCACCGGCATGCCCATGGGGACGGAGGACTCGGACACGAGGCTGAGGCCGGACGACTCCGCCTCACCGCGCGTCCGCAGGCCCGGGCGGGTCGCGGTGAAGGTGCCCACGATGCCGACCTTCCCCTGCGAGCACTGGACGTAGCAGCCGTTGATGCGGTCGGGGGTGGGCCGGGTGCAGCCCATGAACACCAGGTCCCGGGCCGGCGTGAAGCGCGTGGCGGGGAAGGTGGCCGCGGTGAAGAACGAACCCGCGCCCACCTCCTGCCGTGTCAGTGCCCGGCTGGAGAGGGTGCCCGGCCCGCCGTCGAGCGGCAGCCGGAGGCTGTAGCCGGAGAGGTTGGAGGTGTAGCCGGTGTTGGGGCGGGCATCGAGGAAGTAGTAGCCCGTGGTGTCCAGGTCATCGAACGCGCCCGCCGTGCACGTGGACCGGTTGAAGAGGGACGCGTCGTTACAGATGGCCACCGCGTCACCGACGGCCAGGTTGAAGGCGCAGTCCGAATACGGTCCCCGGTCCACGTGGTCGGTGCGCTCGGGAAGCGCCTCCGCGCCGCCGTCCCAGGTGGCGATGTCCGTACCCGCATCCGGAGCACCCGCATCGGCATCCGGCTCGGGGGCCATGCCCGAGTCCACGGGCGCGTGCGAGCCCGCGTCCACGGTGGGAAGGGATGACGAAGTGGAGCAGCCCGTCAGGGCCAGGGCGGTGGTGAGCAGCAGGAGGCGGTGGGAGCGCGAAGTCATGCCCCTGATACGTCTCCGCCGCGCGGAGTGACTGAAATCCCCGTCATCCCGCAACCATCTTCCGGCACGTGGAGAAGTCCCTTGCGCGCCGGACCGGATAGGCTTGCGCGCACGTCATGCCCCTCACGCGTCTGGACATCGCAGGCTATCGCTCCGTGCGTCAGCTCCACCTGGAGCTGGGGCCGGTGACCGTGGTGGTGGGCCCCAACGGCAGCGGCAAGACGAACCTGTACCGCGCGCTGTACCTGCTCTCGGCGGCGGCGGAGGGGCGGCTCGCGCGCACGCTGGCGGAGGAGGGCGGCGCCCCGAGCGTCATGTGGGCCGGCCCGCGCGACCCCAGGAAACCGGCGCGCGTGCGAGTGACGGTGGACCTGGACGACCTCACCTACGAGCTGCAATGCGGCGTGGTGCCCAACGCGCCCGCCGAGCCGCGCCCGACGATGTTCACGTTGGATCCGGAGGTGAAGGAGGAGCACCTCTGGGCGCACGCTGGAGGCCGGCGGCTGGTGTTGATGGAGCGCAAGGACCGCACGGCCTTCATCCGCGACGCGGACGGCAAGCGCATCACGTTCCCCACGGAGCTGTGGGGCGCGGAGTCGGTGATGGATCAGCTCTCCGAACCGCACCGCTTCCCCCGCCTTGCGGAGGTGCAGCGCACGCTGGGCGCGTGGCGCTTCTACCACCACTTCCGCACGGACCCGGACGCGCTGCCCCGGCACCCGCAGGTGGGCGTGCGCACGCCGGTGCTCGCATCGGACGGACGAGACCTGGCGGCGGCGCTCCAGACCATCTGGGAGATTGGCGACGACCGCGCGCTGGAGCAGGGCATCGACGACGCCTTCCCCGGCGCGAGGCTGGAGATTCGAGCGGAGGAGGGCCGCTTCAGCCTCTTCCTGCACATGCCCGGCCTGTCCAGGCCCATGTCGGCGGCGGAGCTGTCGGACGGCACGCTGCGCTACCTGTGCCTGCTGGCGGCGCTGCTCAGCCCCAGGCCGCCGCCGTTCCTCGCGCTGAACGAACCGGAGACCAGCCTGCACCCGGACCTGCTGGAGCCCCTGGGCCGGCTCATCGCGCGAGCCTCGGAGGACAGCCAGGTCTGGGTGACGACGCACGCGGAGCCCCTCGCGCGAGTCATCGCCGGCAAGACCGGCAGCGCCCCGGTGCACCTGGAGAAAGAGCAGGGCGCGACGACGGTGAAGCGGAACGGGAACGACGAATGACGCCCGGCCTCTACCTCACGCACAAGCCCGTGGGCGCCACCAGCTTCGCCACGGTCCGCGCCTTCCAGGAGGAGGCCCAGGCGACGCGGCCTGGCCGCCGCACGGCGCTGGTCCACGGCGGCACGTTGGATCCGTTCGCGGAAGGGCTGCTCTTGATGCTGGTGGGCCCGGCCACGCACCTCTTCGAACACCTGCACGCCGCGCCCAAGGTCTACGTGGCCCGCGTGGAGTGGGGCACGGAGATGGACACCGGCGACCTGCACGGCCGCCCCGTGCACCAGGGGGGCGCCTCCGCGCTCACGCCCGCGAGCCTCGACGAAGCGCTGCGCCCGTTCCTCGGCTGGACGGAGCAGGTGCCGCCCGCCACCAGCGCCAAGAAGCTCGGAGGCGAGCCCGCCTACCGCAAGGCCCACCGGGGGGAGGCCGTGGACCTGCCCCCGTCGCGTGTGTACCTGCACGCGGCGCGCTGGCTGTCGCACGACCTGCCCCGCGCCAGCGTGCTGGAGCTCACCTGCCGGGGCGGCTACTACGTCCGCGCGTTGGCCCGAGACCTGGGACGCGCGCTCGGCTGCGGCGCGCACCTCTCCGCGCTGAAGCGCACGGCCATCGGTCCGTGGAAGGACCCCGGCCCCGGCCATCGCATCGAGCTGCACGGCCGCGACCTGCTCCCGTGGACCTCCTCCCGCGTCCTCACGGATCAGGACGTGGGCGCGCTGCGCCAGGACCAGTCCATTCCTCTCTCTCCGCTCCAGCCTCCGGACTGGCGCCTCCCGCCGGGCTACCCGGAGCCCGCGGGTCCGGTGCGAGGCTTCCACCAGGGGAAGTTGACCTTCCTGCTCACGCCCCGGGACGGAGCGCTCTGGCCCGAGACAGAGCTGCGCGGCGGCGTCTAGAACGGGCGCCCCATGGCCCCTCCCGACCTGAAGACCGTCGAGCTGACCCCGGAGCGCTGGCCCGACCTCGAGAAGCTCTTCGGCCCCAACGGCGCCTGCGGCGGCTGCTGGTGCATGTACTGGCGCATCCCGGAGGGCGAGCGCTACGACGACGTGCGAGGCCCCGAGGCGAAGCGCCGCTTCAAGGCCCTGGTCGCGAGCGGCGAGGCGAAGGGCCTCCTCGCCTACGCGGACGGCGAACCGGTGGGCTGGGCCACCTTCGGCCCGCGCCGGGACTTCCCGCGCCTGGACCGCGCCCCCAGCTTCAAGTGCGACGACGCGGACGCCGTCTCCTCCGTGCCCTGCTTCTTCATCCACCGCGACTGGCGCAACCAGGGCTACGTCCACGTCGCGGAGCGCCCCGCCGGCAAGCAGCGTGTGCGCAAGGCGCTGCGGCCCGCGCGCCGGAAGTGATGCTTCGGGTCACCACCCCGGGGCGGGGGGGATGGTGACTGTCATCACCGCTGGTGACTGTTGTCACCACCCCGGCTTTCGCGCCGTCGCCGCGTAACCCCATGGAATCATTCAGGGTATGCAGGCAGGCAGGGCTGGCACGACGCGCGCAATAGGTCCCGGCATGACCGCTTCCGCAACGGAAGCCGCTCCTCCCGGAGATTGACCATGTCCTCGATCAAGCACGCCGTCACCACCTCCCTGAACAGCAAGCCGGCCCTGGGCCACAAGGAGCTCGCGGTCCTCAAGGGCTCGGTCTCCGCCGCGAAGCAGAACGCGGAGATGAAGGCGACGCTGAACAACATGAAGGCGCAGATGGAGGGCATGAAGGCGCAGATCGCCGACCTCAAGTCCCACCAGCACGGCGGTGATCAGTTCTCCGCCGGCAGCCGCGGCTGCTGGACGCCCCCCCGCGACAACTGGCAGCCCAAGGACCTGGGCGCCATGATGGAGATGAGCAAGCTGAACCAGACCTCCGGCCCCATCAGCGCGGAGAAGTTCGCGGACAGCATCGAGGCCGCCATCGGGGACCTGGACGGCCAGGCCGCCTCCGGCGAGTACCGCGCCGTCTCCGACTGGGCCGCCAACAACCGCGAGCGCCTCACCCCGGAAGCCCGCCAGGTGATGGACATCTACAGCAAGTACGCGGCGCTCTCCCAGGCGCGCGGCCAGTCCGGCATCCCGCAGGACGACATGAAGAAGATGCTCGCGGAGATGCGCGACGTGGGTGACGCCAGCGCGAAGAAGGCGCTCGCCCACCTGGACAGCAAGACCCACGGCGGCACGGTGTCCGGCCAGGACATGGCCCGCGCCATCTCCCGCGGCACCGCGGACCACGACGGCCAGGCCGCCGGCGCGGAGCTGAAGGAGTTCGAGAAGTGGGCCTCCAAGAACGAGAGCCGCCTGTCCCCGGAGGCCAAGGAGGTCCTGGACGTCTACCGCAAGCACGCCAAGGCCGCGCAGGCGGAGGGCCGCTCCGGCCTCAACGACCGCGAGACCGCCGCCCTCAACCGCGAGCTGCGCAAGGTGGGCGCCGGTGACGTGAGCGCCCGCAAGGCCACGGAGGCGCTCGACAGGGAGCAGGGCCCCATCTCCGGCGAGGACCTCACCGAGGCCATCAAGAAGGGCATCTCCGACAACGACGGCCACTCCTCCACCTCCGAGCTGAAGGAGTTCGAGAAGTGGGCCGCCAAGAACGAGAGCCGCCTCACCCCCGAGGCCCGCGACGTCCTGAAGACCTACCAGGAGGCCGCGAAGAAGGCCGGCCCGGGCGGCATCACGCAGAAGGACGCGGACGCCATGTTCAAGAAGATGGAGGGCTTCAAGACCTTCAGCGACAGCTCCATGCGCAACGCGCTGGAGGTCCTGGACTCCAAGCCGGGCAAGATCACCGGCAACGACCTGACCGCCGCCATCGAGAAGGGCGCGGGCGACCTGGACGGCCAGGCGGCCGGCAACGAGTTCACCGACACGATGAAGTGGGCCCGCCAGAACTACGACCGCCTCACGCCCGAGGCGAAGAAGGTCGTGGACACCTACGAGAAGTACGCCAACCGCGCGAACTTCCAGGGCTCCGTCGGCATCGACCAGAAGGACTTCAAGAAGATGATCAACGAGATGAAGTTCGTCAGCAACCCGCCCCGCACGCGTCCCGCGTTCTACGCGGCCTGAGCTGAAGCAGGGGGGGAAGTGAAGTGGGGGAAAAATTGAAGCAGGGGGGATAGAGGTGCCCCGGACCTTCGGGGGAGGGTCCGGGGCCCTCTCATTTGCGGGCCCGTCTCAGGAGGAACTCAGTGCTTCTTCGCCTTGGCGATGGTGGCCTGCGCTTCCTTCACCACGTTCTCCACGGTGAAGCCGAACTTCTGCTGCAGCGCCTTGATGGGCGCGGACGCACCGAAGCTGCGCATGCCGATGACGCTGCCCGTGTGGCCCACCCAGCGCTCCCAGCCGAACGCCGCGCCCTTCTCCACGGAGACGCGCGCCTTCACGTCCGGGGGCAGCACGCTGTCCTGGTACTCCTGGGGCTGCTGCTCGAACAGCTCCCACGACGGCATGCTCACCACGCGCGCCTTGACGCCCTCGGCCTTGAGCTTCTCCGCGGCCTCCACCACCAGCGCCACCTCCGTGCCCGTGCCAATGAGGATGACGTCCGGCTTGCCGCCCTCCGCGTCCAGCAGCGTGTACGCGCCCTTGGCCACGCCGGAAGCCGGCGCGAACTTCGTGCGGTCCAGCGTGGGCACCGGCTGGCGCGACAGCACCAGGACCACCGGGTGGTGCTGCTGCTGCGCGATGTAGCGCCACGCCTCCGTCACCTCGTTGGCGTCACCGGGGCGCAGCACGATGTTGCCCGGCACCGCGCGCAGCGACATCAGCTGCTCCACCGGCTGGTGCGTGGGGCCGTCCTCGCCCAGGCCAATGGAGTCGTGCGTGAAGATGTGGATGGACGGAATCTCCATCAGCGACGACAGGCGCATGGCGGGGCGCTCGTAGTCACTGAAGATGAGGAACGTGGCGCCGTAGCCGCGCACGTGGCTCAGGTTGAGTCCGTTGACGACGGAGCCCATCGCGTGCTCGCGCACGCCGAAGTGGATGTTGCGCCCCGAGTACTCGCCCGGCTTCATGGACGTGGACGCGGAGATGTACGTCTTCGTGGACGGGTTCAGGTCCGCGGATCCACCCACGAGCCACGGGTAGTTCTTCGCCAGCGCGTTGAGCACCTTGCCCCCGGACTCACGCGTGGCCATGCCCTTCGCGTCCGCGGGGAACACGGGCAGCTCCTTGTCCCAGCCCTCCGGCAGCTCGCGCTTGAGCAGCGCGTCCAGCTCGCGCGCCAGCTCCGGGTGCTGCTTGCGGTAGTCCGCCAGGGACTTGTCCCACGCCTCGCGCAGGCCCTTGCCGCGAGCCCCCAGCCGCTCCTGGAAGCGCTGCTGGACACCGTCAGGCACCAGGAACTGCGCGTCCTCGGGCCAGCCGTAGGCCTTCTTGGTGGCCTTGATTTCGTCCGCGCCCAGCGGCTCGCCGTGGGCGCTGGCGGAGCCCTGCTTCTTGGGCGACCCGAAGCCGATGAACGAGTTGACGATGATGAGCGTGGGCTTGCCGCGCTCGTCCTTGAAGGACTTGTAGGCCTTGGACAGCGCGTCCAGGTCGTTGGCGTCGGTGACCTTCAGCACGCGCCAGCCGTAGCCCTCGAAGCGGCGGCCCACGTCCTCCGTGAAGGCCAGGTCGGTGCTGCCGTCGATGGAGATGTGGTTGCTGTCGTAGATCCAGCAGAGGTTGGGCAGCTTCAGGTGGCCCGCGAGCGACGCGGCCTCGCTCGCCACGCCCTCCATCATGTCGCCGTCGCCGCACAGCGCGTAGACGTCATGGGTGAACAGGTCGAAGCCCGGCTTGTTGAAGTGGGCGCCCAGCCACTTGCTGGCGATGGCCATGCCCACGCTGTTGGACACGCCCGCGCCCAGGGGGCCGGTGGTGGTCTCCACGCCGGTGGTCCAGTGGTACTCCGGGTGGCCCGGGGTGGCGGAGTCCAGCTGGCGGAAGTTGCGGATGTCCTCCAGGGACACGGCCGGAACGTCCAGCACCTTCGCGTCCTTCACGCGCTTCACGCCCGCCAGGTGCAGCAGGCTGTAGAGCAGCATGGACGCGTGGCCGTTGGACAGGATGAAGCGGTCGCGGTCCGGCCAGTTCGGCGTGGCCGGGTCATAGCGCAGCTCCTGCTGCCACAACTGGTAGGCCACGGGCGCCAGCGCCATGGGCGCGCCCGGGTGGCCCGAGTGGGCCTTCTCCACCGCGTCCATCGACAGCGTGCGGATGGTGTTGATTGCCTGGGTATCGATCTTCTCGGTCGTCATGCGGCCTCCCGCGCTGAGCCTGCGTCGCGGGCGCACCATGCCGTAACCAGGGCCGCCGCGCCGCACCAAACGCGCCCGTCCGGGTCCCGCCGGACACAAGGTCCGCGCCCTTGCGTGTGATGGGCCGCGCTACTGCCAGGCGGGCGCAAGTAGCGCCCGGGGTTACAGGCCTCGTGAGGCATCCAGTCATTCCGGCCCTTTGCCGTCTGGCACGACTGCTGCTCCAGGCGGAGGCGCCGGGCCATCGCGTCCCGCGAGGCCCGAGCCATCCAGGAGAGTTGTCCCAATGTTGAGCGCGTTGATTCCGGTGGTGTCGATGTTGGTGGGGGCGGGGACAGGCCCGGCCGTCTCGGGGGCGATGGAGCTGGCGAACCAGGACGTCGTGTCCACGATGCGCAGCGGGCTGGTGCAGCAGGCCGCGTCCCAGGGCCTCGCGGTGGACCCGGACGCCGTGACGTACGTGACGCTCGGCGACTCGTTCCTCGTCCATGGCCCCCCGGTGGGCGCGGACCTCCACACCGCCGAGGAGTTCGCCGCGGGCGTGGACATCACCTTCCTGTACGTCGGGGGCGTCCGCCCGGCCGGCGCGCTGCCCGCGGGCTTCTACCGGGTGCGCGCCACGCTCCCGCTGGGCGCGGAGACGGGACAGGCCCAGTTCATCTCCGGCTCGGGGGTGGTGGTCGGTTCCTCGACCCTGTTCGTCCGCACCACCGCGCAGCAGGACCAGTTCATTCCGGGCTCGTCGGATCCGGGCACCGGGGATTTCGCGACCATCACCAGCACGCACATCTTCCGCGGCCACAGGCAGTACGTGGATGCCGCCGGTTGGACCCCGTACCGGGTCTTCTACTACGAGGTGCTGACCGCCCCTTAACGCCTCGCGGCCGCCCCGCGCGGTGTCTTCCCCCGGGTGAGGTGGTTCACCGCCTCACCCAGTCCCTCCACGGTGAGGGCGAACATGGGGAACACGTTGGCGATGGTCGCGATGGTGCCCGTGCGCCACGACCCGCGCGGCTCCGGGTTGAGCCACACGTTGCGCTCGAAGTGCTGGGCCAGTTGCATCAGCCACGTCAGGCCCTCCAGCCCCTCCTGCCGGTACTGGCCATTCGCATCCGTGCGGATGCCCAGCTCATACGGGGCCATGGACGCATCCCCCACCATCACCAGCTTGTGATGCCTTCCCACCTGCGCGGTGAGCTCCGGCACGGTGATGCCGCCCGTGAGCTGCGGCGTGGCGTACAGCTTCCCGTAGACGCAGTTGTGGAAGTAGTAGGTCCGCAGCTCCTTGAAGTGCGAGGCCTGGCTGGCCACGCTGAACAGCCGGCTCACCAGGTGCGCGTACGGGTCCATGGAGCCGCCCACGTCCATGCACAGCACCACGCGCGTATTGGGCCGGCGCGGCGGACGCGTCACCACCTCCAGCTCGCCCGCGTTCTTCGCGGTGGCGGCGATGCTCTCGTCCACGTCCAGCTCCTCCGCCGCGCCCTCGCGCGCGAAGGCCCGCAGCTTGCGCAGCGCCACCGCCATCTGCCGCGTGTCCAGCACCACGTCGTCGCGGTAGCCCGCGTACTTGCGCGCGCCGGCCTGCCACAGCGCCTGGCCCTGCCGGCCGCCCGTGCCGCCAATGCGCACGCCCTGCCGGGCCACGCCGTTGTTGCCAAAGGCAGACGCGCCGCCCGTGCCCACCCAGCGGTTGCCGCCGTCGTGGCGCTCGGTCTGCTCCTTCAGCCGCTGCTCCAGCTGCCGGCGCAACTCCTCCGGGTCCCACTGCTCCAGGAGCGCCAGCTCCTCCGGGCTCAAATCCTTGCGCTCCTTCGCCTCCTCCAGCCAGGACAGCAGCTCCTCGGTGAGCTTCAGCGCATCGGACGCGACGCCCTGGAAGTGGAACAGGAACGCCTGGTCAAAGGCATCCAGCTGCGTCTCCGAGTGGACCAGGAGCGCGCGCGCCACGTGGTAGAACCCATCCAGGCTGCTGTCATGCAGCCCGGCCTTCAGCGCCCCGGCCAGGGCGAGCGCCTCCTGCGCGCCCACCTTCACCCCGCGCTTTCGCAGCTCGTAGAAGAACGGCAGGAACATGGCGTTGGCCTCCGTGCCGCTCTTTAAGCGCGAGTCCGCCGGCCGCGACCGAAGGCCTCGGCCACCGCCACCAGGTCCTGCTCCTTCTTGAGCAGCGCGCCCAGGAACGGCAGCTGCTCCTCCAGCTTCAGCTCCACCACGCCGTTGGCCTTGAGCACGGAAATCCAGTCCACTAGCTCGCTGGTGGAGGGCCGCTTGCGCAGCCGCGTCATCGCGCGCAGCTCGTAGAAGACCTTGAGCGCCTGGTCCGCCAGCGCCGGGTCCAGCCCCGGGTGGTGCACGTCCACGATGCGCTGCATGAGCTCGCGCTCCGGGAAGTCGATGAAGTGGAACACGCACCGGCGCAGGAACGCGTCAGGCAATTCCTTCTCGTTGTTGCTGGTGATGAGCACCACGGGGCGCTGCTTCGCCACGACCTCGTCGTTCGTCTCGGAGATGCGGAAGCGCATCCGGTCCAGCTCGTGGAGCAGGTCGTTGGGGAACTCCAGGTCCGCCTTGTCCACCTCGTCAATGAGCAACACCACGCGCTCCGGCGAGGCGAACGCCTCACCCAGCGGCCCCAGGCGGATGTATCGCCGGATGTCTCGCACGTCCCCGTCCCCGAAGCGCGAGTCATACAACCGCTGCACGGTGTCGTAGACATACAACCCGTCCTGCGCGCGCGTGGTGCTCTTCACGTGCCAGGTGAGCAGCTTCAATCCCAGTCCCTGGGCAATCGCTTCCGCCAGGAGTGTTTTGCCGGTGCCGGGCTCGCCCTTGACCAGCAGGGGCCGCTGGAGCGTGAGGGCGCAGTTGACGGCGGCCTGCAGGCCCTCGCTCGTGAGGTAGGAGTCGGTGCCGCGGAAGCGAACAGGAGTGGGAACCGGAGTCATGACTGGTTCCTTTAACATCCTGGGGAATGTTTCCATCCTTCCCTGGGCGGTTGGGTGTATATCCTGCCCCACATGGCCCCACTTTCACTTGAGACCGAACTCCGCGACATGGTCCGGCGCGAGTTGCAACTGCAACTGGCCCCTGTTCAGAAGGCCGTGGCCCGGATGGGCAACGGGCTGGATGCGCTGGATGAGCTGCGGGAGATGATCCAACGGCTGGCGCCGCTCTCCAGCCGCCTGGGGGCCGTGGCGGGCGTGCGCACGCCCACGCTGGCGCCGGAGCCGGCTCGCCGCCGGGGCCCGGGCCGTCCGCCGAAGTCCGCCGCCGCGAAGTCCGCGCCCGCCGCGAAGGCCGCGCCCGCCGCGAAGACGCCTGCCGCGAAGTCCGCGCCCGCCGTGAAGACGGCCGCCGCGAAGTCGCCGGGCCGTCCGCCGAAGGCCGCCGCCGCGGAAGACACCCAGGCGTGCGCCGTCGTGGGCTGCAAGCGCCAGAGCCGCTCCAAGGGCTACTGCTCGGCGCACTACCAGAAGCTGCGCCTGCTCATCCGCACCGGCCGCCGTCCGGAGGCGTGGGTGGACGGTGCCCGGCCGCAGTCGGTCCCGGACGTCACGCTGCCGCGCGGTCGCGCGGGCAGCCAGGCGCTGAAGGAATCCGCGAAGCCGGCCGCGCCCGCCGTTCCGCCCAAGCCCAAGGCCTGGGTGCGCAAGAAGGGCTCCAGCGGCGGCATGGTGTCGCTGACCTGACGGGGGACGTCGTCCGTGCGCCTCCCCGCGTGGCGGGTCGCCTGGAGCGACCCGCCGTGCGTGCCCGGGGCCCGACACGCGCTGCTTCCTTCGGTTGACATAGGGCCCGTGGAGGTGTGAATCCCGGCTCCATGAGCGAGCAATATCCAGTCACCGTCGCGGTCCGCCGTCCCGACGGTCAGGTGGAGCAGGTCCGGGTGGGCACGGCGTACAGGAACGGCGAAGGCTTCACGCTGCAGCTGGGTGAGCTGTCCATGAGCGCCACGCCCGTCGCGGCGTCGCAGCCGGCCTACCGCCGCCCCGCGGCCTCGGGCGCCCCGTCCGGTGGTGGCGGTGGTGGTGGCGGCGACGGCACGCTCCTCCCCAACTACGGCCGCAGCAAGGGCGCCCCCGTCTACGGCGCCAGCCTCCAGGACCTGGAGTTCTACGCCAACGGCGCGCGCCGCTCGCTGGCGGACCCCAGCAAGTCCCGGTGGCACGACAAGGAGCGCCAGCTCCTGTCCGCCATCGAGACGGAGATCGCCCGGCAGCGCGGTGAGGGCGGCGGCGGCGAACCGCCCGCGCGTGGCGGCGGCGGAGGCCGGGGCGGTGGCTACGGTGGCGGCGGCTACGGCAACGGCCCGCCGGACGACGACGGCATCCCGCCCCCGGGCGACGACGACAACATCCCCTTCTGAGCAATGCCTCGGACCCCGCGGCCATGGAAAAAATGGCCGCGGAGATCCAATCAGGCACCCGACACGCAATAGAGAGTGGCCAATGTCAGGCACCGTGAGTCTGCTTGACGTCCACTGAAAGTGAATTGACACGCCGCGTGTGATTCATTCCACTTCGGCTGCTTCACTTTTGAAGTGTCTCGCATCCTGCGGATTTTCCTCGCTTCTGGCCCTGTTCTGTCATCGCGTGTACTTCACGGATGAGGCGGCCAAGGGAAGGAAGTCCGTCTTTCCAAGGGCTTAGGCGGTGGCCTGGAACGTGCTCTAGGCACGCATGCCAGGGAATTCATCCCGTCCGGCGATGCTGTGAAATCGCGAGGCCATGGAAATGACCGAACGGGTGTGTGTCGTGGGCGCCGGTTCCTTCGTCCCTACGCGGACCATCTCCAACGAGCGGATCGCCCGGGCGATCCCCGGTTGGTCGGCCGCACGCATCGAGGAGAAGATTGGCATCAAGGAACGCCGCTTCCTCTGGGACTTCGATGAGGAGACGGGCCGCGCCATCCCCCCGCCGGACGACGTGCTGGGGCGCTTCTACCCGGCGACGAACACGGACATGTGCGAGGTCTCCCTGCGCCAGGCCCTGCAGCGCGGCGGCGTGGACGCGAGGGAGCTGGACGCGCTCTTCGTGGTGACGTGCACCCCGGACGCGCCGCACTTCAACCACGACGCCATGGCGCTGCACGAGCGGCTGGGCCTGCGCGAGGACGCCTTCGCGCTGGTGGTGGACGACGGCTGCGGCGGCACGCCCTACGTGCTGGACCTGGTGCGCAAGATGATGGAGGGCGGCCGCTTCCGCACGGTGGCGGTGGTGGCCTCGGCGTTCACCTCGCCGCTGCTCAACCGCGAGGTCTACACGGACGAGCTGCCGCCCACGCCGGGCCGCCCCAAGGCGCTCAATGCCTACCTGTCCATGTATGTCTTCGGAGACGGCGCGGGCGCGGTGGTGCTGCGCAAGCAGGAGGGCGACGAGGACGGCCCCGGCATCCTCTCCTCGTTCTCCGGCAACGCGTACGCGGAGCTGGTGGCGCGCCGGGGCGGCGGCATGCTCAAGCTGCCCTACCAGCCGGGCCGCACGCGCCCGTCCGAGATGGCCTTCGTGGTGGATGGCTTCAAGGTCGCGCGCAGCTACCCGGAGTACATGCAGAAGTGCCTGGACGCGGTGCTCACCCCCGCCGTGCGCGAGCAGGTGAAGCGCTACTACTTCCACCAGCCGAACAAGCGGGTGATGGACGCGTTCGTCACCCGCGCGGGCCTGCCGAAGGAGGCCGTGGCCTGCAACGTGGACCGGATTGGCAACACCTCCGCGGCCGGCATGCTGATTCTCCTCGCGGAGGACCTGGAGCAGGGTCGTGTGGCGCTCGGCAGTGGGGACCTGGTGGTGGTGGCGGCGGTCGGCGCCAACGTCCATTATGGGGCCCAGCTCGTGCGGCTGTAGTGCGCACGGGTGTTCATCTCCTCCCCCCCGGAGATTCCCCCCTCTATGAGTGAGCAGCGCAAGGAAGCATCCGGCCTGGATCCGGCCGTCGCGCAGGACCTGGAGAAACGCCTGGCCCTGGCGACCCCCGACGACACGGCCCGAGGCATGTTCTTCAACGGCGCGCTGAACGCGGTGCGCATCCTCGGTGGCGACGCCGCGGTGGAGAAGTGCCTGGCGGTGGTGCCGGAGAAGAAGTTCGTGGACTTCTTCAACTACCCGGTGTCGGGCTTCCTGAAGCTGTCCTTCACGGGAGCGCAGTTGATGGGGCCGCAGTTGGGCGGCTTCGACGCGATGTTGCGCAAGATGGGCACGCAGGCCACCACGGACTTCCTGTCGTCGGCGGCGGGCAAGACGCTGCTGCTGCTCGCGGGGGACAGCCCCAAGCGGCTGGTGACGAACCTGCCCACGGGCTACCGCGCGGCGGTGAGCTACGGCGACCGCTCCGTGGAGTGGTCCGGCGAGCGCGCCGGCAAGCTCATCATGAAGCGGGACTTCATGCCGCCCGCGTACCATGAAGGCGTGCTCCAGGCCGTCATCGAGGCCCTGGGCGCCCGAGGTGTCCAGGTGAAGGGCCGGCAGACCGGCCCGGTGGATACGGAGTACGCGCTGTCCTGGCAGTGACCGGAGCACGAACCGTCGCGGTCCTGGAGGCTGGGTTTGAACACGACGCGCGAGCAGTCGGGAGCGACGGTGCGGCTGCGGTCCGGCACCGAGTGGGTGTATGCCTTTCGCTCGCAGGAGGACGCCGCCACGCCGCCGGATGAAGCGGTGTGCGCGGCGGCGCCCTTCACGCCCACCGTGAAGCTGGGCGCGGGCCTCTACGTGCCCGTGGGTGACGGCAACTACGAACGCGTGGGCTCGGCCACGGCCTGCTTCCGGCTGACGGACCGCACCTTCACCCCGGGCACGCAGGTGCCGTTCTACGCGCGCTTCCTCCTGCCGGTGGGCGCCTTCACCGCGGCGGGCGAGTGCACGCTCGTGAGCAACGACCAGCCCCAGGCGGGGGTGGTGCTCGCGGGCGGCGCGCTGAAGCTGGTGGAGGTGCCGCCGGGCTTCGTGGGTGGCGTGCTGTCCAACCTCAGCGTGTTCAACCCGCTCAAGCTGCCCGGCTTCGCCACGGGCTCGTACTACACGCTCTACACCTTCCGGAAGGAAGGCCCGGGCACCTCCAGCCCCTGAGCGAAAAGCCCGCGCGCCGGCCCCCTCCCGGCGCGCCCGGATGAAACAGGAATGTCGGGGTTGCCTGGGAGAATACGTCCCTGGCCATCCGACGCCAGCACGAGGGGGACGCATGGAAAGCAGGTGGAATCCGCTCTACGAATCGCTCGGCTACCGGCCGCCAGCGACGGGCAGGGCCGCGCCGGAAGCGCCGCCGCCGGAGGACACGGACCTGCCCCTCCTGGGCCCGGAGGAGCTGGAGGCGCTCAAGTCCGCCTTCCTGCGTGAACCGGAGGACGTGCTGCGCTGGACGGAGAGCGGCCTGGGCGCGAGGGTCACGGTGGGCGCGTTCGTGGAGGTGCTGCGCGAGCTCGAGCTGCTCTTCACGGACCCCGGCCAGTTCCAGGAGCGCCTGGACGCGACGGAGCGCCACGCCCGGCAGGGGACGGGCGGGCTGCCCGTGGACTTCACCTTCCCGCTGAAGACGGAGGAGATCCCCATCGACCCCACGCGCACGCGCTTCGAGCCCCAGGCGGACCTGCGCGGCTGGCTGCTGTTCAGCGGCCCCGTGTGGCTGGAGCAGGGCGCGGCGGTGCGGCAGGCCCCGTTCCGCTGGCACTTCGGCGCGAAGAGCCGCTTCGTCTATCCCATGCGTGAACCGGAGCCGGGGCAGCCGGTGGAGGTCGCGCTCTTCGCGGACTTCGGCACGGGCGAATACGCCTCGCGGTACATCGCCCGGCAACTGGTGATGCGCGGCGAGCGCCTGGACTGCGCGGTCCATCTGGGCGGCGTCTTCTACGCGGGCCGCCAGGGTGAATTCGACGCGCACGTGGCGGAGCCGCTGGAGCCGCTGCTCGGGACGACGTCATTGCTGACGCTGAACGCGCCGCCGGAGATGCGCTCGGGCGCGGGGGCCTACTTCCGCTACCTCGACGAGCGGAGGGGCGCGGGCCGTCGTCACCCGCAAGAGGGCAGCTACTTCTGCCTCGCCGCCGAGCGCTTCCAGCTCATCGGCCTGGACACCGCCTGGTTCGAAGCGGGCCGCCACCGCGAGCCCGCGCTGCTGCAATGGCTGGAGCAGCGCCTGTCGGAAGGACGCCGGCGCGGCGCCATGAACATCCTGCTGAGCCACGCCGCGCCCTACGGGCCGGACGCGAAACAGCTGTCGCCCCTGGTGACGGAGGACCTGCGGGCCCTGGTCGTCGAGCGCGAGTGGGTGGACCTCTGGTGCTGGGGCGGTACCCAGGCCGGCGCGCTGTATGACCGGGCACCCGGCCTGCCCTTCCTCGGCGCCAGCCTGGGCCATGGAGGCTTCCCCTCCGAGCGGCGGGATGCCCCGGACTACCCGGCGGCGCCGGTCCGCTTCTTCGAATCCCGGCCGCGCTTCCCGGAATGGACGGGCGTGCGCCAGGACCGGGGCAACCACGGCCACGCGACGCTCTGGCTCCACGCGGACGGCACGGCGTCGCTGCGCTTCACGGACTGGATGGGACAGGTGCGCTGCGAGGCGACCCTGTCACGCCAGGGCCCCAAGGGGCCGGTGACGCTGAAGACGCTCGACGTGAGGGAGTGAGCCAGGGGCCTTCAAGCCCCTTCGATGCCGCGCTCCTTCATGTACTTGCGCAGCCCCGCCGCCCCCTGGGCGCGCACCTTGTTGTGCAGCAGCGGCGTCCACCCGAGCGCCCAGCCCACGGGCCCCAGCGCCTGCCGCGACCACGTCCAGAAGGGGAACCGGTCCGTGTGGCGGATGATCTTCCCGTCCTTGAACTCGAACGTCGCATCGATGCGGTTGAGCACCTTCCGGCCCGTCTGACCGAAGGTGTAGCGCGCATCCCAGTGGGCACTGCCGGTGCGGTCATCCGCCTGGACCTGGCTGAAGACGAGCTCCAGGTCCTTGCCGCGCTCCAGCAGCATGCGCCACATGGAGGTGGCCCCTGCGTAGCGCAGCCCCTGGAACACGGCGTCGTTGAACTCCACGTCCGGGTGGTAGCAGGCGGCCATTCCGTCCGCGTCGCGGCGCTGGAAAGCCGAATAGAAATCAGTGATGAGCTGGGAGTGCGGGTGCATGCCGCCGGTCTAGCGGAACTGCCGAGCAATGGAAGGGGCCGCATGGCAGAGTCGCGCGCATGGCTCGCGACATCGTCATCTGGCCCCACAAGGTTCTCACCACGTCCACCCAGCCCGTGACCGACTTCGGCCCGGCGCTCGAAACGCTCCTCCAGGAGATGTCGGAGGCCATGGCGGAGGCCAAGGGCATCGGCATCGCGGCCAACCAGGTGGGAGTCCCCCTGCGCGTGGCCATCGTCGGCCGGGAGGACGGCACCCAGTTCGAAATCGTGAACCCCCAGATGCTGTCGAAGGAGGGGAGCGTGAAGCTGGAGGAGGGCTGCCTCTCCGTGCCGGACGTGTGGGAGAAGTGCCCCCGCGTCGAGCGCGTGAAGGTCCGCTACCAGGACAAGAGCGCCCAATGGCACGAACTGGAGGCGGAAGGCCGGCTCGCGCACGTGCTCCAGCACGAAATCGACCACCTGGACGGACACGTCTTCGTGGA